>CAYWBK010000055.1:0-18151 GCA_964455745.1 uncultured Armatimonadia bacterium
CTTGACAAACCGTTTCATAGAGGCCGGACTACGAGCGCAGCGAAGTATCCGGCCCTGCCGTTCACCCTGCGGGACGGCTGGGGCCGGATACTTCGACCGCCGATACGACTGGCGCTCTCGTAGTCCGGCCCCTCCTTGAACGGCAATCAGCCTTACCTTCGCCTCGATGTCCCCCTGCGTAAAAACGATGCTCCTGCACTGTGTTCAGCCACACTTGCCGAACCGGGACGCTTGTCGTACAATGACCGGCGTTCGCTTGGCTAAAAGCCTTGTCGCTCACCTGATATGGCGCTGAGAGGGACTCCATGAACGAAAAAGGGTCTTATGTCCCGATTTTGGTACTGACCGTAGCGACGCTGGCCGTCTATGTGTGGTACATCCTGGACTACATACGGCACCGGGGCACGGACAGCCCCCTGTCGCCACTCACGAACCCGCTGGCCACCATGTGGCGCGCGGCAAAGGCCGTGTGGCACGAGCAGACGCTTCTGTTTCTCCTGTTCGTGCTGTGGGTCACCGGCGCAATGGGCGGTTGGATCCGCGTATTCATGCTTGCGGCTCCGGCGCAGCGAGACGATCGGCGCATCGGCCTGCTGTTCTACGACCCGTGGTCTACGCTACAGGTGCTGCAAGATAAGGCTGCGGTGACCGACGCCTTCATCCGGTCTCTACCCAAGCTGACCGAGCCCTTCACCGCGGGGTACGAGGGCGCGCTGCTTCCTGCGCTGCTGATCTGCGGCGCCATCGCCGTATCGCTGTTCCTGGGCAGCGGGCCGTCCGAACGCAGCGGCAAGGCCAAACTGGGCACGATGCTTGTCGTAGGCTTCGTAAGCGCCGCCGTGTGGGGGGCGATCCCCTGGGTCGCGCGCACGGTGCAGATCGCGGACCTTCGACACGAGACGCTCACCTTCCGACCAAGCCCGCAGCTTCTGATGGTGCTGGCTCTGGTTCTGCAAGCTCCTCTTTCGGCGCTTCTGGGAAGCTGCTCATTCGCCGCGCTGCACGAGGTGGCGGCGACCGGGGACTGGCAATGGCGCCGCATGTTGGGCACTGCGGCCAACGCCTTCGCGCCGCTGCTATGGGTGCGAGCGCTCTTCTTCCTGCCCCTGGTCGCGGCGGTTCCGATCCTGTCGACGGTCCTGCCTCCCGAGAAGCTGGCGCAGTCATTCAACATCGTGCTCGTCGGCGGTATTCTCACCCGCGTTTCGAGTGCGCTGTCCGTCGTATTCCTGTTCGTTGCCTGGGGCATTGTCGCCGACAATGACGGGGCCTGGCGGGCTCTGAGGCGCAACTTCCGGCTTATCCGCCGCAATGCCCTCGGCGTCTTTGTTTTCGTCCTGCGGGCTGCTGCGGTCGCGATGCCCCTGGCGCTGCTCGTCGTCATCTCCGAGACCGTATTTTCGCAGACTCTGGCCGGCAAGTTCATCGTCGGATGCCTCGGGGGCTTTGTCAGCATGTTGCTCTTGCTCGCCACCGCCTCGGCCTACATTTACCTGCGCGAGACGCAGAAAGCCGCCGCAGCGGCGGCTGCAAAAGAGCAGGCAGCCTCGTGAAGCGGCGTCGCATTGCTGTCCTCGGCAGCACCGGCTCGATTGGCGCCCAGACGCTTGAGGTTGCCCGGGCGCACCCTGAACGCTTAGAGATCGTGGCTTTGGCCGCGAACCGCGGCGCGCCGACGCTCATCGCACAGGCACGCGAGTTTGGGGTACATACTGTGGCCCTCGCCGACCCGGATGCCGCCGCCCAGGCGCGGGCCGAGCTTCCAGATGCGCAGGTCCTCGAGGGGGCGTCGGGGCTGAGCGAGTTGGCGCTCGCCACGGGGGCCGACTTGGTTGTGGGCGCCGTCTCGGGTATCGCAGGGCTTGCCTCGGTGCTGACGGCGCTTCAGCATGGGATCGACGTGGCATTGGCGAACAAGGAGCCGCTGGTGGCGGCGGGCGAGATCGTTACCCAGGCCGCAGGCCGGTCCGGGGCCACGATCATCCCGCTGGACAGCGAAATATCCGCCATCTTCCAGTGCCTGCGGGGCGAGGACCGCAGGACTATCGAGAAAGTGCTGCTCACAGCCTCCGGCGGACCGTTTGCCCGGCTGAACAAACAGGAATTGGCGCAAGTCACCCCCGAGCAGGCGCTCAGCCACCCGACCTGGAAAATGGGGCCGAAGGTAACCATCGACTCCGCGACCCTCGCCAACAAGGGATTCGAGGTCTTCGAGTTGAAGTGGCTGTTCGGGCTACGGTTCGAGCAGATCGAAGTCGTCGTCCACCACCAGAGCATCATCCACAGCATGGTACAGTTCCATGACGGCTCGATGATTGCCCAGATGGGGGCGCCGGACATGCGCGTCCCCATCCAATACGGGCTGCTCTACCCGGAGCGGGTCGCCAACGACCTGCCCTGCGTGGTCCTTGCCGAGATCGGCCAGTTGACCTTTGAGAGGCCGGATGTCGGCCGCTTCCCGAGCCTGCGGCTGGCTTTCGAGGCCGGGAAATCGGGCCGCAGCTATCCGGCGGTTCTGAACGGGGCGAACGAATCCGCGGTGCAGTTGTTCTTGGAGGGCAGGATCGGTTTCACAGACATCCCGGCTTTGGCCGAGAGAGCGCTCGAGGCGCACGAGCCGTTCGACATCTCCAGCATCGATGACGTCGCGCAGGCGGACACATGGGCCCGGCGGTTCGTGGCCCATGAAGTGCGCGATGGCAGTGTGCGGTAGATCAGACTAGAGGAGCACCATGCCGGATGTGATTGGCAGTGGCATCAGCGGGGTTGTCGCGATTGTCATCGTCCTGGGACTGTGTCTCATGTTCCACGAGACAGGGCACTTCATGGTCGCAAAGTTGTGGGGAATGCGGGTCTACGAGTTCGCCCTCGGCTTTGGGCCTGCCCTGTTCTCGTGGGTGCGCGGCGAGACGAAATATGCGGTCCGCATCATCCCGTTCGGCGCGTTCGTCCGCATCGCGGGGATGGAGCCGGGCGAGGCGGACGTGGTCGATGGCTTCCACTCCCGCCCCCGCTGGCAAGCGGCCCTGGTGATCTTCGCAGGCCCGTTCATGAATGTCGTGCTTGCGGTGCTCCTGCTCACCATCGTCATCTATGTCACGGGGATCGCGAAAGCGGGCGACCCCGGCACGCTCGTGCAGGGGTTCGTGCCCGGAGGCGTCGCCAAGGATGCCGGCCTGCAGCCGGCGGACCGGATCGTCGCAGTTGACGGCAACCGCTTCTCCCTGGGCGTCGCCGACGTTAAGGCCGGCTCGCCGGCGGCATTGGCCGGCATCGCGGCGCACACGCGAATCCTGCAGATCGATGAGGACAGCGTGTCCGTGCCCTCCGACCTCGCTTCCCACATCAAGGCTCCCGGCAACGAGGTCATATTGTACTGCATCGATGCCGATGAAGAGGACATCGCCAAGAAGGCGCAGATCATCAAGCTGCCCCTCGCGGCCCTCCCACGCCCTTCCGATGTCAGCCCGGAGGGTTCGGTGGCCTGGTGCCGGGACGTGCTGGGGTTGAGGTTCGAGCCGCTCGACAGCGGGACCGTCATCTCCTACGTGTCGTACCACCCGGATACGCCCGTCAAGTTGACGGTGCAGCGGCAGGGCAGCGAGACGACGCTTTCGGTCACCCCTCAGAGCACGTCGGAACGCATGCCGGTCATTCGGCCCGATCGCCAGCTCGACACCCCGTGGCAGAAGGTGGGTCGCATTGGGATACTGCTGGGCGCGGCGCGCGAACCCGTGCCCCTCGGCGCTGCCGTCCGCATGGGCTTCAGCGCCACCGGGGACACTCTCATGGGAGCGATCCAGGCGTTTCGGGCGATGATCCGGCGGCAGGTGAGCGTCGAGTCGGCCTCCGGTCCGATCGGGATCATGGCGATCAGCTACGAGACCGCCAAGAAAGGCTGGATGGAAGTCCTGTCGCTGTGCGGGATGGTCAGCGTGAGCCTCGCGGTGGTGAACCTGCTGCCGATCCCGCCGTTCGACGGGTTCCACATCGTGCTACTGGGCTTTGAGGGCCTCATCCGGCGTCGTATCGACGCGAGGTTACAGGTCATTGCCATGGTTGGCGGCTTCATCTTCGTCATCTCGTTGATCCTCGTGCTCAGCTACAAGGACATCTGGAACATAGCCGTGCACGGGTCGCCGTAGCAGAAGGGGCTTCCTGCCCCCGGCCCAAATGCCGTTCTTTGCCGTTCTTTGCCGTTTCTTTCTGCCGTTTCTTTCTGCCGTTTTTCCGCCGTTTTTTTCTGCCGTTTTCCGGATTCAGCGTTCAGCCTTCTGCGTTCAGCGTTTCCTTATGTTTTCCCCCTGGCCTCGCAAACAGACTCGTCCCGTCCGCGTCGGCGATGTGCAAATCGGCGGCGGCGCTGCCGTGTCTGTGCAGACGATGACCAAGACGAACACAGCCGACGCTGAGGCCACCGTCGATCAGGTCCGCCGGGCTGCGGCGGCGGGGGCGGACATCGTGCGCGTTGCGGTGCCGAACGACGCAGCGGCGGCGGCGTTCGGCCGGATCGTCGAGGGCAGCCCGGCGCCGATCGTGGCCGACATCCACTTCGACTACCGCCTCGCCGTGTCTGCCGCCGAGAGCGGCGCCGCGAAGCTGCGGATCAATCCCGGGAACATCGGCGATGACCGCAAAGTGGGCGCAGTGGTGGACGCGGCGCGAGCCGCCGGCATCCCGATCCGCGTCGGGGTGAACTCCGGTTCGGTCGAGAAGGACCTGTTAGCCAAGTACGGACATCCGTGCGCCGAGGCGCTGTGCGAAAGCGCCCTGCGGTCCGTCGCCCGGCTGGAGAAGCTGCAATTCGAGGACATCGTGGTCTCGATCAAGGCCTCGGATGTGGCGCGCACGGTCGGGGCGAACCGGCTGTTCGCGGAAAAGTCGCAATACCCGCTGCACCTGGGCATCACCGAGGCCGGATTCGGCGAATCGGGGATCATTAAGTCCTCCTGCGGGTTGGCGATCCTGCTCGCCGAGGGGATCGGCGATACGCTGCGGGTCTCGCTAACCGACAGCCCGGTGGATGAGGTGCGCACGGGTCGGCAGATACTGATGAGCCTGGGTCTTCTGTCCGGTCCGCAGCTTGTATCCTGCCCCACCTGCGGGCGCTGCAAGCAGGACATGACCCCGATTACACGGACCGTCGCTGAAGCGCTCAGTACCGTGCACTCGCCCCTGATCGTGGCCGTCATGGGCTGCGAGGTCAACGGGCCGGGGGAGGCGCGGGAGGCGGACATCGGCCTTGCGGCAGGCGGCAAGTCTGCGGTATTATTCCGCCGCGGGGAGCAGCTCGGGACGTGGCCGGTCGCGGAGGCCGTAGAGCGGCTCATCGACGAGATGCGGCGGATGGACACCGATACGCTTGAGTAATTCACGGTCACTGTCGTGATCGGTCCCCGTTGCGTCGTCCTCCCGTGCCGTACCTCAAGCCTGAACCTGCCCGGGGATGGCCGTTCGCCTTTCCCCTCCCGGCACGGGAGGGGTGCCCCCAAAGGGGGCGGGGTGGGGCCGTCCCGAGGGCAAACGGCGATCCGCGACAGGATTGTCGCGGCCACTGGGCTGAAGCCGTTCCTGCCGTTCCTGCCGTTCCCAAAACCCGCCGTCCCTGAAACCTGCCGTCCGGAGGTCTACCGCTTTGCGCGCTACACAGTTCTATGCCCCCACGCTTCGACAGGCGCCCGGCGATGCCGAGTTGCCGAGCCACCGACTGCTGCTGCGCGGCGGGTTCATCCGCCCGCTCGGCTCCGGCACGTATACATTCCTGCCCCTCGGCTTGCGCGCTTTGCGCAACATCGAGAGGATCGTGCGCGAGGAAATGGACCGCGCCGGGGCGTTGGAGATCCACATGCCGGTGCTGCAGCCGCGCGAGTTGTGGGAGCGCACCGGCCGCTGGGACGACTTCCAGCCGACGCCGCTGCGGGTGAAGGACCGCGCGGGCCGCTGGTTCTGCCTCGGGCCGACCCACGAGGAGAACGTGACCGACCTGGTGGCCGCGGACATCACCTCGTACCGCGAACTCCCGCTGACTCTCTACCAGATACAGACGAAGTTCCGCGATGAAATGCGCCCGCGCGGCGGCCTCATCAGGGTCAAAGAGTTCCTGATGAAGGACGCCTACAGCTTCGACACCAGCATGGAGGGCCTCGACAAGTCCTACATCGCGATGTTCGATGCGTATGTGCGCATCTTCGCGCGCCTGCAGCTCGACGTTGTGATCGTCGAGGCCGATGCCGGCTCGATGGGCGGCTTCGGCACGCGCGAGTTCACGCTGCTTTGCGAACACGGCGAAGACACCGTGTTCATGTGCAGCAGTTGCGATTACCGCGCGAACCTGGAGTGCGCGACGGCCAGAAGGCCCCTGCCCCCCGCCGCCCTGCCTGAGAGGGAGACAGCGGGGCCGACGCTGGTCGAAACGCCGGACATGAAGACCGTCGAGCAAGTCTGCGCGTTCCTGAAGGTCGGCCCGGAGAAGCTCATCAAGACGCTGCTCGTGAAAGCGGACGACCGTTTCTACGCCGCTCTCGTCCGTGGCGACCGCGAGATGAACGAGATCAAGCTGTCGCGGGCCATCGATGCGAAAGAACTGCGGATGGCCCTGCCGGAAGAGGTGGAGAAGCTCACCGGCGCGCCGGTCGGCTTCAGCGGCCCGGTCGGGCTGAGCAGCACTGTGACGATCATCGCCGACAACGAGGTCGTCACAATGAGCGACTTCGTGGTCGGCGCGAACAAGGCCGACGCGCACCTGGTCGGCGTGAACCTCGACGTGGACTTCAAGGTCGCACAGTTCGCCGATCTGCGCCGGGCCGAGGCCGGCGACCACTGCCCTTGCTGCGACGAGGGGGAACTCGTCGCCCATCGCGGCATCGAAATCGGCCACGTGTTCAAGCTGGGGACGAAGTATTCGGTCGATCTGGACGCAAACTACCTCGACGAGCACGGCGAGCAGCACCCGATCATCATGGGATGCTATGGCTTCGGCGTCAGCCGCTGCCTCGCCGCCCTGGTCGAGGCCAACCATGACGACAACGGTATCGTCTGGCCGCTGGCAGCCGCGCCCTTCCAGGTCGCGGTCCTGCTGCTCGATCCGCAGATTCCCGAACTGGCCGCAACCGCCGAGACCGTCGTCGCCGAACTCGAAGGGGCCGGCTACTCGGTGCTTCTCGATGACCGCGACCAGCGCCCCGGCGTGAAGTTCAAGGATGCCGATCTCATCGGCTATCCCATGCGCGTCGTGGTCGGCAAGAAGGCCGCTGAAGCCGGCAACATCGAGGTGAAGCGGCGCAGGGACGGCGAAGAGCGCATCGTGCCGATTGCGGAGGCGGTCAATGCCGTTGCCGAGCTGGCGAGCGGCTAGTTCTGCGGCGAACGGCGGGTTGACAGGATGGGCAGGATTTGGAGGATTACGGCAACGGCCCGGCATCCTCGTCAAGCCGGTTCGTGCCCCGACACCTGCAGGTCATTGAGAGGCGTTGAACATGACCACGGGACCGGTTCGCAGACCGTCCGTTGCCGGACAATTCTACCAGGGCGCCGCCGACGCCCTCCGGCGCGAGATCGAGGGCTGCTTCTTACATCGCCTCGGCCCCGGCAGCCTGCCGCAGGTCGATGAGGCCGGGCCGCGCAGGACCGTCGGCCTCGCTTGTCCTCACGCCGGATACTTCTTCTCCGGCGCGCCTGCGGCGAAGGGTTATCACGCCCTCGCGGCGGACGGAAGGCCGAAACACATCGTGGTGATCGGCCCGAGTCACCGGGCCTGGGGAACTGTCGCCGTCACGCAGACTTCCGGGGCCTGGCGCACGCCGCTTGGGGATGTGCCCATCGACACCGACCTTGCGCAGGCCATCGTGTCGGCTTCCGATGCCGTCGCCGACGAGGCCTCGGCGCTCAGCGATGAGCATAGCCTCGAGGTGCAAGTCCCGTTCCTGCAGTATGTGTATGGCGAGAGCCTGACCTTCGTGCCGGTGATGATGTTCGAGCAAAGCGCGGAGAGGGCCGCGGCAGTCGGCAGGGCCCTCGCGCAGGCGCTGGAGGGGCTGGACGCGGTCATCGTCGCCAGCACCGACATGACGCACTACATGAGCGCCGAAGAGGCGAAGCGGCGAGATCAGACCCTCATCGACAGGATGCTTGAACTGGACGCGGAGGGCCTTTGCGAGCGGGCCTCGCGCCGCGACATGAGCATGTGCGGCTACGGGCCGGTCGGGGCGATGCTCACCGCGGCCCGCATTCTTGGGGCGACCGGCGCGGAGGTGCTGGCATATAGCACCTCGGGCGATGTGCAGCGCATGGCGGACGTCGTCGCCTACCTTTCACTGGCCGTCACTCGATGATCGGCCCTGCGGTCCAATGAACCCCGAATCTTCGCAGTCATCGGCGACCCGCCAGTGCCCCGCCCTCGAGGCACAGCGGGTCGTCTTCGGTTACGGCGCTCAGCCTGTCCTGCATGGCTTCAGCCTTGCCGTGGAGCGCGGCGATTTCATGGCGTTGCTCGGCCCGAACGGCTCGGGCAAGAGCACCTGCATCCGCCTCCTGGCCGGGGTGATCCACCCCTCCGGCGGCGAAGTGCGCCTCGATGGCCACGACATCGCCGCCCTGCCGCGCCGAACGGTCGCTCGGCGACTGGCTGTGGTCCCGCAGATGACCTCCCCCAGCTTCGCCTTCACCGTGCACGAGTACGTGATGATGGGCCGCGCGCCCCATCTCGGGCGGCTTCAGGCCGAAAGCCGCGAGGACCGCGAGATCGTGGCCGAGGCGCTGGCGCTCACCGAGGCGTTCGAGCTTGCCGACCGGCCGGTGACGGAGCTGTCCGGGGGCGAACTGCAGCGCGTCACCATCGCGCGGGCGGTCGCGCAACAGGCGGACATCATGCTTCTCGACGAGCCGACCGCAATGCTCGACATCAACCACCAAATCGAGATCTTCGAGCTTCTGCGGGGCCTGAACGCCTCGCGAGACGTTACGATCTTGTGCGTTTCACATGACCTCAATTCGGCCGCTGAGTATTGCCCGCGCCTCGTCCTGATGCGCGACGGCGTGGTGGTGGCCGACGGCGCTCCCGCCGAAGTCATCACCGAGGAGCGGATCGCGGACGTCTACGGCGCGAAAGTCCTGGTCGATGAGGGCCCAAGTGGGCGTCCGAGGGTAACCCCGCTGTCCGAGGCCGCGATCACGCGCCTGAAGTCCGGGGGGGCTGTGCGATGACCGCGCGAAGGCGGCGGATTGCGGGCGTTCTCGTGTTTCTCGCCCTCGTCGCATCGTGCCTGGCCGGCCTGTGCGTCGGGCCGTCGATGCTCCCGGCGTCCCACGCGGCGCGGGTGCTTCTGGCCGAGTTGCCGGGTCTGGACTCGCTCGCCGCCGGCGTCGATCCCCAGCATCGCGACATCGTCCTGAACCTGCGTCTCCCCCGCCTCGTCCTGGCGCTGCTCGTCGGGTGCGGCCTGGCGGTCGCCGGGTGCGTGATGCAAAGCTTCTTCCAGAATCCAATGGCCGAGCCGTCAATCGTCGGGGTTTCGGCGGGTGCAACACTCGGCGCAACCATCGCCACGATCTTCGGACTGAATGTATGGATCGCCGGCCTCAGCCCGGTTCCCATCGCGGCGTTCATCGGGGCCCTGATCGCCACCACGGTCGTGTACCTGCTGTCGCGGCGGGGCGGCAAGACGCCGGTGACCGTGCTGCTGCTCACAGGCGTCGCGGTCGCTTCGTTCGCCTCGGCGATCTCGGCGGTCGTGCTGCTGCGCGGCCAGCGCGGCGACATGAACCAGGTCGTGTACTGGATGATGGGCAGCCTGTCGAACCGGGGCTGGCCCGAGGTGCGGATGGTCGTGCCGTATGCGGTGTTCTCGTTGGCGGCGATCTACGTCTTCGGGCGCGACCTGAATGTGCTGCTTCTCGGCGACGAGTCGGCGCGGTACCTGGGGCTGGATGTAGACAAGGTGAAGTTAGCGCTGCTCGCGCTTTCATCGCTGCTGGCGGCGTCGGCGGTGAGCGTCAGCGGGATCATCGGGTTCGTAGGGCTGATCGTGCCGCACATCATGCGCCTTCTGGTCGGCCCTGATCACCGTGTTCTGCTGCCCTTCGCCGCCGCCGGAGGCGCAATCGTGCTCGTTCTCTCGGACATGGCGGCGAACCTCGCCGGGGAGATCCCCGTGGGGGTCATCACGGCATTCGTCGGCTGCCCGTTCTTTCTGTACCTATTGCACCGGCGGCGGGAGTATGATGTGTAGTCGGAGGGTCGGGAAACGACTCACGGCAATCGACCACAGAGACGCAGAGAACACAGTGTACGGCAACGTCGTCCAAAGGCCTATCGTGGGGCAGGCCAGCCGTTTCCCAGCCGTTCTCTGTGCCCTCTGTGTCTCTGCGGTGATCCGTCGTTTCTCTTGCCGATATTGTCTTGTCACCAACGGACAGCTACACGCATAAGTCCTATCACAGGAGCCAATCACCATGCTTATCATGCACGCCTATACCTACCGCGCCTATGATTTCGACCGTGCCTGCAAGAAGAGCAAAGAGCACGGCTGGGACGGGATCGAACTCGTCGGCAGCCATTTCGACACCAAGAACCTCGCCGGCGAGAAGCAGCGCCTCGGCGACACGATGGCCAAGTACGGCGTCATCGCGCCGGTCGCGTCCTGGGGGGCGGACGTCATGGCCGACGACCCGGACGTGCGCAAGGCGAACCTCGACTTCATCATCGCGGGTCTCCCCCACCTCAAGGACCTCGGCGTGACGAAGGCCAACTGCTCCTGCGGCGGCCTAATGGACCCGGATCGCAAAGAGAGCGGCTCGGCCATCGCCGAGGAGCACCACTACGAGCGCGCCGCCGAGGCCTACCGCGAGGTTGCCAAGGCTCTCGCCGAGCAGGGCATGACCGCTTCGTTCGAGATCCACATGCACTGCCTGCACGACACCGCGCGCTCGACCTACAAGCTCCTGAAGATGATCGGCAGCCCGCTCGTCACCGCGAACCTCGATGCCGGGAACATGTACGGCACGCCGCACGCGGAAGAGGCCGTCGAGGCCGTGAACATCCTCGGCGAGAAGATCGGCTATGTCCACGCGAAGAACTGCCGGCGGCTGAATGACGGCACGACCGACTACTCCTACGACCTCGAAACCGGCCATCTCGACTACTTCAGCATCTTCCAGGCGCTCAAGCAAGTCGGCTTCGCAGGCGATGTATGCTGCGAGTATTGCGGTCTGGGGGACCCGAGCGTGGCGGGCGAGAGAGACCTCCACTACCTGCGCCGGACGCTGGCCGAACTGCAAATGCCGGGCGGGAAGGCCTGCTGATCGGCATCGCGAACCAAGACGGCAGGGCCGTCTGTAGGAGCGGTCTCCAGACCGCGATTGCCGTTGATGCGTCGCCATAGCGACATTAAATCGCCACTATGGCCGCAGTTTTGGCATGCAAAGACGGCCTGGTCGCACTCTGGAGAGTGCTCCTACAGCCGCCTGCCATCGCACCCAACAGGAGCCACCCGATGAGACACGCTGCCATCTGCTCTGCCCTTCTGGTCGTTCTCGCGGCCTCGGCCGCCCTCGCCCAGCCCGGCCCGGCCAACTGGACGCGCAAGAAACTCATCGAAACCGGCTGGGATGAGCCGACTACCGCCTGGCTGCGCCAGAATCTTGCCGAGATCGAGAAGCAGCCCTTCGACGGCATCCTCTTCGGGGCGGTCGGCAGGATCGACGCCGCGAAAACCTGCGCATTGCGGGGACTGCTCTGCCCCGACCCCTGGAAGCGCGAGTGGTTCCAGACCTGCGTGGATGACCTGAAGGCCTGCAAGTTCACGCGTCTCACCGACAACTTCGTGACTACCGGCGCGAACCCCGGCAACGTGGACTGGTTCGACGACGCTGGATGGAAGAATGTGGTCGAGCACTGGCGCATTGCCGCGTGGATCGCGAAACAGGGGAACGCGCGAGGCATCCTCTTCGACCCCGAGCCGTACACCGAGCCGTATGCGCAGTTCAGGTATCAGGCCCAGCCCGGGGCCGCCAAGCACACGTTCGTGCAGTACTGCGCCAAAGCGCGCCAGCGGGGCCGCGAGGTCATGCAGGCCATCGCGCAAGAGTATCCGGACTGCACGCTCTACTGCTACTTCATGAACAGCGTCAACGCCTCAGCCGCCGGGCAGGCCGATCCTGTGCCGAGCCTCCAGGCCGGCGGCTACGGGCTGTACCCGGCCTTCATCGACGGCTGGCTGGACGTCATCCCGCCGACCATCACACTGGTGGACGGTTGCGAGAGCGCGTACCTATACAACTCGCCGGGGCAATTCCTCGAATCCGCCGTGATGATGAAGGGCGACGCGCAGTCGCTGGTTTCGCCGGAGAACCGCCGCAAGTACCGCGCCCAGGTGCAAACCAGCTTCGGCATCTACCTCGACGCCTACGCCAACCCGCCGACCTCGCCGTGGTACATTGCTGACCCCGCCGCCAAGACCGACGCCGACAAGGCCGCGCCGCGCCTCGACCGCCTACGCCGAAACGTCGCCACAGCCCTGCGGGTTGCGGACCAGTACGTGTGGATCTACGGCGAGAAATCGCGCTGGTGGCCGGTGCCCCGCACGGACCTGGCGAAGACCTGGGAGGAGACCATGCCCGGCTGCTCCGCCGCTTTGGCCTTCGCCCGCGACCCGGTGAGCTTCGGGAGACAGCGCATCGCCGACCTGAAAGCCGCCGGGAAGCTGAACGACCTTATCCTGAACGGCGACTTCACAGCCGCGAAAGCCACCCTTCCAGGTGGCGGAACGATGGAGTGGAAGGAGGGCGCGACGCCCGCCGGCTGGGGATCGTGGCAGGCCGACAACTCAAAGGGCAGCTTCACCTGGGATCGCGAGACCGGCGCAGCCGCGAAGGGCTCGGCATGCGCGGCGGCGGTGGCCGACGGCTGCTTCCTCCAGGCCATCGCGCCGGTCAAGCCGGGCGAGCACTACGCCGTCCAGGGATTGCGCAAGCTGAAGGGCAGCGGCAGCGCGTGGCTGAGGGTCCGCTGGCAGACCGCCGAGGGAAAGTGGATCGCCGAGGAACGCGACCGGCTGATCTACACGAGCGCCCCGACCGACCAGTGGGGCGAGATGTTCGATGTGGTCGAGGCGCCTGAGGGCGTGGGGAAACTGGTCTTGCTGCTATGTGTCGGCGGAGAGCGATCCGCAGACGATGCCGCGTGGTTTGATGAGGTGCACATCTACAAGCTGGACTGAGGTCTTCAGGCTTTTGCCTGGCACAGCCGGAATCAGAGGAGAGATTGACCACGAAGGCACGAGAACACGATACGGCCTCACGTCAACATCCGCTGTGCCGTTTAGTGTTCTTGTGTCTTCGTGGTCAAAAATGCTCATCTCTTTGCGCGTTGAACGCAAACCGGATTTCGGGAGACTACCGTTGCGTAGACTTCGGACACAGGTCGCTGTAGTGGCATGTGTCGCACGGTGGCGTCGGCCCCGGGTCGGGCAGGGCCTCCGCGCCCTCGACGTTGACCGCTGTGGTGAGCAACCGGTTCAGCCGCTCCTCGCAGCCATCGAACGATACCGCAATGTCGCGGCAGCCTTGGGCAGTAACGTGGACTAGGACGCCACCGATTTCCGGGACTTGCGCGCCCATCTCCTGGGCGACCGCGCGGGCGTAAATGTACTGCTGCAGCGCGTAGTCGCCGAGTTCAGCCTCCTCCAGCCGCGCGTTGGTCTTGAAGTCGGCGATAACCGGCCCGCCCTGCCTGCGCAGAACATCGATCTTCCCCGTCAAGCGCACCGTGGCCCCGTCCAGTCGAAGCCCCAGCCGCACCGGGCGTTCGACATCCCCCGCCTCCGGGCGCAGGTCTGCCCACTCCGAAGACCGGAAGGTGACGAACAGCATCTTCAGCCGCGCGAGGCCGTCCTCGTCGCCGTTGTGGCCCCGGCAATCCTGCCGCGGGTCGTCCGGTGCCTTCAACCTGTCAGCGACGGCCCCGATGTGCGCATCATCCTCTGCCGCCGACCACGGCTTCAGGTAGAACTCCGCCACGAGATTATGGAACGCCGTGCCAATGGCGGTCGCGTCGGTGTCATGCTCGTCATCAGACCCGAAGGCCGACCACGGGAATCCCCACCGGCGCTTGATCCAGAACCGCGGCGGGCACTGATCGAGCAGTCGCAACTCGGAGAAGCTCGTCTGCAGTGGCTGCGCGAGCGACTCGGCAGGCGGAAGCGCCTCGATCGCGCGCGGCTCTGACAAGCCCAGTCGCGCCCCGGCGCCTTCGAGTTTCGTCAGTGTCTCCGGCACTTCCGGCGTCTGCAGGCGCTCGTCTTCGCGGAAGAACCGCCCGTATGGATGCCCCTCCGGCCCGGTGACCTTGGCTTTCGCCGAGGCGACATACGAAGTTTCCAGCCGCTTCATCGCCCGCGTCGCCGCGACGTAGAACAGCCGCAAGTCGCCTTTCTCCCGCTGGAGGTGCTCGCCGCTGAGCGCGTAGTAGACCAGGCGCTTCGAGCACCGCTGCCCACGGACGTTGGTGAGCACCAGACCCAGATTCTCGTCGAATACCCAGCCGCTTTCCCGGTTGCTGCGCGTCACTGAGGGCAGGAAGACGACCGGGAATTCCAGTCCCTTGGACTTGTGGATTGTCATGACCTGAACCGCGTCCCCGGCGTCGATCTCCGGCGTCGGCATACTCTTCGGCGCGTTGCGGTACATGTCGAGCAGCGCGAGGAACTCCCCAAGCGTCGCGCGGATCGACCGGCTCTCCAGTGTTGCCGCGAGATGTCGCAGGATGCCAAGCGCAATCGCCGCCGTGGTGTCGTCCGCAGGCGCGACGTAACGCAGCAGGTCCGTGCGCCGCAGGATTTCCTCGATCACCGCGCCCGGCGGCATCTCGAAACGATGCGCGTGCAGATCGCTGAGCAGCGCCCCTAGCGTCCGCAGTTCCTCCAGCGGCAGCTCATCCGCCAGCGCCGCTTTCTCGCCGACGAAGACCTTACGCGGCTCCTCGGCGAGGTCCGCCAGCGCGTCGAACATCGGCAGGCGTGGCAGTGAATGTCCGGCAGGCTCCTCGCCGCCCTCGCCCTGCGGAATCTCCAATACCTGGCTACCCAATATGTAGAGCTGTCGGTCGGTCAGGTTGTACGGCGGCCGGGTGAGGATGCGCGCGAGGCTCAGTGCGTCGAAACGGTCCTCGACGATGCGCAGGTAGGCGATCGTGTCCAGGACAAGCGCTTCAGCAAAGAAGCCGACTCCGCCGACCGGGACATACGAAATTCCGGCTTCGTTGAACGCGTTCTTCAAGTCGGCGAAGCGGCTGTTGCGCTGCACCAGGACGGCAATGTCGCCCTGCCGGTACCCCTGCTCGGCGGACAGCCAGGCGATCTCATCGGCGATCCAGCGGCTCTCGGCCTTACGCTGCGCCCCGATGTCCTCGCCGATGAACGCGCCGGTCACCTGCACCTCGGGTGCGTCGCAGGTGTGGACCATCTGTCGGCAGATCGGGCAGCCGTCGGGCTGCGGCGCGCCGTCGGCGTCCGGGTGCTGCAGGTCGATGAAGGCCGCCGCGTCGTGCGGCGCAAGGTCCGGGTCGCCGGGTTCGGCCTCTTCCTTGATGCGGTTGCCGAGGTTGACGACCACGCCCGCCGAGCGGTAATTCGTGCTCAACTCGTGCCGGATTCCGGGCGTATTGCAAGGCACCAGGTCGTCCACATTTTCGGGCCGCACGTGCAGGAACCCGTAGATCGACTGCTTCTTATCGCCCACGATCATCAGGTTCGTGTGCAGCACGCAGGCATTGGGGTCGCGGCCGTTGCCCGGTTTCGCGCTCGGGCAGTCGGCGACAGTGCACGGCTTCTGGCGGGTGATGAGCTTCAGCAGCTCCATCTGCGCCGGCGTCGTGTCCTGGAACTCATCGACCATCACATAGTTGAAGCGCTTTTCGAGCTGCAGGCGGATGCTCTCGTTGCCCCGCAACAGCTCGATGGCCTTGATGATGAGGTCCGAGAAGTCCAGCGCCGCGTTCTCCGCCAGCAGTCGCTGGTACTCGCGGTACGCCGCCGCCGTGGCCGCGATGACGACCTGCTCCTGCTCGCGCTCGTCATCCCGGATCGCCTGCCAGCGTTCCGGCTCGATGACCGACTTCGCGCTCTCGCGGTAGATGCCACGCAGGTCGGTGGTACTGCTGCGATCCGGGCAGATGTCGCCGGAGAGACCTAGAGGCGTCTGCAGCGCACGCAGCATCCGCGCCTCGACGAGGTCGCGGTCGCCGAGCGCATCCGCAATCGCCTCCGGCTTCGGCAGGCCTTCGAAGAAGCGCCGGCAGCGGTCGGAAGTGTGCTGCTCGAACTGCTCCGCCGACCAGCCGAGGCTCTTCGCTTTCATCACAAAGCCCATCACATCGCGCAGCATCGCATCCGGACGGCTCAGCCGCAGGCGCGCAAGGGTGCGCGCTCCCAGCGGCCCTTCGTCGTCGTATTCGCCGTGCAGGATGCTTTGGATGAGCCGGGTGATGAGGAGTTCCTGCTCGATGTCCTCCCTCACCTCGAAACCGGGCGAAAGCCCGGCCTGGCAGGCGAACTCCCCCAGGATTCGCTGGCAGAAGCCGTGGAACGTGTGTATCCACAGGGGCGGGTGCAGCAGCGCCTCGTTAGGCGGCAGCGCCGCCTCGATGCGCTCACGCATCTCCCCCGCGGCCTTTTCGGTGAAGGTCAGGCACAGGATGGTCGCGGCCCGGTCCCAGCTCTCCTCCGCGAGATGCACGAACCGGCTCTTGAGGGTCTCGGTCTTGCCCGTCCCCGCGCCGGCGATGACCTTCAGCGGCATGGTCGGGGCGGCCTCGGCGACGGCTTTCTGCTCGGGGTTCAGCGCCATCGGCTACTCCTCCCCTCCGTTCGTCCGCTGGCACAGGTCCCGGAACACGCACCCGGAAGGAAAGGGGCTGTTGCATCGGTCGGGATTCGGCTCGAAGGTGGCACAACTCACTGCCTCGTCGCAGTAGCCGCCGATAGTCGCCTCGATCTCGCGCAGCTCTTCGTAGGACAGGTCCGTAGCGGACGCGGCGTCCCCAAGCCCGACCGTCACTCGGATACACCCGTTCGCGCTGTACGCAGGCCGCACGAACTGCAGTTCCAACGCCCGAATCTGCTCGCGCGGCACGACCCCGGACAGCGTGTAGATCGGCAACTGGTAGTCGGCTTCGATGGAGGCCTTCGCCTCGGGGTCCGTGAACCGCAGCTTCAGGTTCGCATTGTTCGTTGCCGCCCCTACCGCATCGTAAGCCGTGCGGCTGGTCTTGTAATCGACCAGCACCCGCCCGCCATCACCCTCGGCGACCGCGTCAATCCGCCCCGTAAAGCGGTGCCCGGCGATCAGCACGGGCGTCTCCTTCCCAAACGGAACCTCGCACTGCAGGACCGACCTCCTATGGTGCCCAAGCTCGAAGTAGTTGGCGAGCGCATCCCGGAAGACGCCGCGCTGGTACTCCATCATCACCGCGCTGGTGAACTCGTCAGTGTAGTAGCGGAAGTCCTCGGCAGCCCAGGCGAAGGCATCCTCCAGCGACGGCGACTGGGAGGGTTCGTGGATACGCCGCAGGACCCGGTGCGCGACGATGCCGAGGGCCATCGCGTCGCTCTCCTCTTCCTCCACCAGGCGCAGCACCTCGCCAAGGAAGAAGGCCCGCGGGCACTTGCAGTAAGAGTTCAGACTGGTGGCGCTGAAGACGTACCCCGCCCCGTCGAGGACCACACTAGCCTCCCTGACCGGGATGGCCAGGCGCGCCAATGGCGTTCGCGCCTCAGCCTCGAGCCCCAGGCAGCAGGCTCCCGGCTCGCGCACAAGCGGGCATTCAGGGCAAGAGGAGATGAGATGGCGCGGCGCCGTGGCCGTTCCCAGACCGGGCACTTCAGTGCCCGGTACTTGACCTGTCTCGCCAGCGCCGACTTCAGTCGGCGAGGACTCCGGGAACGCGGACGCGGGGTTCGCCGACTGAAGTCGGCGCTGGTCGTTCAGGTTAAGCACCTGGGGCTGAAGCCCCAGGTCTCGAACGACCTCTCTCTCTGCCCCGCCCGGACCGGGCATCCAAGCCTTTCCCAGACCGGGCACTTCAGTGCCCGGTACTTGACCTACCTCGCCAGCGCCGACTTCAGTCGGCGAGGACTCCGGGAACGCGGACGCGGGGTTC
>CAYWBK010000055.1:18251-20591 GCA_964455745.1 uncultured Armatimonadia bacterium
CTGAAGTCGGCGCTGGTCGTTCAGGTTAAGCACCTGGGGCTGAAGCCCCAGGTCTTGAGCAACCGCCGTACCCGCCAGCGGACACGTCCTCCCTACTCGGGGCCTGAACCCGTCCGCGAAGTGCAAATCGCACTGCTTGATGAAGAACGGTGATGGCCGCTGCAGTCCCGACGCGTCCTGGCGGTGCGCCGACAGATACAGCCGCTTCCGCGCCCGCGACATGCACAGGTGCAGCACCCGGCGCTCCTCGGCCAGCGCCTCGGCAGGGTCTTCCGCCAGCCCCCGCGTCTGCACGAAGTCGCCATGCCGTCCCGCGTCGGTTGCGATAGCTTTCGCCAAGCCTCGCAGCGCATCTTGTCCCAGCAGCCGCAGTGGCGGCACCCGCGTTGGGAAGACGCCTTCGGTCATCCACGGCACGAACACCGCGTCGAAGCTGTGGCCCTTCGCCTGGTGAGCGGTGAGCAGCGATACGCCGCGCCGAGAAGGCCCTGCGCCCGCCGGGAAGAAGCCCTCGAGATCGGCCAGCAGGTCGCCCGCAGACGGCAGCTTGCCCGCCAGCGACTGTAGAAGCCCCTCGGCATTCCGGGCCTTATCGAGAAACGAGGCCAGGCAGTGCATCGCCTCGGTCATCGCCGCCGGCGCAAGCACCTGGTCGAGGTCAAGCAGCGCCACCGCGCGCCGAAGCCGCGTCGACACCGCTTCCTTGCGCCGATTCCCGCGGTCGAGCAGCGCCCGCAGTGGCCCGAAACGCGGCGGTCTGTTCGTAATCGTGCGCCAGTCCATAGTATCGAGCGCATACCGGCGCTGGCGGTCGGCACGGCGAACCGAAGACTCGAACGCGCGCTGGAATTCCGCATTACCGGGACTGAGATAGTTTGCAATTCGCAGCAGCCCGGCGTTCGCCTCCTCGATGAACTCCCGCCGTTGGCTCTCACCCAGCCCCGTCTCCTGCAGCCCGTCCAGCGCCCTCCACAGTCCAAGGAACGACTGCACGACCAGGTTCATCACCCGCGCGCCCTCGGAGCCGGTCGAGGCGCTCACCGGCACTCCTTCCGCCTCCAGCAGCGGCGCAAACAGGCGCAACTGACCGTAGCTGCGGAACAGCGCCGCGATGTCGGCGAGGTCGATGCCCTCCTCGCGCGTCAATCGGCGCACTTCGCCCGCCACCCACCGCGCTTCATCCGCAACCGTGTCCAGAAGCGCATACGTGGGCGTGGCCGCCGGTGGGCTGGCTTCCGCCGCCGGTTCGACGCGCTCCACCTGCCGCCCCTGTCGGCTGAAGACCTCCTCGACGCAGCGCTCCACCTGCCCGGCGACCGCGCCCCGGAAGCCGTAGATCGCCTGCTCCGGGTCGCCAAAGAGCGTCACCGCCGCGCCCGCACCGCACACGGCTGCCAGAAGCTCAATCTCCACCGGCGTCGCGTCCTGTATCTCATCTACGAAGACGTGTTCCCACTGTGCACGCAGTCGCTCGAGCACAACAGGCTCGACCTCTAATCGCTGGAGCGCGAGCCACACCGCGCCGCGAAAGTCTACAATGTCGTTGTCACGCAGGTGCTGGTGGTAGAGCGCGTAGATTCGGCTCAGTGCGGAGAGTTCTGCGACCGGCTCGAGGCCCGCCGTCAGTTGCTGGAAGCGCGCGGGGTCGATCTTGTCGAGCTTCAGTTCGAGGATGAACTGGTCCACGGCCTTGCGGAACGGGAGGTCATGGGCCAGGTGGTCGAAGACGGTGTTGCCCGCCGGCAGCACCTTTGGGATGGCCTCCCCGAGCAGTAGACGCTCCAGTGTGTCATCAATCGCCCGAGCCGCCGTCGGCACCCGCCCCGGACCGGGTTCGAGCATCACGCGCGTCGCAAGCCGGTTGAAGGTCAGCGCGACAACCGATGCGCCGACCCCGGCCGCAGCGGCTTGCTCGTCCAATTGGTCGGTCAGCGCCCGCGCCAATTCATCATTAAGGGTGACGACCAGGATTCGGTCCGCCGGGACGCCGGCGGCCTGCAGCCCCGCCACTTCGGCGGCGATGCGACGGGTCTTGCCCGTCTGCGCGCCGAAGAGGAAGAGCCGGATGGCGTTGCCTCTTGCGCCACCACTAGTCGCGCTGTCTGCTGTCTGAAGGTGTCCTTGCACGATCCGCACAATTCGCCCCCACTGCACCCAGCCCCTTCAGACGCAGCCCCAACACAAAAGCGCATAGTGAACGAAATGCTCGCGGCCAAGAAGCAGCGGCTTGACCGGACTTGAGACTGGCTGGCGTCTGATCGTCGCCGCGAGGCGTATTATGTGGTATGAGCCAATTGCAAAAGTCCGGCCTGCTTCATGTTCGGCGGATGATTCAGGGCT
>CAYWBK010000056.1:0-20390 GCA_964455745.1 uncultured Armatimonadia bacterium
CTTCGCGCCGGGCGTCCTGGCGGACGCAACAGCAACGACTTCGTCCGCGTCTCGCAACGAAATCCTGGCCAGGACCAGTTCGAGGTCACTACCCACACACATTGAGGAAGAGCCCGCAACCGGCCGCCCGCCGAGAAGGGGAAACTCCCCTCGGCGCGGAATGTCATTACAGCAAATGCAATGCCGATTCGAGTGGGAGGTGTCGAGAGTGAACGATAGCACCCTCAGGCCCAGGAAGGCAACGCCCCTTTGGATAGCGTGCCTTGTGGCGATGTTGTGCGCCGCCCTTAGCACGACGATGTTCGTCGGAGCGACGGCGGCCCGGGCCGACGACAAGGCCGATGCCGTAGCCGCCACCGTCGACAAGGCGCTGGCCGACACGCTAAGCACGCTGGCCACCGCCGATGGCAAGAAGATTGCCGAGATGCTCTCGATCCAGGCCAGCGAGATCCTGATGCCCAAAGGCGACGGCTTCGTCGCGGTGAACGCGGCCAAGCTACAGAAGACGCCGAAGCTCGGCGAAGACTTCAAGCTGCCCGCGGGCGTCAAGGTCAAGGATCACGAGATACTGTCCGTGGGTGGGTTGATCACTGTGCGAGCGACCCTGACCATGCCCGGCGACGCCCCGGACAAGATCCTCTCCGGCGTCCTGACCGATGAAGCCGGCAAGCTGAAGTACATGATGCTGTCGATCTCCCAGCCCAAGGGGGACAAAGACCCCGAGGCTATCAAGACGACAGCCGCCATCAAGGACATCCTCGGCGCCTGGGCCGCCGGGTTCCCAAAGGGCGATGTATCGCCCCTCGAGGAGAAGCTCAATGAGGACCCCTTCTCCGCGGCCGTCACCGGCCCGGACGGGCAACTCTTCGCGTTCGCCTATCCCGACTACTTCATCGGGATGATCAACAGCTTCCTGGCGATGGGGACGGCGGACTACTCGGTGCTGGAGGGCGTGCAGGTCGACGCCGATGGCGCGGTCGCGACCGCGCGGGCGAACTGGAACCTGTCGATCACCGCCTTCGGCCAGGTCAAGGGCAAGGTCGTCGCGCATTTCTGCAAGACCGCGAAGGGCTGGCGGCTCGTCGGGATGGCGGGCGGCGTGCCCACGTAGGCAACTGCAGCCCCGATCGTGCCGGAAGGCAAACGGCGGTCAACCACAGAGACAGAGAACACAGTGAACGGCCACGTCCTCTGACAGATACCGGACGGGCAGGCCGTGCCTCAGTCGTTCTCTGTGTCTCTATGGTTTGATCGTCGTTCGCCCTCCATCCAGACAGAAGGGTGGGCGACCACATGGCAATTGCCCAGAAGGCCTTCGGCTTCGGTGTCGTAGGGTGCGGGGTCATCTCCGACACCCACATGGATGCCATCACCCAGATACCCAACGCCCGGCTCGTCGCCGTCTGCGACAGCCGCGAGGAGGCGGCGCGCGCCAAGGCCGACAGGTACGGGTGTGAGTGCTTCACCGACTACGCGCGGATGCTGGAGCGCGACGACATCCACATCGTCGACGTGGTGGTCCCCAGCGGGCTACACGCGAAGCTCGGCATCATGGCCGCGAACGCCGGTAAGAGCGTCATCTGCACCAAGCCCATCGACATCACCCTCGAGGCCATCGACAGCCTGATCGAGGCCTGCGACCGCAACGGCGTGAAGCTGGGGGCCACGCATCAGCTTCGCGGATACGGCATTTACAAGCGCGTTCGGCAGGCCACGCGCGCCGGCAGGCTGGGCAAACTGCTCTACGGCAACGCTTTCATCCCCTGGTTTCGGAGCGACGCGTACTACGGCGACGGGTGGCACGGCACCAAGCGCCTCGACGGCGGCGGGGCGCTCCTCAATCAGTCCATCCACTATATCGACCTGCTCCTATGGCTTCTCGGGGATGTGCAGTACGTCGCCGGCTTTGCCGAGGCATTGGCGCACGATACGATCGAAGTCGAAGACTGCGCCTCGGCGACGCTGAAGTTTGTGGACGGGATGCAGGGCCTCATCCAGGGCACCACGTGCACCTACAGAGGCCACGAGGCGCGGCTGGAGATCCACGGCACGCTCGGAAACGTGGTTGTGGTGGGCGATCAGCTCATGCTGTGGGAGGTGGAGGGCGAGGAGTACATCTACGTGCCGGACGCCGGAGCCATCGGCGGGGCTGCCGACCCGGTGGCCGGCATGGCAGGCGAAGCGGTCCCGGCGCACGTCGAGCAAATCTCGGACGTCATCGCCGCCATCGCCGAGGACCGCGACCCGCTGCTCAGCGGACGCGAGGCGCGGCGGGCGGTGGAGTTGATCCTGGCGATCTACGAATCCAGCGCCACGAGGAAGATCGTTCGGCTGCGCTAAGCGGAGGCACCCAAATGCTGGTAGAGACGCCCCGCCGGGGCGTCTCTACCGTTGCCCGGCGTCGCGTGGGAATGCAAAGGGCGGAGACGCCCCGCCGGGGCGTCTCTACGATGTCTGCCCGGTTGCGCCCCAAACCCGGCCGCCCCACGATCGTCAGCGGACAATAGGTCGTCGTCGTTCCTCCTTCCCTACGAGGGAGGGGTGCCCCGCAAAGCGGGGCGGGGTAGGAAGCCGTAGCCGTTCTCCCCTCTCCACGGAGTGGAGAGGGGGCGGGGGTGAGGTCGCCGTTACCTCACGCTCACCGGCGCACTGAGCCTCTGATAGTCCCTCTGCGCGAAGCCCGCATCCTTCTGGCCGGGGTGGAAGACGTACGCCATCCGCACGCCCTTCACCATGCCGGTCGTGAAGCTGGTCCCGCCCCACGCCCCGGGGCAATCCCAATAGCAGATGTTGTCCAGACCGCCCAACGCCACGCACGAATGCGCCCACACATCCGAGTAGATCGCGTACCACTGCGGATTGGGGGCCTTGCCCGAGACGCCCTCGTCATTCCCCTGCCCGTCCACCATGGCCCGTGTCCCGCCGTTGTCCTCGAACTGTCCCGACATGGCGTAGTAGGCGCGCGAGGGCAGCAGGTCCGGCTTGTTCGCCGCGAAGTCCACCTCGAAGTGCCTCGGGTAGAAGGCATAGATCTTGTCGGTCTGGTAGTCGCCATTCAGCGATTTGCGCACTCTCACGACGACGCGCGCCGGTCCTGCGCTCAACACATCCAGGCCGGTAACCTTACCCTGCTCCGTCACCCAGCCAGTCACTTGCGAGGAGACAGGAATCGACTGGATCGCAACCTTGTCGGGGGAGGACGACAGGAGATCGCGGATGTCAAACAGCACGCCGTCCTGGAAACGCGCCGAGTAGGCAGGCGTCGTCACCGTCTGGCCCTTCGAGTCCCAGGTTACGGTGGGCATCGCCGCGGCTGCGCCGGGGGTCGATTTGAACATGAACCGCAGCCGCAACTTCGTGTGCGCCGGTGTCTCGCCCGGCAGGATGAACGTCAGCGTCCCCCGCGACCCTGCGGCTCCGCCCTGCGTGTCATCGGGATCGAACTGCGCTGGGAATGACCGGCCGAAGCCTCCGTTCGCCTGCACCTCGACAACGCGCACCGAGGCCGGGTCGGGCTTCGCGCCCGCTGGCAGCCCCGCCGCCGCTGTCAGGTCCACTGTCGCCACCACCGGTTCGTCCAGCCGCGCCGCATCACCGGTGTCGATTTCAAGGTTCGCGCCGTAACCCCAGTTTGCGTAGTCACCCGCGATCTCGATCGACGCCGCAGCCAGATTGTTGGTCTTCACCAGTTCCCGAAGGCGGCCTTCGGGGTCGATCTGCGCAATCAGGCGGCGCTGACCGTCGAGGCCTTTCGTGCCGACCTCGAAGGTGACTTGCGCGGTCTTGCCCGCCTTCACACTCACCGGCTTGACCTCGAGTCTCGTTGCGGCGCTGATCGTATCACGATAGAGCGCGACATCCGCTGCCCCGGCCGCTCCGCCATCGTTCCGCACAGCAACTGCGACGCGCAGAACGTCGCCCTCTTTCGGCGCGATGGGCAATACCTTGATGCCGCTGTCAGACGCGACCAGATCGGGCTTCCGAGCGGCGGCTCCCGAGACGATCATCACCGGCGACGCGGAGCCCTCAAGCATGATGTCGCCATTCTTCATCTGCGGGGATTCGCAACGGGTCGGCGTGCCGCTGTCGTCCAGCCGGATGATCCGCACGACCGAGGCATCCCAACCGGGAATCATCTGCGCCGGAGCGATGGCGGCCTGCGTATCCGCCGATCCGAGGTTCACGCGCAGTGTGTCCGGCCCCGCTTGTCGGAGGGTCACCTGTCCCGCCGTACGCACCGGCCCGAAGTCGTGCTCCGTGCCGGCGGCGTCGCAGAACAGGTACCCGGGGGTCGAGATGCGCTCCACCTGCCGCTGCTCGACGGTTGCCTTGTACTGGAGAACCTTCGGGCCCTTCGCGTAGAAACCGTACTGGGCCAGCGTATAGGTGGCTCCGCCGTCCTTGAGGCTATACGGCGTCGCGCCGAAGTTCACCGTAACCCGCGTGCCGTCGGCGAAGGTCGTGCGCTGCACGTATCGGTCCGGGGTCAGCCACTCGTGCCGGACCATTTCCTCGAAGCCGATCTGCTCGTTCAGCTTGCAGGTGTCGCGGTAGCTTCGCAGCAGTCGCGCTCGCAACTCCGGTACATGCCAGTTGAAGCTATAGGGCTGCTCCACCCAATAAAGAGGCAGTGTGCCGTAGAGAATGTTGAAGCAGTCCTTCGCGTCGGCGATGTCCGGCGCGGCCTTGTACAGGTGCCCGGTGCTGTCGCCCCAGTACCAGGTCGATTTCACGCAGTCGCCGAAGACCAATTCCCAAAGCGGCAGGCGCTTCGGCGCACCGATGCCCCACTCCAGGTAGTCCTTGCCGATCTCCGCCCGCGTTTGGGGTATCTCTTCGCCCACCTGCCCCGCCGGCCACGAGTAGAAACCGCCGCTCTGCATCCCCTCCCAATAGTCGTAGATGTCCGCGCCCCACCAGCGCCCGTGCTCCCCGCCGAGCACAAGCTTGCACTCGTCGCCGACGAACTTCGCCAGCCCGCGGCTGGCCTCGCGGTCCCCCATGCGGGTGAGAGGGTGGACCTTGCTCCAGCATTCAAACAGCCCACGGGCGGTTGTGACATCGAGGAAGCGCGCGTTGTAAGGATGCTTCTCCAAGTCTTTGGGGATCCACTTGCGCGCCGCCGCTTCGGCCAGCGCCGGACAGCGCTCGTAGTATTGTATCTTCTTGTCGTAGGTCAGCCAGCCCTTCACCGCCTCGCCGTTGGGCGAGGTGAGGCAGTCATCAGGAATCTCCACATCGTTATACTGCTCCGGCCCCGGTCCGTTGATGTCGCAGTAATTGTCATAGCAGCTCACCAGGTACCCCAGGTCGCGCATCTTCTGCATGTCTTCCCCGGGGCCGACGTAGTTGATGAGCATCCGGTCGATGCCGGCGGCCTTTGCCTCCCGCGCGAACTGCAGACCTGACGCTCCCCAAACGTCCGGCGCGCCCGCCAGCTTGGCGAGTTCCGGCTTCCGCTGCATCTTCGCCTTCAACGTGCGCACGAGGCCCAAGCCGCTTGCGTACTTGCGATACCACTTGCACGCGGCCACATAGCCGCCTTCGCTGAAGAACGCGTACCGGACGCGGCGCGTATATCCGAAAGTATTCTTCTGCGGGTAGTGGAACACGCCGGGACACAGGAGTTCGCCTTTCGCCGTGCGGGCGGAGGTGAGCTCCATGCCCGAGTCATCCGGGTCCTCGCAGAGGGTGATGTAGCCTTTCCTCCCGTCCGAAATGCCAACCCAGGGCATGTCGATCCCCGGGAACCCCCAGTTGCGACCCCGCCATGACAATAGATCGCAGGGCACCGCAACCCCGTCACAATACGGGGCGAAGAAGATGAACCCGTTCGGGTCGTCGAGAGCGAGGGGCTTGAGCGCCCTGAACAGGCCGACGGGGGCGCTGTGGTCGGCGATGTCGATGCTTACCAACACTTCGGGCAGTACCGGATCGAGGGTGATCGTGACCTGAGCCGGAGTCTTCTTGCCGGGTTCGAGGTCCGTCTCGTAGGTCACGGTCCGCTTCGCCGCGTCGGCCTTCAGATTGCGCAGGACCGGGGCAGGGCCTCCGGCAGTTGCGGCAGGGACGGACCCGTCCTCGGCCGCCAGCGTCGCCACGGCGAACGTCTCGGGGTTGGAATGCTGCCACCCGCGAGGGAAGTAGAGCTGCGTCTCGCGCTTGCCCGAGGCTCCGGCGTCATTGACCCCGAGCGCGAACCGGAAAGTCCGGCCCGCCTGCAGCGCGGCCTCGGGCATGTCCGCTGCGGGGACGAACACCTCGACACTGTAGCCGTCGCCGGTCGGCTGCCAGGCGGCTTTCGCGTTGGCCAGGTCGCCGGCTGCCGTCCAGATGTTCGCGCCGCCGTCGAAGAGCCGCACGCCGTACTGCCGCGCCCCGACCCAGAATTCGATGCTGTCCTTCTCCCACCACTGCTCCTCGGACGGCCTCCCCAGGACCAGCTTCTCGTCATGCACCGCGACCGCCAGGTACAGGCCGCTTTGGTCCCAGGCGGCCCAGGCCTTCGCGCTGGTGGTCACTTTGCCCGCCGCCGGCCTGATATCGGCGGCCAAATCGGGGGTAAGAGTGATCGTTGGCGCCCCGCCCCACTCGTCCAGCTTGCCGTCGAGGGTTGGCGGCGTGGCCGTTTGGCGGAACGAGAGCTTCGCCGGCGGCCCGGCAGTTTCGCCCGGCTGCCACAAGTAGCCGTTGCGCTTGTCGAGGACGCTCATGGCGCCGCTGGCGGGATCGACAGTGACACCGATCACGCCGTTCTCGATCTTCGCGCAGCCTTCTTGCGGTAGGGCTACGCCAGTGCCTGCGGCGAACAACGCAACTGCGGTCCATACATACAGCCAGCGCATTGCCATAATAGGATGCCTTCCTATCGGTGTGGTGTAACCCTGACTGTGACGGCCGCCTATAAGGCTGCCGCTGCTGCGGCCACGCTCTTCGCGGCGCGCATCTCGGCTGCTTTGGCTCGTTTCAGCGCTTCGATGGCCTCAGCACGAACGTCCGCGTTACCAATGTTGCCGCCGTGCGGGAAGGGGAACAGCGCCGCCACTCGATCCATCGCACTTGCCGCGTCGCCGTAGGCCCCCGCCGCCTCCCCAAGCGGCCCGGCGAGACGCGGGTTGCGGCCTGCGAGTCGCCCGAGGAACTGGTGCGCGAAATGCCGTCCTTCGGTCCAACA
Source organism: uncultured Armatimonadia bacterium (assembly GCA_964455745.1). Classification (GTDB taxonomy): domain Bacteria; phylum Armatimonadota; class Zipacnadia; order Zipacnadales; family CAYWBK01; genus CAYWBK01. The sequence goes on from CAYWBK010000056.1 coordinate 7,175, forward strand.
GGCCGCGTTATACGCGTTACCGAAGGGGTTGGCGACATTGGCCTCCAGCGCGGCGATCCAGGTGTCATAGGCCGTCGGGCCGTAGCCGTAGTCACGCAGGTGGCGCGGCTGGTTGAGTATCTGGGCTGCGCGGACGATTGCCGCCTCATCGGCACGCTCCTGCGGCATGTCAATAGTCGTCGGGAAGCCGAGCGCGTAGGGCCCGCCGGGGGCATTCAACCCGTCATAGGGAATCGGCGGCTCCGGCTCTCCCGTGAACTGGCGGAAGCTCTTCACATGGTAGCAGTCGTTATCGACCCCGATAGCCACCGCGAACTCCGGCACATAAGCGCCCCAGACGACACAGGGCCGTCCGGCCTCGATCTCCCGGGCCACCAGGTCGAACGCGACGCGGCAGTGAGCGCGCGTTCGGTCGCAGGCGAGTTCGGCGGTGTGGCAGTCGCCCGAGGTGAAATTGAGGGTGGTGCGCCCGAGGAGCTGGACCCCTGCGAGCAACGAACACCAGTCGAACACCGTCGGCCCGGACGGGCACAACTCTTTGTGAACGCTGAGGACAAACGCATAGCCGGTCATGCCGGCAACGTCCACCGTGTCGCAATCTGTCCCAAGTGCCTTGAGGCATGTCGTTGTTGCAGAAACCCACGTCAACCAAGCCGGCTGCAACTGCACGTCCATCGGAACCATCGCGGTATCGCCCATCTGTCGAGCCCCCTTCTGCAGTGTTGTGCACGAACGGCACTTGTGTCAAATTCGCGCCCGCCCGGCGCGGCACCTGCGAAACAAAGCGACCGAGGACATTGCTGCCCACGGTCTTGATGCCCATACCATGTTCCTGTATCTGGCCGACTACTGTCCGATATCCGAATCAATCAACACCGACGGCTCCGTTGCCCGCGCCTCCCACAGGAGGATCGACGCGGCCTCGTCCTCGGCGGCGGTCATCGCCCGCATCACGAAGTTGTGGTCGATGATCTGCGGAGCCTTCTCATCGAACGGTCTGTTGAAGTTGCGGATCAGTGTTTTCTGTTTCCAGCGAGTGATCGCAGCCACCTGGATCGGGCCGACGTTCAGTTCGGCGTTGGCTTCCCCCAGATGCCAGACGATGTCCTGAACCTGTGGCCCCAATTGTCGGACCAGTTCGGCATCCACCCGCGCGCAATTCGCCCTGTAAATGTGCTTGAGCTGCTTCGCCTGTTCGGACGATGAGTGATTGACCCCGTCCCAGAGGGCCTTCAACTCGGTGCGCAGCCGCTGCCGCCAGACATCGTCGGCGCAAAGATGCGTCATCCAGCCGGCGTAGAAGGCCTGGGCCGAGCCGTCCTGGGCCTCGAAGGCCGGGTGCAGATACCGGCGCACAAAGTCCCCCTGCCTCTGGCCGAGCTTCGTATGGTGGCGAAAGTGCGTGTCCCGGTAGCCGGCTCCGGGCGTTATCCGGTAGGCGTCGGGGGAGATCGAGCCAAGAAGCATCGGCCCGCGCAACTCTTCCGGCCAGCCCATGCGTCTCCAGACGGCATTCGCGACGAGCAGATGCGGCAAAGCGTTCATCTTGGTTCTCCGAGCGCCTTGGCCAGCGCGTCAGTATAGGAGACAGGCGCGACGCCGCTGAGGGCGTCCGCGCCCAACTCGGCGAAGCCATTCGACTGACAGAGCGCCTCATAGCCGAGCATCCTCAACTCGTCCGTGGTAACGGGCGGCGTACCCGGCAAGATCGCCGTCAGGCGGGCCATGACAAACATGAGGCCAAGCGGAATGTGGATCATCGGCTTGCGCACCCCCACAGCCGCGGCGGAAAGCTGCAATAGCTCGTTGAACGTCAGAGCCTCGGGGCCGCCAAGCTCGTAGACCTTCCCCCATAAGTCGTCGCGGCCTACCAGCGCGCGCACGGCTGCGCAAAGATCGTCGATGTCTACAGGTTCGATGCGCACGGTACCCGGGCCTGCGACAGGCGTCACCGGGTACTTGCGCACCAAGTCGAGCACCGCCTGCACGAATCCGCTGCCCGGCCCGATGATGACGGAGGGCCGTAGGATCGCCCAGGTGAGCCCGCTTCGCCGGACGATCTCCTCGGCGCGCAGCTTCGTCTCGAAGTATGCAATCGGTATGCCCCGGCCCGTGCCGAGGGCGCTCATGTGCACGATGCGGCGCACCCCGGCCTCAGTCGCAGCCTCGACCACATGCGTCGTCCCGCCGACGTGGACCTTATCGAAGGTGATCTCGCGGGTCTGGCGGATGATCCCCACGAGATGCACGACGGTGTCGCAGTCGGCGCAGGCCGCAGCGAGGCCGTGGCCCGTTACCACATCGCCTACCGCGGTGTGAATGCCCTCAGGCAGCACATCCAGTCGGGAATCGTGGCGGATGAGAGCGCGCACCTCATGCCCGGCGCTGATGAGAGCGCGGCAGAGATGCCGCCCTGCGAAGCCTGTCGCCCCGGTGACGAGAATCATGGCGCATCAGAGGCTTTGACCCCGATATCCTCCATATTACCCACATAGACGAGCATCGTATCGCCGGATTTCAACTCCACGCTGAAACTCGTCGCCGCGCGGACGAGAACGCGCTTGTGGATCATGTCGTACACGTCGGCGGCTTTCGGGAGAGTGACCGTCTTCGTCCCCCCGGTGCGCGCGTGCAAGCCAATCCAGGACTTATTAACGTATATCGGGTCGTCCGTTTCCACGTAAAGATGCACTCCGGCGGCCTTGGCCAACCCGCGCAACAGCACCGCCGGCAGGTTTGGCGCGGCGGAGAAGACGGAGGTCCAATTCACGAACTTACGGGCCACGAGGCCTGCCCGCCCCGAGCCGACCAGCTTGCCCATGACATCGGCCTCGGTATCCATCGAGGACACGACGGGCGTAATCTCCGCGGAGGTCCCATACGTCAGCTCCGACTGAATGTCCGGGGCGTAAAGCGGGTGGCTGCCGGCCACCCTGACCTGAAGCGGGCCTGGCTTGGTCGAGAAGTCGAGCCGAATGCCGGTGAGGTCCCACATGGTCTTAGGAGAAAGCTCGTCGTCGATCGCGCCGGGGGCGTAGACCCACACGGCCATTTTTCCGTCGCGTCCAAGGATCTCCCTGAGCTTCTGCCGCCCCGCGTCGTCGAGCACGAAAGCGTCGAGGAACACGTACATGCGGTACTCCGGCACGCGATCCGCGAGCAGGTCGCTGAGCAGCCACACATCGTAGGGCGCGCCCATCCGGCCAAGCTCCAGGCGCTGGTCGTAGAGCAGGGGCTTGACCAGGCTGTTGCCGCAGCGCGTGTATGCCGCGCTAATGTCATCGACGATCACGGCGATCTGTGCGGCGGAGGTGCGGTCGGTCTCGACGGCCGTCTCCCCGACCTCGCGCATGTCGGCAATCGCTTTCATCATCGCCGGGTCGTCGTACCAGCCACCGCCCATGTCGAACCACCACATGCTTGCGGCCTGGGAAGCCATCAGGGCCAGTTCGCGCCACTGGACGGCGATGTCGGTGGGCGTGTCGCCCTTGGCGTCTTTCGGGTCGGCAAGATGAGTGCGAATGTCGTTCTCGTCGAACCACAGTTTGCCGTGCGCGCGGATCGAGGCGTTAGCGGACATGAAGCAGGCAACACCCGAGGCCGGGGCGCGGCTGGCATACGAGGTGGGCGCGCAGAGGAAGTCGATGTCCGGGCATTGCAGAAGTTGCGACAGCGCGAGATGCCCGCCGTTCTGCAAGCCGTACGGATGCCACGGGAGGTCGAAGAGATAGCCGTAGAACGCCCCGCACAGCTTGTTGCCGCCGGTCGCCTCCTTGGCGATGCGGGCGAAGTAGGCGATGGTCTCGGCGGTCTTCTCGGCGTGGAAAAGCTGATAGTCGATGACCTGGCGCATTGTGGCCGGATCGAGCAGCGCGAGGCCCTCCCCCTTGATGCGCAATGCCTTGCTCGGGACCTTGACCTGCGCCCACTCGAGCGCGGCATGGCTCACCGCGAGCGCTTCCGGCGTGGTCAGCGGCGACTTGGGCTGCCCCCAGGCCACGCGCAGGTCCTCCATCGTGCCGTACCGCTGCTGCAACCACTTGCGGAAGGCCTCCTGCTGCGGGTGACTGTAGTCGCCGAAGGCATTCTCGAACAGCCCCCACTGGTACCACTCCTCGGTGCCGCCGGAGGCGAGGTGATAGCCGATCACGTGGTTCGCGTACGGGCCGTCCTCGATGTGGCGGATGAACCGCTTGAGCGCCTCGCCCGCGTCCCTGCGCCACGCCACCGACGCCCATGAGGGCACCGTGCGTTTGCGGCCGCCGAACCCGGGCGGAAGCTGCTTCTGGTTGTCGTCGAAGACGGCCAGCTCGCCGGGGTGCTTCTGATCCCACCACGGCGGAGAGCACATATACACGCGGGGGAACACCAGCGCGTTCGGGTCGCTGGCGAGGATCATCCCGAGGCGCTGGTCGAAAGCCGAGTAGTCGTAAGTATCCGGCGCGACCCACACGTCCGGCGCCAGGCCGTAGATGCTGTAATCGGAAGTGGCCGAGAAGCTGTACACATGAACGCCCGCCTCGGCGAACTGGCCATAGTGCTTCGCCTGCGGATTGTACGTCATCATGCACAGGCCCGATTGCGGCTTCCCGTCGATGAACAAGGTGGGCACGCCGCGATAGGGCTTGACCTGGGCGATGGTGGCCTTGTCCGGACCCTGGATCTGCACGGTCGTATTGCCCTGCGTCTTACCGATGTCGATGGTACAGCCTCCTCCCTCCACAATAAGGCGGCAAGAGCCGGTGCGCGTTCGTGCCGGCAGCGGCAGCGAGACCGCTTCGGAAACCTGTGGCTCGCCCGGCGGCCATTGGGACGTGTCTTTCGCGAAATGCAGGGGCAGCGAGGCCAGCAGCGCGTCGTTCCACAGAAGCTTGAGGCGCAGATCGCGCTTCGTCGCGACCGTCCCGGTGGCGGCGACCGTTACCTGCGCGGTAAGCGTGCCGCCGGCGGCGACCGTCGCGGGAGCCTCGATGCGCAGGAGGTCGAGCGGCGTCGGCGGGGCGGACAGGGCCTCAACATCATCCAGGTAGACGACGTAGTCCTCAGCAGGCTTCAAGTCGAACAATACGAAACCGATCGACTGCAGGGGGAAGTCGATGCGCCCGTCGGCGTCGGCAGACCACGAGGCGACCGTGTAGTCTTTCAGGAAGAAGACGAAGCGTTGCCAGTCTTTCGTGCCCCCGAGCTGGACCGGCTGGACGAACCACTGCGCCCCATCGGCGTCGGTGAGCTTAACCCAGAAGCTCATCTTCCGACCGTCGGGGTTCTTCACCCAGACCGAAATGGCGTCGAACGGATCGCGTGGGGGCGCGGCGAGGAAGATGTCGGCGTAAGTCTGATCGGCGGCTTTCGGCTTGACGTGCCACTTGAGGCTCTTGCCCTTGACCTTGGTTTCGGTCGCCGCAGCATAGCTGTAGGTCGTGAACTCGCGCTTCATGCGCGCGGCGTCGCGGGTCGAGGCGAACGCCGAGGCATCGTCACAGGAGCACAACACGCGCGAAGTCCAGTCCGCAGGAACAGAAACGCGGCCCGCCGTTTGGCAAGCCGCAGGGATAACCGTCGCCAACATCAGAAATGCTGAGATGCAGTTGCGCACCCTTGAATACATCCGTACCTCGCCCGTTTGCCGCGATCGAGCCTGTCGAACGCAGCGCTATGGTAGTTGTGTCTTGCGGTCCCAGGAATCGACATCCCGGTCCAGGCCCTCACCGCCTTGCCTCCCGTCGCGGCCAAAGCTCCAGACGTCGTAAGGACGCGCGGGGTTCCCGCCGCCCGGGTGCGCGTAATGGAAGGGGTAGCCCCAGCCGTCAATGATGTCTGACTCGGACGCGAGATATGCGTGCTGCCAGTTGTGCGGCACCGGCGGAAGCGTCGGACAAGTGAGCAGAGCCTGCAACCCCTGCTTGGTGGTCGGGAACATCCCGCCGTTGTCGATGGCGTACCGGTCCAGGGCGTCCTGCAGCCGGGCCAGACGTTGGATCGTCACTTCGCGCGTCTGCTGCCCGGCTCGCCGGTGGAAGTTCGTGGCAATCGCGACCGATACGACCGCCACGCCGACCAGTATGATCCCCAGGTCCGCCAGCGCGATGCCGGAGGTGCGATGAACTCGACCGCGCATATCATTCAACACCCCTTCCGCGCCGGGGTTCCGAGGCTGCCGCATTGCGTCTGTGGGAACATCGTCTACCCTTCCAGGAGTTCCATCACTTCGTCCCGGTGCGGCATGGCCGGGATCGCGCCCTTGCCGGTGGCCGTCAGCGCGCCGGTGGCATTGGCGAACCGGAACAACTCTTCCAACTCGCTGAGGGTCAACTCCGAGATGTCGTGCTCGCTCTCGAGAAGGTACACGAGCATCCCTGCCACGAAAGCGTCGCCGCAACCGACCGTGTCATCGACCGGCACCTCGAATCCCGGCACGTACCCGTGACCGGTGTCGCCGAGGAAGTAGCATCCGTCGCCGCCGCGCGTGATTGCGACCAGCGAGGGTCCCAGGCCATACAGGTGCTGCGCGGCCTCCTCGATGTCCTCGCGTCCGGTGAGGAACTCCGCCTCCTGCTCACTGACCTTCAGCAGGTCGCAGTCGGGGATCGTCTCGAGCATCATGTTGCGCGCGGTGTCGAGGTCGGGCCACAGCGGAGGCCGCAGGTTCGGGTCGAAGCTGATGAGGCTGCCCGCATCCAGCGCAATCTCCAGCGCGTGGTGCGTCGCCGACCTGCAAGGCTCGTTAATGAGCGTGATCGAGCCGAAGTGGAAGATGCCCGCCCCGGAGACGTAGTCGGCCTTGATTTCCTCCGGCGTAAGCATCTGGTCGGCGCTCTGCTTCACGTGGAAGGCGAACGTCGGCACCCCGCCGGGGTCCACGGCGACAAAGGCAAGCTGAGTCGCATAGTCGGGGGCCAGGATGAAGTTTTCGAGATCGACATCGCTATCGGCCAGCGAATTGCGGATGAACTGGCCGAAATGGTCGTCGCCGACTTTGGCGATGAGACCGGCGCTGCAGCCGAGAATACCGATCCCCGCCGCGACATTGGTCGGCGCGCCACCCGCCGCTTTCTCAAACACGGAGGAGTCCACCAGGCCCATCCCGGGGCTGGCCGAGACCATGTCACAGAGGGCTTCACCGAGGCACACGATATCGGGCATGTTGGATCCTCCTGGAAAGGCCTATGTCAGTTGCGCGGCAGAATCTACGCCAGCGGGCATCCACGCGTCTTCCCTGTGGCAGCGCGGTTCACCGCGCGATTCGCGCCATGAATGGCGCATCCACATGAGGCAAGAGGGGGGCCGTCTCCGCCCGTCCCCTCACAGCACTCCCTTGGTCGAGGGCACGTCTGTCTTGCGCGGGTCGAGCCTTGTCGCCTCATCGAGCGCGCGTCCGAATGACTTGAAGCAGGACTCCAGGATGTGATGCGAGTTCGCGCCCGCCTCCTGGATCAAATGCAGGCTGATCCCGGCGTTGGCCGTCAGCGCGCGGAAGAACTCCAGCGCCAGCTCGGTGTCGAAGTCGCCGACCTTCTCGGTCGGGAGCTGCAGGCCGTACTCGAGGTGCGCTCGCCCGCCGAAGTCCATGATCGCCACGACCAGGGCTTCGTCGAGGGGGCACTTGCCACCGCCGAAGCGCACCATCCCGCGCTTGTCACCGACGGCTTGCGCCAGCGCCTGGCCGAGGACGATCCCCACGTCCTCGACGAGATGGTGAGCGTCGATGTGCAGATCGCCGGCGGCTTTCACCGTCAGATCGAACAAGCCGTGTTTGGCCACATGGGTCAGCATGTGATCGAAGAAGCCGACTCCGGTGTTGATCGAGTAGACGCCGCTCCCGTCAATGCTGATGGACAGCTCGATATCGGTCTCGGCGGTCTTGCGGGTGATCGTAGCGGTGCGTGTAGTCATGGTTAGTTCCTTGAATCTGCCGCGAAAAGCAGAGTGGGCGCGACAATCCTGTCGCGTAGCCGTCTCGCCAGTGTCGTGTGGAGCGGGCGTCTCCCCCGCCAAGCCGTCGGTCGTTGTCGTTCTCCCCTCTCCACAAGTGGAGAAGGGCCGGGGGTGAGGTGCCGTCCGGCCGGCTCAGCCCGCCTCCCGCCTCATCCGTATCGCGGCTGCGTGCGCGCCGAGCCCCTCGGCTTCGGCGAGGGTCTCGACATCCTGCGCCAGGCGATTGAAGCCTCGCGGAGTCGCGTAAATGACCGAGGACTTCTTCACGAAATCGTCCACCGAAAGCGGGGATGAGAACCGCGCCGTCCCGTTCGTCGGGAGCACGTGGCTCGGGCCGGCGGCATAGTCGCCCAGTGGCACCGCCGACAGCGAACCCAGACAAATGCAGCCTGCGTTTTCGATCAGCTCCAGCCATGCGAACGGATCGGCCGTCAGTATCTGCAAGTGCTCCGGGGCGATGTCGTTGGCGATCTCACAGGCCTGTTCGAGGCTGTCTACGATGACGATGGCCCCGTACTCCTGCAGCGACTGGGCGGTCAACTCCGAACGGCTAAGCTTCTCAACCTGCTTGCCAAGGGCCTCCGACACTGCGCGCGCAAGGTACTCGGAGGGCGTGAGCAGAATCACCGTGTTGTCGCCGGTGTGCTCGGCCTGTGACAGCAGGTCGGCGGCGACGAGTTCGACATCCTGCAGCTCGTCCGCAATGATGAGCGACTCCGACGGCCCCGGCAAAGATTCGATCCCCACAACCCCGAACACGAGGCGCTTCGCCATGACCACCCAGGGGCTTCCCGGGCCGACGACCATCGCGACTGGCTCGATCGACTCCGTGCCGTAGGCGAGGGCGGCGATCCCCTGCGCTCCGCCCATGCGGTAGATGTCGTCCACCCCGCACTCGGCGGCGGCAACGAGCATCGTCGGATCGACGGTGCCATCCTTGCGCGGCGGTGTGGCCAGCGCGAGCCGGGGCACCCCGGCAACTCTCGCCGGAACGGCGCACATGCACAAAGTCGACGGCAGCGGGGCGTGTTTCGCAGGCACATACAGGCCGGCTGAGGCCATCGGGCGGATGCGCTGGCCGAGGAGCATCCCCTCGAAGCTGTCGAGCCACGAGGACTGCAGCAGGCGGGAGTGATACTCGAAGACGTTCTCCTTGGCGCGCCGGAACGCACCGATCCACTCCGTATCCACCTGCTTGTAGGCCTCGTCGATCTCCTCGACGCCCACAACCAGCTCGGCGGCGGTCAGCGTCGGGCAGTCGAACTGCCGCTCGTACTCGACGAGCGCCGCGTCCCCCCGGGTGCGGACAGCGTCGACGATGGCCCGGACCTGCCCCTCGATGTCGGAGGATAAGCCCTCGAAGGTGCGCGTTCGGAGGTCCTCGATGGCCGAGATCTTCCCGCCACGAACGTCAATGATCTCGATGCACGCATCCATTGGCGCTCACTCCGCTTCGCTGAGGACTGCTTCGCTGAAGGCTTCTTGCTCGATGGCCGCCCGGTGATCCTCCCACACGGTGATGACCGGGGTCAGCTTGCGCGCTTCAATCGGGAAGTCGCTGCTGCAGTTCACGCGGAAGCCATCGCCCAGAAGCACGCGCCGGGTGTGGCCGTTGTCGCTGATAAGCAGCACAACGGATTGCGGGCCGGGCGACGCCGAGATGACCGCGCGCAGTTGAGACAGCAAAGCCGTGTTCGTCCGTTGTGGGTCAATCTCGACGACGACGCGCGGGATGTTGATCGGCGCCGGTTTCTCACGCTTGGCCTCGGCGTACTTGGCTCTGGCGGCCTCAGCCTCTTGGCGCTTGCGCTCCGGGGCTTTGCGGGCGCGGTCGATGGGCAGCGCTTTGTCGCAAAGAAGTTTCACCGCACCATCTTGTTCCTCGCGACCGGGAATGCCTCGCTGAACCTTCGCATCGACCACCAGGATCGCATCTCTGACCAGGAAGTCCTTGATGCGCTCGTAGACGCTGGGGAATGCGGTCAGCTCGATCTCGCTGGTGAGATCGGCAATACCGAAGAAGACCATCCGGTCCCCATTCTTCGTAGTATAGGGCTTCACTTCCCGCACCATGCCGCCGAGGACCACTTGCGCGCCGTCGGGAAACTGCTCCAGGTCGGCGATACTGGCGGTCGTCGCGTTCTCGAGCTTCTCCCGCACCTTCTCCAGCGGGTGGCTCGACACGTACATCCCGAGGAACTCCTTCTCCATCTGGAGCTTCTCATCATCAGTCATCGACGGGACGTTGGTCGGGAGGCGGTCATCGAAGGTGCGCGCGTCCGCCGGGCCGGTGAGGTCCCCGAACAGCGAATTCTGCCCCACCGCGATGTCAGCCTGATGCTTCTGCGCCGCCGAGTAGGCCTGTTCGTGTACGGCGAGCAGCGCGTTGCGGTCGCCGAAGTCATCGAAGGCTCCGGCCTGGATCAGGATCTTGAGCGCGCCCTTCTGCATCGAATTGCTCGGCAAACGGCGGCATAGGTCCTGCAAGCTCGAGTACCGGCCGTTGGCCTCTCTCTCCGCCGCGATGGCGTGCCCGACCGCCGGGCCGATGTTCTTGATCGCGCCGATGCCGAAGATGATGGCCCCGTCCTCGACGTTGAACTCCGCGTAGCTTCGGTTCACCGACGGCGGCAGGATTTTGATCCTCATGCGGCGGCACTCGGCGACGTACTTCGCCACGTCGTCGGTGTTATCCATGACCGTGGTGAGCTGCGCGGCGAGGAATTCCGCCGGATAGTTCGCCTTCAAGTACGCGGTCCAGTACGCGACAAGAGCATACGCCGTGCTGTGGGACTTGTTGAAGCCGTAGGACGAGAAGGTCTCCATGCGGGCGAAGATCTCCTCGGCCGCCTCGCGCGACGCGCCGTGAGCGACGCAGCCGTCGAGGAACAGCGGCTTCATCTGCTGCATCTTGGCCGCTTGCTTCTTGGCCATCGCCCGCATGATGATCTCGGCCTGAGGCATCGTGAAGCCTGCCAGCACACTCGCCGTCCGCATGACCTGTTCCTGGTAGAGGATGACTCCGTAGGTCTCCTTGAGAATCGGCTCCAGGTCGGGATGCAGGTACTCGACCGCGCCGCCGTGACGCCCGGCGCAGAACTGCGGCGCCGAGGACATCGGACCCGGACGGTACAGGGCCACGCAGGCGATCAGGTGCTCGAAGCGATCCGGCTGCAGGTCGCGCAGCAGGTTGCGCATCCCCTCACTCTCAAGCTGGAACACGGCAGCCGTATCCCCGGCGCAAAGCAACGCGTAGGTCTTCGGATCATCGAGAGGCAGACCATACAGATCGACCGTGACCCCGTGCGAGCGCTCTACCGCCCGCAGCGTGTTTTCGATGATCGTGAGCGTCTTGAGGCCCAGGAAGTCCATCTTCACCAGGCCCACGTCCACAACCGGGTTCATCGAATACTGCGTGGTGATGGTCCCGTCTTTCTCACCGCGCAAGGGGACGTAGTCGGTCAGCACGCGGTCGGAGATCACGACGGCGGCGGCGTGAACCCCGGAGTGCCGCGAGATGCCCTCCAATCGCTTCGCCATGTCGTAGACGCGCGCGATCTCCGGGTCTGCCTCGATGAGCTGGCGCAGCTCGGGGATCTCATCCAGCGCAGACTTGAGCGTGACCTTCGGGCCCACAGGCACAAGCGTCGCGGTGGCGTTCACCTTATCGAGCGGCAGCCCGTACACCCGGCCGACATCGCGGATCGCGGCCTTCGCGCCCATCGTGCTGAAGGTCACGACCTGGGCGACCTGATCGCGCCCGTACTTCTCCTTGACGTACTCGATGATCTCCTCGCGACGCTGGTCCGGGAAGTCGAGGTCGATGTCAGGCGGGCTGGCGCGCTCCGGGTTCAGCATTCGCTCGAAAATCAGCCCATATTTCAGCGGGTCCACATCACTGATGCCGAGAAGATACGTCACGATGGAGCCTGTCGCCGATCCGCGCCCCGGCCCGACGAGAATCCCGCGCGACCGGGCCTCGCGGATAAAGTCGCCGACGATCAGGAAATAGCCCGTGTAGCTCGTCTGCTTGATGATGTCAAGCTCGTAGTCGAGGCGCTGCTGCACGTCCTCGCGCCACTCGCCGTAGCGCTCGGGGATCGCCTTTTCGCACCACCAGCGAAGATAGCTCTCGAGGTCGTGGCCCTCCGGCACCGGGAACTCCGGCAGCATGAGCTTGCCAAGCTCGAGCTGCACGTTGCACCGCTCGGCGACGGCAAACGTGTTCTCAACCGCTTCAGGCACCGCCGCGAACAGCTCCCGCATCTCCTCTTCCGTCTTGAGGTAGAACTCATGCTCATCGAACCGCAGCCGGGTCGGATCGCTCAGGACGGAGTTCGTCTGAATGCACAGAAGCACGTCCTGAAGCTCGTAATCCTCGCGGCTCACATAATGGACATCGTTCGTGGCCACCAAGGGAATGCCTAGCTCCTTGGACAGCGCGAGCTTCCCCTCGATGACCCGGGCCTGCTCGGGAATACCGTGGTCCATCAGTTCGAGGTAAACATTCTCCGCGCCGAAGATGCTCTGCAGCTTGCGACAGTGTTCAGCGGCTCCGGCGGGGTCGTCCTGGAGGATGCACCGGGCGACATTGCCCTGCTGGCAAGCCGTCATGGCGATGATCCCGCCGGGATACTGGGCGAGAAGATCATAATCGACGCGCGGCTTGTAGTAGAAGCCCTCAAGCTGAGCCGCTGAGACGATCTTCAGCAGGTTCCGGTAGCCGTCAACGTCCTGCGCGAGCAGCAGCAAATGCGCCTGCGAGCGGTCGGCGGCTTCGCGATCGAACCGCGAGCGTGTGGCGCAGTAGACCTCGCACCCGATGATCGGCTTGATGCCCGCCTTCATGCACGCCTGGTAGAAGTCGATAGCGCCATACATGACGCCGTGGTCCGTCATCGCGACGGCCGGCATCCCCAGTTCCTTGGCGCGCGCGACAAGCTCCTTGATCCGGCATGCGCCGTCAAGGAGGCTGAATTCGGTGTGGACATGGAGGTGGACAAACGAGGACATCAGGCTATCAACTCATTTTGGCATGGGGAACGATTAGTATTACTACGCCGGTTGTGCGGCCCTGCTCGGCAATGAGATGCCCTGCGGAGAGATGGACGGCGATTGACCACAGTCGTCATGCCGGTTTCCAGCACTCTGAAACGATGAGAACGGCCCTACCCCGTCCCGCCTGCGGCGGGCCACCCCTCCCGTGGACCCGCCGCAGGCGGGTATGGGAGGGGAGAGGCAAACGGCGATTCCCGCGCAGCAGGGAACTGCTGCGGTTCTC
>CAYWBK010000057.1:0-20185 GCA_964455745.1 uncultured Armatimonadia bacterium
GGTGATGATCGTGCGGAGGCGGTCGGCGTCTATGGCGCCGCTTTTCGCGTGGCGGCCTACGAAAGCGAGGAGATCGGCGGCGATGCGGCGGACATCGCCCTCGAGTACGCGGCGCTTGTTCGTATCTTCGGGCGCATCGTGGGCGTCGCGGAGGGCGCGCTGCCACTCGCCGACGCGCAGGAGAAGCTCGACGCCGATGCGCGCCTTCTCGACCGCCTGCCAGTGGCGTTTTTCACCCTTCGCGGCGAGGGCCCGGGCGCGGCCGAGGCGCTCCAGCGCCGGGCGGAGGAGGTCTTCCGTGGCGCGGCGAGCGTAGGTGAGGTCATAGTGGTACACGCACGGACCGGGGCGCACGAAGTCGCGCATGAAGGCCTCGAGGAAGGCGGACATCTCGGCCGCTGCGGGGCCGTAGAGCAGGTCACCATGCTCGCGCACGAAGCCGGCGATATCGAGGCCCGGCTGCCAGGCATACTGGCCGAGGAGGTGTGCATTCAGGCCATACGCGCCCCACTCCTCGGGCTTGAACTCCATGACGTAGCCATCGCAGCCGTGCGCCGCGAGCCAGGCCCAATTGTCGGGGTACATGTCCGCCAGCGGGAACGGCAGAGAGCACATGTCGATGAGCATCGTGTACTCGAACAGGTGAAGCTCGCCGGAGACGCGGGCGCGCCAACCGTCGAAGAACTCCGCGTAAAGCGCGTTCGAGCGCGTGCAGTCGGGGTATCCGGCGAAGGGGTGCTTGAAGCAGCGAGTGAACGGCGCGAAGCACACGTCCACGTTGTCGGGGATGTCCAGCGTCGGCGGCTCGACGTAGTTGACGTACGCGAGGGCGCTGAGGCGCTTGTCCGGGTGAGCCGGGCGGAGGAGATCGGCGACCCGGTTCACGAAGCGGATATAGGTGTCCGTGCGGCGGGGCTGATCCGCGAGAAACGCGCTGGGCGACTGCGGCTCCAGGGCCCGGCAGGCCTCGCACTCGCACCAGCCGTAACAATCGTTCGGCCAAAGGCCCACGCGATCGAACTCGGGGTTCTCGGCGAAGAAGGCGGCGATGCGCTCGGCGATGATCTCGGCGACAGCGGGGTTCGAGGCACAGAGTTGGCCGTCGGTCACGCGCTCGCCGTTGACGAGGGCGAAGAACTCGGGGCGCGCGGCGTGGAACTCTGTCGGCGGCAGCCAGTATTTGAAGCTGTGGTGCCCCATCTCCATCTTCATGCCGCGCAGGATAGCCTCATCCCGCAGGACCCGGCGGTAATCGTCGAAGGCGTCCGGCACGTTGGCGAAGACCATAAACCGGTTGAAGCGGTTCTTCGCCATCCAGTCGAGCATCGTCACCGTGTCGCGGTCGATGCGCGGGTAGTTGGTGAAGGCCCGATTGGTGAAGACCGGGGACACCGTCTCGTCGGTGTACGGAACCGCCAACTCGGTGTCGCGCGGGACGATCTCCCCGCCGTCCCATTCCGACAGCCACCGGCAGCCGCAGTGTTTCTCGAGGAAATAGTACACCGCGTGCAGGAGCGAAAGGCGATCTTCGCCGGAGAGAGTGATGCCGTCCGGGGAGATGCAGATGCGGAAGGAGGCACGGCTTCCTACCCCCCTGCCCCCCTCCCTCGTAGGGAGGGGGGAACGGCAGCCTCGCGCGGCGGCAGTGGCTTCCATTGTGAGGGCGTCTATAGAGGTAATTGCAAAAGTCGCTGCGTCGTCTGTAGGAGCGGTCTCCAGACCGCGATTGCCGTTAATACGCCGCGATAATGACACGTTTTCGTCTTTATAGACGCTATTTTGCACACTATGAGGGCCGGTCGCACTCTGGAGAGTGCTCCTACAGACTTTTGCAATTGCGTCTATGCAAAGGGAAATCGCGGGTTGCTCAGCGTCGGCGACGACCGGGAAGCGGTTGCCGGTGATGATGGCTAGGTAGAAGGAAAGCTGCTCGGCGGCGAAGCTGTCGACGCAGCCCTCGGGCAGGATGATGGGCAAGGGTTGCTCGGCGAGAGGGAACATGAAGAGGCTACCTCGGCCGCCAGTCCTTGACGATCAGGTCCAGGGCGCCGATGGTGCGCCCTGTGGCGAGGTTCATCCGGGCCATCGAGAGTTCGTCCAGGGACCCGCACGCCAATTCGATATGCCCGACATTGATCGTCGTCTCGTCCCAGGTGGGGTCCATGTCCACCCATTCCCCCACATAGACCTTGTCCCATGCGTGATACCAGAAGGCCCCGTTCTTGTAGACGACGCCGGTGACGAACTGCGACGGGAGACCCACGGCCCGCGCGAGGGCGGCGAGAAGCGTCGCGTGCTCGCTGCAGCAGCCACGCATTGAGTGCAAGACCTCCAGCGCGGTGACAGGCTGCGGCTCGGACTCGACCTTGACCATGTGATCGAAGACCCACTTGTTGAGAGCCACGGCAGCCTTCCAGGCGTCGGTCTCGTTACCCACGATCTCGCGCGCGGTCTTGATGATCTCCGGGTTGTCCGACTGCGCGACCTCGGTCGGCTTGAGGTACTCGGCCAGGTTCGGATCGGCGATGGGAAGGCGCGCCGCAGCGCCGCTGAAAGGTCGGCGGACGATCTTCAGGGCGGCCGAGAGGTCGGGCTGGGCGGTCACTCTCTGGCGCGGCGAGGAGGGGATGTACGAGGCCGGCGACTCGGCGCGGCCGCGAGCGATGAGGCTCAGGTCGGTCAGGGCGACGGTGTCGGGAATGGCCCGGTCGGCCTTGATGCTGTTCGATATCTTCAGCGGCGAGGTCGATGCGCTGAGGGCCTCTTGCTCGGTGACGCGGGCGAGGATCATGTCCAGCAGGCCGGGGGCTTCCTGTCGCACGATCGTGCCGTCGGGCAGCAGGTAGGTGAAGGCCTCGACGCCCATCCGCGCACTCTTCGAGCCAAGCTTGTAGCGGCCATCCGTCGGGGTCGGCAGCGCAAGCACGGTGATGATGTCGTCGTCCATCTCGTCCACTTCGGGCCTGAAGACCTCAACGGTGCGGCTGTCGCCGAGCTTGAGCTTGCCGGCGATGAGTTCGGGCCACAGTTGCAGGTCGGAGCCGAAGTGGTCGGTGATTGACAGTGTCTTCGTTTCGTGCGTGTTCGGCGCGGTCACGGTGACGCGGAGGCCGTCCGCTGCGACGGTTGCCTCGGTGATCTTCTCCCGTCCCATCTCGTTCTCGTACAAGCGGATGACGACCGGGCGCAGGGAATCGTCGAGCCGGGTCATCTGCTCGCTTTCGATCTTGAGCGTCGGGCCGGTGATGGCGATCTGCACCACGGCGCGCTCCACCACTTCGAGGTAGTTGCGGCCGCCCTCCGTCACCAGGCGCGCCTTATGGGAGGCGTACCCGGCGACCTTGCCCATCACCGAGACCGTGTACCAGTCCGTGCCGCATAGCTTGCGCAAGCTGTCGCCGGACAGCCGCAACGGGGCGCCCTCGGACGCTCCCGCAATGGCGAGGCACAGCACGGCGGACGTGAGCAGGAATCTGGCGAGCCGGTCGATGCAGGGTGGATTCATGGCTTTCGCAGGAATCGTCGTTAGCCTCTCCCCTCCCATATCCCCATATAGCGCGGTCGCGGGGTAGGGCCGTGCGCCGGGTAAATGGCAACCTCACCCCGACCCGCCTACGATGGGTAGGCCCCTCTCCAATGCCGCGCAGAGCACAGCCCGTGGAAAGGGGGGAACGGCAGCAGTTTGTTGCTGCCTGAAAATCGTCGTTAGCCTCTCCCCTCCCGGAACGGGAGGGGTGGCCCGCCGCAGGCGGGACGGGGTAGGGCCGTCGCCTTTTCATCGTCTCAGAGTGCCGGAACCCGGCATGACGACTGCATTGGGTTTCATTCATGCCTCTCCGGGCGTGGGATTCGCCGCTGGAGCAGGGACTTTGTCTCCCTCGCCCGACATGAGGCGACGGAAAGCCGCGACAAGGCGCGGGTCGTACTTGCTGCCGGCTCCGTCGACGACGGCCTGGAGGGCCTCGCGTTGCGTCATGCCGCTGTCGAGACTGGTGGGGTGTAAGAGGCGGTCGTAGCCGTCGCAGACAGCAACGATTCGCGCGCGCAGAGGGATGTCCTCGCCCTTGAGGCCTTCGGGGAAGCCGGTGCCGTCCCAGGCCTCGTGGTGGTGGACAACGATGTCGATGACCGGCTGGAGGAAGCCGATTGGCTGGAGAATCGTGCGGCCGATGAGAGAGTGCATCCGGTAGAACATTGCGCCTGCGTCGCTGCCCGCGCGGGCGTCGATGACCTGCTCGTCGAGGCCGATCTTGCCGATATCGTGGAGGGTGCAGCCGAACTGCATCAACTCCAGGTCCTCATCTGACAGGCCGACGGCTTTCGACAGCCGCTGGGCGAGTTCGTTGACGCGCTCGGAATGGTTGTAGGTGGCCGAGTCGCGGGCCTCGATGGCGCGGGTGAGAGCCCGGACGGTTTCGTAGTAGTTGCGGCGGATGTCCTCATAGAGCTGCGCGTTCTCGATCCCGACGGCGGCCTGGTCGGCAAAGGCTGTCAGAAGGTCGATCTCGGAGGACCTGAAGGTCTTTCTGCGCCGCGAGTAGATGCGGATCACGCCGAGGGTCTCTTCCTTGGACTTGAGGGGCACGGAGAGGATCGACGCGATCCCGGCTTTGCGCGCCGCCTGGGAATACTGGAAACGCGGGTCCGAGCCGGCGTCGCGAATCTGCACCACCTTGCCCTCAACCACCGCAGCGTCGAGGGGGCTGGTCTCGAGCGTGACCGGCCCCTTGCCCCAGTAGCTTTCGTCAAGCCCGGAGGTAGCGGCCAGTTTCATTTCGCCGGTTGCGCGGTCGAGCAGGCGGATGCTGCACGCGTGTCCGTGCATGACGGCGACGGAATGGGTGGCGATGAGATCGAGCACCCGCCCGATGCGCAGTGTTGAGGTGATGCTGCGGGCCACCTGATATAGAGTGCGGGTTTCGGAGATGCGTCGCTTGAGAGCGGATGAAGTGCGAGCGGACACCATCGCGACAACGAAGAACATCAGCAGCCGGGGGATTCCCTCCCACACGCCCTGCGGCACCGGCCCGTCGACGTCGATGCGGGAGGGCATCCACGGACCGCACAGCGAGGCGGCAAGAAGCGACGCCAGGGTCGCTCCCCAGTCGCCGAATACGAAGGCTGCGTAGATGATCGGCAGGTAGTAGAAATGTACCGCTATCCCGCTCGTGCCGGTCAACTTGACGACGACCGTGATCGCGGCCATCGACAGGAGGATAACTATCGCCGCACCGATCAGGTAGGCGACGCGCGACCTTTGCACCAGTGAAGCCTCCTCACACGACGAAGCGGCAGTATGAACATGTGGCTGACACCGGCTCGCCCGGACGGCTCAGCGCACCTTGGTTCCGGGGCTGCAGTCACGATCGAAAGTGACCAGCGCCTCGGGTGTTTTCTCGCCGGCGGCCAGCAACATGCCCTGCGATTCGACGCCCCGGATGGTCGCCGGGGCAAGGTTTGCGACGACGACCACGTTCCGTCCGACGAGGTCTTCGGGCTTGAAGACCTCCGCAATCCCGGCGACGATCTGGCGCGGGCGCTCCTCACCGACGTCGACGCTCAGCTTCAGCAGCTTGTTGGCGCCCTCGACCGGCTCTGCGGACAGCACGCGACCGGATTTGAGCTGCACCTTCTGGAAGTCGTCGTAGGTGATCGTGTCTGCGGTCGCGGTCGGAGCTTTCTTCGGCGACTCGGCGGTCGCGGTCTTCTGCTCCTCCGCCTTGAGCTTCGCCTTCAGCCGCGCGAGATCGACCCTCGGGAACATCGGCTTCGGCTCGCCGATTCGGCGTCCCTCGGGGAACTCGCCGGCGCACACATCGTCCCAGGTGACCGGGAGATCGCCGAGGCCCATCTGCCGCCGGATCTCCGCCGCCACCTCGGGCATGAAGGGCGAGATCGCGATCGCCACGACGCGGACGCAGTCGAGCACATCATAGAGCACCGTGCCCAACTCCACGCTCTTGCCGGCCTTGAAAAGCGCCCACGGCTCGCGCTTGTCGATGAAATGGTTGCCGGCGCTGATAAGCTCCCAGATGGCCTCGAGGGCGCGGCGGAACTCGAATTCCGCCATCGCGGCTTCGACGGCGCTTCGGGCGGTGTCGATCGCCTCGCGAAGCTCTCCCGCTCCGGGACCAGGCTGGGGCACTTCGCCGTCGAAGTAGCGCTGGATCAGCGGCAGCGTGCGGTTCAGCAGGTTGCCGAGGTCGTTGGCGAGATCGGCGTTGAAGCGTCCGAGGAGGGCGTCGAATGAGAAAGCCCCGTCGAGGCCGAAGCTGACCTCGCGGAACAGGAAGTAGCGCACCGCGTCGATCGCGATGTCGAAGTCGGCGCCCGAGACCTCGGCGAGTTTGTGCGCGACGTGTGGCAACTCGATCTTGTTGCCGCGGCTCTTGCTGATCTTGTCGCCGCTGTCGCTCATCCACCAGCCGTGGGCGAAGATCGTCTTCGGCAGCGGCAGGTCGAGCGCGAACAATATGCTCGGCCACAAGGTGGCGTGGAACCGGGGCAGGATGTCCTTGCCCATGAGCTGCACGTCGGGCGGCCAGATGTCCAGCCCCGTGTGCCGCTGGTAGCTGAGATAGTTGATGAGCGCGTCGAACCAGACATACACCGACTGAGACTCGTCGTCCGGCGCCGGGATGTCCCACTCGGCCTTCGCGCGGCTGACACAGGCATCTCGCAGCCCCTGGCCGATGAGACTGAGGACCTCGTTACGGCGCGACTCAGGCTGGATGAACTCCGGGTGCTGCTGGATGTAGGCGGCGAGGCGGTCGGCGTATTTGGAGGTGCGGAAGAAGTATGCCGGCTGGGTGACTTGCTCCACGGGCCGCCCGCAGTCGGGGCACTTACCGTCCTTCAGGTCCGCCTCCCGCAAGTACGTCTCGTCCGGGACGCAGTACCATCCCTCGTACTCGCTGCGGTAGATGTCATCCGAGGCGACCAGCGCGCGCCAGACGTCCTGCACGGTGCGGACATGGTAGCTGTCCGTGGTGCGGATGAAGGCGTGCTCGGAAATGTGCATGACCTTCCAGAGGTCTTGGTAGGCCCGGGAATTCTCGTCTACGTGCTGCTGCGGCGTCACATTGCGTGCCGCGGCGCTCCGAGCGACCTTGGCCCCGTGCTCGTCCGTGCCGGTCAGAAAGACAACGTCACGGCCCAGGAGACGCTGGTATCGGGCGATGCAATCCACCGCTACGGTGGTGTATGTATGCCCAATGTGCGGTGAGTCGTTGACGTAGTAGATCGGGGTCGTGATGTAGAAGCGACTGTGATCGGGTGAATCGGACATTCTCGTGAACCTCGGCCTTCCTGGCCCAAACCGGGCGGCGCGCCCCGGACGTGAACTCATCTTCCGTCTTCCGGCACTCTAAAGCGATCCCGCCTGGGCGAGACGGCGCCCTCACCCCCGGCCCCTCTCCACGAGTGGAGAGGGGCCGGGGGTGAGGTGCATTTAGGGCAGTCGGCCCGCTTGCGCAGAAGCTCGAACTTGCGCGCAGGCGCTGCATTTGTACTCGTAGATCGGCATGACGATCACTCCGCGACGCGTCACGGCGTCGAGGAGCCGCCACCCCCTCCGTCCGTCGCTCCCCCGCCGGGCTTGGGGCCCCGGCGGCGGTAGTAAGGCCGGCCACCGCGGCGACCTTTCGGCGCTTGCTCGCCGGTCTGCGGAGCCTTCGGGGCCTCCGATGCCGGCTGTTGCGGCGGCGGCTGACTGGATTGCCCGGACTGGGCCTGCTGCCCGGATTGAGTCTGTCCGCCGGAGCCGCCCGACCTGCCGCGCCTGCCGCGACGTCTCCCCTGGCGCGGCTTGGCTTCCGCGCCTTCCGTCGCCCCGCTCTCTTTGGCGGCGTCGGAGGGTGCCGGTGCGCCGGCGCTTTCGGCGGCCGGCGGTGCGGCGCCTTCGGTCTGCTGCGCCTGCGCCTGGGTCTGCTCGGTCGCGCCGGCAGGGCGCTTCCTGCGTCCCCGGCGCCGTCGCCGGCTGCCGCCTTCAGGGGCGGAGGGAGCCGCTTCAGGGGCCTCGCCGGTCGGGGGAACGAACGGGACCGGCTTGTGTTCGCCCTTCTCGGCTGCTTTGGCCGGGGTCCTCTCTCGGGCCGGCGCCGGAGCTTTCTCCACGGCCTTCTCAGCCGGAGCCTGCGGCGCTCTCTGCCCGCGACGAGGCGCCTCGCGGGTCTTCGGCTGGCGCTCTTGCCTGCCGGGCCGTCGACCTGCGGGTCTGGAATCATCTGTACCCTCGGCCACGCCTCCGAAAACCGCCTCTTCAATGGCCTGCTGGTCGGCTCCCTCGGGCGCGGGGCCCGGCGGGCCGAATCTGACCTCGATGTACTCCCCGTCGGCGACCTCGGCGATCACCATCTCTTTAAGCAATATGACGTGCCGCACGACGCCTTCGCCCTTGGGCGTGTCGATTCTCGAGCCGATCTTCGGCAGCTTGGCGGACAGGTATCGGTACACCTCGTGCTCGTACTTCAGACAGCACATCAGCCGGTCGCACACGCCGCTGATCTTGGCCGGGTTGAGGGCGAGGCCCTGATCCTTGGCGACCTTGATCCCCACCGCGTCGAAGTTGCGCAAGAAAGTCGTGCAGCAAAGCTGGCGGCCGCAGGGGCCATACCCGCCGATCATCTTGGCCTCATCGCGCACGCCGATCTGCCGCAGCTCGATCCGGCAGCGGAAGGCCTCGGCGAGGTCGCGAACGAGGCCGCGGAAGTCGACGCGGCCCTCGGAGCCGAAGAAGACGACCAGGCGCTGCCCGTCGAAGCTGTAGTCCGCCTCGATGAGCTTCATCGGCAGGCCGTGCTCGATGACCTTTTCCTCGCAGATGCGCAGGGCTTCCTTCTCGCGAGCCTGCAGGTCCGCCTCGTGCGCAATGTCCTCCGGGGTTGCCTGGCGCAAGATCGGCTTGAGCGGCGGCGCATCGTCCTGGTCGAAAGACGGGCGGAACTCGACAACCTCGCCGATGTCGATGCCTTTCTCCGTCGCCGCGATGACCCGGTCGCCCACCTCGCAGGCCACGTTGGCGGTGGAAAAGTAGTAGACCTTGCCGGATCGCCGGAAGGAGACGCCCACCGCCGTGCGGGACGCAGGGAAAGCATCTGCGTCATCGGGTATGTCGAAGGCAAGGATCATGCGCTGCCGCTCGGGGGGAGCAACCGGCTCTTCCGGCTCGGCCTCGGCGACCAGCAGCGCATCGGCCTTGTCGGCTTGGTCCGCAATGATCTCTTCCGGCGCGGTCTCTGCGACTGACTCTTCGGCCTGGTCTGCGCCGATCTCTTCGGGGTCTGGGTTCATTGTCATATAGGATTGAACGGCCCTACACGGGCCTGTCTCTCGCTGGAGCATGGATGAATGCGACGGTCTCTGGCCCCCGGATTTCAGACCCCGGCCGGCACGACAGTCCCCCCCGGTCTTGCCCGCGCCGGTTCGCGCAGGGTCAGCTTATCGAAGACGTCCTCCAGTGCCGAAAGGATCTCGTCCGGGCGCGACCGGTCGTATCCGAAGCTGATGACCGCCGGACTGAAGGTCGCCCTCGGCAAAGACGCGCGAACACCCGCGCGAGCCTGTCGTGGCGTCGGGGTATAGAGGCCCTTGAGCACGCGCAGTTCACGTGAGTTCAGTATCTTATCCGCCGCCAGCTTGACGTTGATGCGCCCCTCGGCGGCTGAGACGTCAGCCACGCCGACCTCGAACGCCTTCAGCTTCAGGCCGGCGATGCGCACGAGGTTCGCCACCGGCTCCGGCTCTTCGCCGAAGCGGTCTCGAATCTCATTCGCGAAGTCGGCCAGCTCCTCAACGGACTCGACCGCCGCAAGCCGCCGATATACGGCGATCCGTTGGTTCTCGCCGGGAACGTAGTGCGCGGGGATGACCGCCTCAATTGGAACGTCGATCGAGGGCAGCCCCTCCGACGGGCGCGCCGTCTCGCCGCGCAGTGTCTTTACTGATTCTGCCAGCATCTGGCAGTACAGGTCAAGGCCGACTGCAGACATGTGCCCGGATTGCTCGGCGCCGAGGATGTCGCCGGCTCCGCGAATCTCCAGGTCGCGGAGTGCGATCTTGAACCCCGACCCCAGCTCGCTGAACTCCTCGATCGCGCGCAGGCGCTCTTCGGCTTCGACCGTCATCCGGTCGGGATACCTGTACAAGAGGTAACAATACGCTTGACGGTTGGACCTCCCTACGCGCCCGCGAAGCTGGTAGAGCTGCGCGAGGCCCAGGCGGTCCGCATCGTCGACGATGATCGTATTGACGTTGGGCACGTCGAGGCCGTTCTCGATGATCGTCGTGCATACGAGCACGTCGAATTCCTCGGCGTAAAACGCCAGCATGACCTGTTCGAGGTCGTCCTCGGGCAGTTGGCCGTGCGCCACCCCGACTCGAGCCTCCGGCACGAGCCGTTGCACTCCGGCGGCGATGTGGCTGATCTGCTTGACCCGGTTGTGGACGAAGAAGACCTGCCCGCCGCGCGCCAGTTCCCGGCGCACCGCCTCGGCGATGAGGGCCTTGTCGCGCTCTCGCACATAAGTGCGGACCGGCATGCGGCCCTCGGGCGGGTCGTTGATGACCGATATCTCCCGAATCCCCGACAGCGCCATGTTCAGCGTCCGGGGGATGGGTGTCGCCGTGAGGGTGAGCACATCCACCGACTCGCGCAGCTTCTTGAGGCGCTCTTTCTGCTTCACCCCAAACCGCTGCTCCTCGTCAATCACGACCAGGCCGAGGTCCTTGAACTGGATGTCGGACATGAGCAGCCGGTGCGTGCCGATGAGGATGTCGACCGAACCCTCTTTGACGCCGGTGATGGTCTTATGCTGCTCTTCTTTGGACTTGAACCGGCTCAGCATCCCGACTTCCATAGGATAGCGCGACAGCCGCTCGCGGAAGGTGTTGTGATGCTGCTGGGCGAGGACGGTGGTCGGGCACAGCACCGCGACTTGCTTCCCGTCGAGGCAGGCCTTGAAGGCGGCGCGGATCGCGACCTCGGTCTTGCCGAAGCCCACGTCGCCGCACACGAGCCGATCCATCGGCAACGGGCGCTCGAGGTCCGCCTTGACCTCCTGGATCGCCTGCCACTGGTCGTGCGTCTCCTCGAAACGGAAGGAGGCCTCAAGCTCGTGCATCCACGGCGAATCGGGCGAATACGCGTGTCCCTTGGCGGACTCCCGCGCGGCGTACAGCTTCATCAATTCGCGGGCCAGAAGCTGCGTCGACTTGCGGGCCTTGCGCTTTTGCTGCTCCCAGCGCCCGCTCTTCAGCGCTGTGACCTGCGGCGGGGCGCCATGCGAGCCGATGTACTTCTGAACGCGGTCGAGCTGCGTGACCGGGACGTAGAGCTTGTCATTGTCGGCGTATTCGAGGACGAGATAGTCGCGCTCCATGCCGCCGATTGTCTGCTTCGAGAGGCCTTTGTAAAGCGCGATGCCGTGGTTGATGTGCACCACGTAGTCGCCCTCGTGAAGCTCGCGCAGCGACGTAAGCGTGAAGCCCCGGCGGTAGGTCGCCTCCTCGGGTTTGCGTAGCTTGCGCCAGCCGTAGATCTCGCGGCCCGTGAGGACGATGAGCCTCGCGCCCCGCACCATGAATCCGCCCGTCAGGTCGAGGTTGCAGACGGTGATCTTACCCGGCTCGAGCCGCAGGTGGCCGTCCACGGCCTCCACGTCCCGCAGGCCGCGCGTTGTGAGGACCTCGACCGTCTGCGCGGGGTCGTTCGTGCAGACGAGAATGTGCTGCTTCTCGCGCTGCCACTCGGCGAGGCCCTCGACGAGAAGCTCGAACTTGCCGCCGAAGCTGTCGACCGGCGGGGTGGGGAACTGGACGAGTTCGGCCTTCGGCGCCCAGGGCACGTCGCGCTGTAGCATGGACAGATAGAACGTCGGGCGCGTCCGGCGAGAGCCGACGAGGTACTTCGCCACGAACTTCGCAAAAGGCATGCACGCGGTCTCAGGCAGCCGCAAATGCGAGCCCAGTTTCACCGCGGTCTTGTACGCGTACTGGACATCCTGCTCGAACTGGTCGGCGGCTGACTGCACGCGCACCGGCTCATCGACGACGACCACCGTGTCGGGCGGGAAATAGTCGCACGGGCTTTCCGGCTCGGAGTAGATGTACGGCAGGTAATGCGCCAGACCGTCCGCCGGGCGAAGTTGCTCCAGCGCCTCGACATCCTGGTTCATCCGGTCTCGCAGACGCTCGGCCTCCCGCGACTTCTCCTGGTCGACGAGCACGTCGATCTCCCGGCGGAAGGCGCTGCGAATGGCGGGAAGCGCGCGACGCACGGCCTGCTCGGTCAAAAGTATCTCGCCCGCCGGTCCGATCCCGATGCGCTCCAGGTGCGAGGTGGACCGCTGAGTGACGGGCTCGAAGTAACGGATCGACTCCACTTCGGGGCCGAACAATTCGATGCGGATCGGCTTCGGCGCGGTAGGTGGCGAGACATCGACGATGCCGCCGCGGATCGAGAACTGCCCGATGTCGTCCACGAGGTCCACGCGCTCGTAACCCAGATCGATCAGCGCCCCGCCGATGTCTTCCAGGTCGATGCTCTGGCCTTTGACGATCTCGCGCCGGGCGGCGACGAGGGCGGAGCCGGGGACGGTGAGGTGAACCAGTGCCTTGATCGAGGCGACGACGATGGTCGGCGTACCTGCCGACAGCCGCTCCAGGACCGTCAGTCGGGCCGCCACGGCGCCCCGCTCCGGGTTGACGCCATCGTACAGGGCGGAGGCGATAGACGGGTAGAGCAGGCACCGGCGCTCGGCGTCAGGCTTGCCCTCATCGCCGAGGAAGGCGGTGATGTCGTCGGCCAATTGCTGCGCCCGCTCGTCGCTGTAAGAGATGATGAGACCGGTGGAGCCCTCGTCGGCCAGAAGCCCGGTGCAAAGCAGCGCTTTGCCGGCCCCGCTGACGCCCTCAACGTTGAGGGTTCGGCGCGAATCAGCGGATGCCGCAATCGCGGCATAGTCCGGTGAGGACTTCAGGTTCTCCAAGAAGGCGTCGAGTGGTCGCAAGGGAGAAAGGGATATCGAACCTGGATGCGGGATATGCGAAAGGTAGCTAACGCAACGGCTGGTGACACGCCGGTAGGCACGCCATGAGCGAAGTCATGCCGTGCAGCCGTGTCTCTAATTAGGCGCAGCCGGAGACGCAAGGAGAAGTTGCCACGAAGTCACCAAATCACGAAACGACGAGCCGTTGACAGGGCCGTCTCGTGCTCTGGTGTCTTTGTGGTAAACGCCGTCCCTCTGGCGACTCTTACAGCCGCAGAACTCTGCGCGCCCCCGAACCCTTAACCTTTGCCGTTATGTTCCCAGACCAGCGCCGCTGCGCCCAGCACGCCCGCGTCGTTACCGAGTTGTGCCGGGACGATCTGCGTCACATCGAAGCCGCTGATGAGGCTGCGCGCGGCGACGGTTCGACGTACGGAACCGAAAAGCGCCTCGCCCGCGGCGGCGATCCCCCCGCCGAGCACGATGCGGTCCGGGTCGCACAAAACGATGCAGTTACACAGTGCGATCCCGATGAAGTTGCCGATCTTCTCGTAGACC
This sequence comes from uncultured Armatimonadia bacterium, assembly GCA_964455745.1. Classification (GTDB taxonomy): domain Bacteria; phylum Armatimonadota; class Zipacnadia; order Zipacnadales; family CAYWBK01; genus CAYWBK01. The sequence goes on from CAYWBK010000057.1 coordinate 13,545, forward strand.
TCGATGGCCACGCGGTCGTTCCCGGCCGCAGCCTTCGAGATGATCTCCGGGGTGATCCTCCGCACATCGCCGTCAACCAGGTCCATGATGATGCTGTGCTTGCCCGCCTGCAAGGCCCGCACCGCGAGATCGATGATCGCCTCTTTCGCGGCGACGGCCTCGAAGCATCCCCGGTTCCCGCAGCCGCACTTCGGCCCATTGGGCTGGATGATGAGGTGCCCCACCTCGCCCATGATCTGCCGGGGGCCGCGGATGACCTCATTATGCAGGGCGATGCCGCCGCCGATGCCGGTGCCCAGCGTGAGCATCACCATGTTCTCGACATCCGCGCCCGCCCCGAAACGAAGCTCCGCAAGCGTCGCGCAGAACGCATCGTTGCCGACGAAACAGGGCCAGCCGTCGAAGCGCGCGGAAAGTTCCTGCGTCACGCGAACGCCGTCGAGGGCGTGCAGGTTCGGGCACTGCTTGATCGTGCCGGTCTCGGGCACGACAGGCCCGGGGATGCCGATGCCGACGCCGGCGACCTCGCCTCCGTCGCCGATCAGCCCCGCAACCTCACAGACCCCGGAAGCCAGAGAATCGAGGATGTGCTTTGCAAGACCCTCGGTGGCCGTCGGGTACGAGATGCGGTGCAGCATCTTGCCGCTGTTGTCGAACGCCGCGACGGCGAACGTTGTGCCGCCAAGGTCGATGCCCAAGGCTACCTGGCCCATGGCCGCCTGGCCTAAGGCCACCTGGCCTATGGCTGTTCGGCTTGCCGCCGCGCAGCCCGGAGCCGCCTGCGTGCTATCCACGGTACTCCACGCTCCGTGAGTATCTATGAGGTCCCTGCCGCCGGCCGGCGCTACTGATCGCCGAAGGGGTCCTCGTTGTCCGGGACCCGGCTGAAGTCGTCGGTGAACGCCGCGGACGGCGCGCCGCCACCGGGGGCGCTGGGCGCCGTCTGTCCCTTCGCGGCACGGCGGCGGTCCGCTTCAGCCTTGCTCTCGAGGAATGAGACGCGGTTGGCCACGATCTCGACCGAGTAGCGTTTCTGCCCCTCGTTCGTTTCCCACGTTCGTGACTGAATGCGTCCCTCGATGCCGATCATCGCGCCCTTGTCGAAGTACTGCGCAACGAGTTCGGCGGTCTTCTGGAAGCAGACGATGTCGAGCCAGTCGGTCTGATCGTTGCCGTTCTGATCCTTGCGGCCACGATCGACCGCCATGCGGAAGCTGGTAACCGCCATTCCGGACGTGGTGTACTTCATTTCCGGGTCGTTGGCGACCCGTCCGACGAGGACGACGTTGTTAATCATGGCCTCATCCCTCCCGCGGGGTGATTCGCGGCTTACTTGTACACACGCCGGCCTTCGCAGGCGCACTCGTCAGCAGAGGCGGTTGCAGAAACCTGTAGGAGCACTCTCCAGAGTGCGACTGTTCCGTGCTTCTGCGGCAAACAGTGTCTATCATGGTATCAGATCATCGCCGCGGAATGCTACCGCCGGTTGTGGTCTGGAGACCACTCCTGCAGGCGATTTGGCGACCTCTGCGATCGCCTCAGCAGGACGAAAAGCACAAGTGGAGGGCGAGCGGGCCAGAGCCCTACAGCCCTCCACTGCGTTACACACTACCTTCCCGCGCGGGACGCGCCGCGAGACCGCAGAAGCGGGCGCTGCGCGAAGCTCGGGCTTAGGCCTCCGGGGCGCTTGGCGCGACTTCAGCGTCTGGCGCGGCTTCTGCGCTTGGCGCAATTCCTGCGCCAGTTGCGTCCTCGCTTGCGGGCTCTTCAGCAGTCGCTTCCTCGGCGACCGGCTCGCTGACGGGGGCCTCCTCAACGGCTGGAGCGGCCTCCTCGACGGGTGCCTCGGCGTCGGGTGCAGCCTCTTCGGTTGCTGCGACTTCTGCGGCGGCTGCCTCTGCCGCGGCGGCTTCTGCCGCTACGACGGCCTGAGCGGCTGCCGCCGCTGCGGCGGCCTCGGCCGCTGCACCCGCACGACGCGTGCCGGTGGTCGGCATGACCAGGTCGTTATCCTCGTTGATGTAGCAGTCCGGGTCGCTGACGACTACGGTGCCACGGAGGATCGTCTCGGTGAGCAGGAACTCGTGCTTGATCTCATCGACAACGCTACCGTTGCCGCGGAAGTAGAGGACCTTGTAGATGCCCTCGCTCTCTTTGCCGATCTGGTACGCGAGGCGGCGACGCCCGAACTCGCGGGTTCCGACGACCTCTCCGCCACTCTCCGTCACATAGCTCTCCATGAGGACTACTACCTGGTCGACATCCTCAGGCGCGAGCGACGCATTGATGATGTACATGGCCTCATACAACGTGTTTGCTTCAGACACACCTCTTCACTCCTTCCTATGGACTAAAGGCTCCAGCCAAAAGGTTAGCCGGAGCAGGAAGGGCCGTAAGCCCGACATGCCGGACGGATACCGGCAGCAACGATTCTCTCGGCCCTGGGCTGTGGTTCGGCGGAGTATACCACAGTTTGCCGGGGGCCGCAAGAAAACGCAGAACGAGGAACGCGGAAAGCAGAATCGACTGCAACGGCGCTCCCGCGCCGCCTCAGTGCTTGACCTGGACAGTTCGCGCGACCCTTGGGCCACGGCCCGCTGGGCAGGAGTGATGCCCCTGAGAACGCGAGATACCGCCTACCCGCCGTTTCCCGCTTTCGAGCCGCCCTGCTTCCAGCCACCCACCAGCAACTCGTCTCGGACTTCCCCCGTCGCAGCATTCACCCCAACCAGTGCCCTCGAATCCAGACGCTCGGGGTGCGCAGTGTCGATCCCGCCGGATACGACGATCATGTACGTGGGCGTCCCGGGCGGTGTGAACGGGCTAAGGGTGGTCAGCCCGCTGAGGTCAACGCGCAGCACGGGCCACTTGTACTTCTTCTCAGCAAACCGGCGAGCGTTGTCTAGCGCCTGCTGCTTAGAGACGCGCACGGGGAGCTTGGCCGGCGGAGGCACCGGATAGATGGTGCAGCCGTAGTCTTGCGGGTCAAGCGAGTCCAGGTCGAAACTCAGCGAAACGTCGTACGTCCTCCCGTCCGCAAGGGTGCCCGCCGCATCGCACGTGTACATGTGGTGAGGAGCGCCGGGGCGGGGCGGAGGGAGAACGTGGTCCGTCAATCTGATCGCCTCGTCCACAACCGGCAGCCCCGACCACCGGCGCATTGACGCCCCTGCGCATCTTCGGGTATCCGCTTCCGACGGGGGTGCAGCGGTCGCAGGCTGCGCTCGCCGCGGATCGGGATACGACCAGACCGCATCCGACACTCGGCCGGACACGCGGTCTACCTGCACGTCCACCGACGACCACTTCTCGCCCCGCCCGGTGGCCTGCCAGGTTACGCCGGCAATGGTGCCCCAGAAGAAGCGCTCGGGTTCGGGCTGGGTTGCGGCCAAGCGCAGAGAGGCGGGGTCGCATTGCAGGAAAGCCGCGGCGATTGGTCGCGTTTCCGCAGCGCTTAGTTCCCGCTGTGGCCGCCCGTCGGCACCCGACGCCGCTGGGGCTGAGGACACAGGAGCGGTAGCCGCCCCCGGCGCAGTGGCGGGCGTCGGACCGCGTTCGGCGTCGTGGCAGCCGCAGACTGCGTAGCAGGCGGCACACATGACTAGCAGTCTTCTTGCCGCACATAGGACGTCGCAACTGGTCATCGCATTCCCTCCTACTTCCCGTATCTCGCCGGAACTATGGACGTGTGGCCGGCGCTTTCGGGGTAGAACCGGTACTGCCCAAAGCCCCAGTCTGGGTCCGGGGGCTGCGATTGCTGAGTTGGCAGTTGCGACGCATAGGTGCGGCGGACCCACTTTCGCGCCTCCTCTGCGGCCTCCTCCAGCGTAAGGTGCCGTCTGCACGCCGCGTCGAAGAAGACGCGGCCCCAGTCCCCAACGCAGCCCGAGAAGGCTGCAGTGCCTACGAACCCCATCGCGGCCTCTGCCCCCGCGTCAACCACGGCATGCAGCAGGTTGCCCCCGTCGCTGCGGGTCTCCGCGGAATTGCAGGTGACGAACATGACCAGCCGTCGTTTGCTCCAGGTGCCTTCGGAAACGAGCATGTCCGTGCCAGAGACGAACGCGTTGCTGTCCGCCGGCCTGACGGCGTACAGGCTTGCTACGCCTACGGTGGCACCAATCCAGATCTGTCCGCCCAGCATGTCTGAGTGATTGTTGAGTAAGACTATGGCGTCGTCCGAGTTCTGGAGCCGGGGGAGGAGTTGCTGACGCGTGGGCATTGCATGGTGCAGCACAGGCTCGTAGTGTCGCCCGAGGTAACTGGAACGAAGAGCGTCGGCGACGCCCGATGCGGCGAAGTCCGCTTCCTCCGAGGCCTGCCAGCACTCTGCGAGCGGGAAGAAGCCGTGGATCGCGCCGGGCTGAACCTGCCACTTGGCCCGCATATCGCGGTTAGCCGCCGCAGCGGTCGGTCCCTGATTGGCGAAGACCACGGCGGTGTAGTTGCCGATCCCGGTCAGGGGGTGGAAGTCGAACTCGAACTGCTCGGTCTCGTGATCGCCCCTGGTTGAGTCCAGGGCCACATTGTAGACCGGCTTCAGAGTGGGGTCGTATATCTTGAGGAAGCACGCTCCTACATCACTGCCCACGTGGTAGGATATCTTACCCCTGACCTTGCTGTTCGGGACGTCTACCTCGAACTGCGTGTAGGAGACGTTCGTTACGAACTGCGTCACCTTGTCACTGTCATGGCAGGCGCCGCCCCCATGCGCTACCCTTATCTGGTAGGCGTAGACACCAGGGTCGGCCAGCACGAAATGGCCGTTACTATCGTAACGAAGTTGCCCACTGGGGGGGACCTCCATTTCACCGCCCCAGCGAACAGTGCCGGAGGTTGGGTGATCTGGAGTCGGGACCGCGTGGAGATGCCGGAGACATTGACCTTCAACATTGTATATGTCGACATCAACGGGATATGTACTCGTGATGGACTTATGAGTGAACGCCCATTTGATGTCCACCCCCGGCGTGCGGGTGTGCGCAGGGTCCCAGAAGATCAGTTGGTTGTCCGTTGGGACGACGGTATTGCGTGTTATGAACGTGGCCGAGGCCTCGACGTTGCCTCCTCCTCCCGGGGGACGGAGCACCACCCTCCAATGGTAAGTGCCATCGGGGGTTGGTGTGCCCTCACCGGCCGTGTACCAGAAGTTGTACCGGTACTCGACGTAGGATGCCCCTGCGGGCGCGTAGTCGTGGGCATCGTTCGCGCAAGGCATCTCGAGCAGCCAGTTGGGAGGCGTGACATAGAACCCAACAAGCGAGCAACCGGGGTCGCACCTCACGCCAACGTAACCCATGTCGCACACTTCGCCGCCATACACCGGACCGTCCGACTCCTGGAAAAACAGCCCGGAGTGACCGTCCATGGCGGCTCACTACCGCCCTGCCCACCGGTACCCCCGGCACTGGTCACGGGCAGAGTCGCCGTCGCCGTGGACTGACCGACGGTGGCCGTCACGACGACCACATAATCACCGGCTGTGGCGTAGGTGTGAGACACCGGGTTGTCGGTGCTCGACGCTGTCTGGTCTCCGAAGTCCCACAGCCACTGCACGGTGGCGTCGTCCAACGCTACACCGTCCATGTAGGCTGTAGCGTGGAACGTCGTCGCCTGGTTGACCGGCGGCGGGTACTTGCTCGGGCTGGGCTCAACAATGGCAACCGTCAGTCCAGCCACGTAGGTCACGGTTCCCGAGATGGTCTTGGTTGCGGTGGACTGCCCGACGGTAGCTGCAACCCTCACGACGTAGTCCCCACACTGGGCGAAGATGTGATCGGCCGGGTTGTCGGTGCTCTGGCAGCCGTCACCGAAATCCCACTGCCACTGCACAGTCGTGGCGTCTAGCGCGACCCCATCCTGGTATGCAACGGCCGTGAATGTCGTGTAGTTGCCAACATCCGCACTGAAACCGTCAGCGGGGCCCGTGATCTGCACCGTCAGGCCTGATGGTGCAGCCCCGGCAATCACCGTGAACTCGAACACGGCTTGCTCGCCGCCGTAGGTTGCGGTCACCGTTGCGCTGTACGTTTCGTCGGCGGCATACGTGTGGGTGGTGGGATTGGCGGTGTCGGAACTGCTGCCGTCGCCGAAGTCCCATTCCCACTGCACGTCGGCGCTGTTGAGCTCAAGGCCATTCAGATACGCCGCCGCCTCGAAGGCGGTCGCTTGACCAGTCACCGCCGAGACCGGGTATGGTCCGTCCATGATCGGGTCAAGGTCCGTGCTCTCGGCGGGTTCTGTCAGCCAGACCGACATGCCGGTAGCGTCCGGCCCGGCCACCACAGTGAAGTCGAGCGTGGACTGCGCGCCGCCGTAGGTGGCGGTCACCGTCGCACTGTACACCCCGTCAGTGGTGTATGTGTGCGTGGTTGGATTGGCCATGTCCAAGTCACTGCCGTCGCCGAAGTCCCACTGCCACTGCACATCCCCACCGTCAATTTCAACGCCATCCACATAGGCGACGGCCTCGAACGGCGCCTCCTGACCCGTGACGACCCCGACCGGAGTCGCCCCCGGGCCGATCACTGGCTGCACAAGTTCCACTGTCAGCTCCGCGGCAGCGTTCACGGCGCACCCAACGCACAGAACTAACGCCCCTGCGGGGCGACCTTGGCGTCAGCGCCCTCGCGGTGTCCTTC
>CAYWBK010000058.1:0-20185 GCA_964455745.1 uncultured Armatimonadia bacterium
GTCTTATTCCCTCGTCCAGATGCTCGTCATCTTCCTACGGGTCGGCGCAACGGGATTCGGGGGGGCTATGGCGCTCGCTGCGGCGGTGCAGCAGTACGCCATCGAGCGCCGGAAAGTCGCGACCCCCGAGGAGTTCTCCGAAGGTCTCGCGCTTGGGCAACTGCTTCCCGGTCCGATCTCCGTCGACGCCGTGGCCTACCTGGGATACCGGCTGTACGGAGTCGTCGGCGCGCTGCTCTCAGCCGCGGCAATCGTCTTCCCGGCGTTTCTTTGCATGTTGATCCTCACGCCCGTGTACTTCCACTTCGGCAATGTGCCGAAGGTTGAGGGCGCGTTCCGGGGCATCAGCGGGGCCGTCGTGGCGATCATCTTCTCCGCCGGGTGGCGCATGGGCGAGAAGGCGATTCGCGACTGGCGCACCGCCGTGCTGGCCGGACTTGCGCTGGTATGCCCTGTGGTGCTGGGCGTGGACCCGTCGCTGGTGGTGCTGCTGGCCGGGGCCATCGGCTTACTGCTGTTCAGGCCGAAAGCCAAGTCGGAGGGGGCGTGAGCATGGCCGGACTGGTGCAGCTCCTACAGATGACCTGGATCTTCCTGCGCGTGGGGACGCTCGTCTTCGGCGGCGGGCTGGTCATGGTGCCACTGTTGGAGCCGGACGTGGTCGTCCAGCACCATTGGCTGACGCACCAGGAGTTCGTGGATGCCGTGGCTCTCGGGCAGATGACGCCCGGCCCGGTACTGGTCACCGCGACGTTCATCGGCTACAAGGTGGCGGGAGTGCCCGGAGCCGCCATCGCGACCACGGCAATCTTCCTGCCCTCGGTGCTGATGCTGCTCGTCCTCGCGCGGCAACTTGCGCGCATCCGGGAAAATCGCTACATCCGGGGATTCCTCAAGGGGGTGAACGTGGCGATTGTCGGGCTTATCGTCGCGGCGGCGGTGAATATCGCCCGAGTGTCGTTCATGGCCGCGGAAAACCGCTTCGGACTACCGCTCTCGGCATTCGGCGGGACGTACAATCTCGACCCCTACCCGGCCGCCATCGCGGTCGTCGGGTCGGTGGCGATGATCCGGTACAAGGTGGACGCGATCTACGTCATCCTCGCCGCGGCGGCGGTTGGGCTTCTTGTGTACCGGTAGGGGCGGTTCTGTTCTCAAAGGCAGCTCACCCCATACCCTCCACCTGGGCTCTTCCCGAATGTGTGTGGGTAGTGGTCTCGCACTGGCCTTGGCCAGGATTTCGTATCAGAATGCGGGCTGGCCGTTGTCGTCGCGTCCGCCAGGACGCTTGGCGCGAAGCGCCCCTCAGCCGGGTGCTTCCGCGCCCGGATAGCAAGGCCCCTGCCCTCTTTGCGTCCGCAGACGCATGGCGGCGTAGCCGCCCGAAGCCCTACACTGCCGACGCAGGCGGCAATGGGGCCTTCGGCCACCCGTCCTGCGGACGGGGAGGCTTTTGTGCGGCGAGAATCCCGGACGCTGAAGCATCCGGCTGAGGGTCCCCGCCTGCGGCGGGGCCGGGCGTCCTGCGGACGCAACGGCACGGATAACGCCACGCGCCCAAGACGACTTGTCCAGCCAGTGTCAAGATACCCTCACACATTGAGGAAGAGCTCTCCACTTGTGGAGGGGGGATGACGGCATGTTGCGCCACCCCATTTTCGCGGCAGTGGACATTCCTTCGCTCGGATCGTGTTTCGGCGGCACAGAATGCGGCAATAACAATAATGCGCATCATGGAGACCAGTCGAAGTGGGTGCGGTGTGGTAAACCCGCCTGGGGCGGGACAAGGGGCGAAAAAGCGTTGCCGTGGGGTGGAAGGACACCTTGAAAAACCGTCGGCATAGAGTCATTTATTGACATATCATGGATTCTATGCTAACTATATGTGAAGCGTGTTCTGCAGCCCCTGGTGACATGTTTGGTGAGGAGGGGTATCTATGTGGCGCACGATTAAGGGAGCAGTCTTGTCTGAGGATGTTGAGAACGTGCGGCGTCTCTTGTCCGAAGGGGCGGATGTGAACCAGATGGACCACCTGGGCATGCGTCCGCTTCACTGGGCGGCGTTCAGTGGGCATCCGGGGATCACGAAGCTTCTTCTGCAGTGGGACGCCGATCCCAACGTGTCGGACCATGACGGCATGACCCCGTTGCACGAGGCCGCGCGCAAGGGGCATCTGGAGACCGCGCGGACCCTGATCGAACACGGGGCCGATGTCAATGCCCAGAACATCGCCGGGCGGACGCCTTTGAGCCTGGCCAACGACTATCACAAGGCCCTGTTGGCGGATCTGCTTCGCCAGCATGGAGCCGTGGAACAACCGGTCTCGGCAGTCGTCGCATGACCGGACGATCAACCCTAACAGTTGCCAATGGCGTCCTCCCCCTTGTCGCTGGAGGGGGAGGATGCTTGCTGTGTAAGCCCCATCATCGACCTTACGAGCAATGGCGTCCACACCCCGCCATTCGTGGCGGAACGCGATGACGCCGCTCACCAGTTGGGAGGACCTCCATTCCCCATGTCCAGTATCGACGACACACTGCAGGCCATCGCCCAGGCCGCTGACGCAGGCAGGCTTACCCCTGAATCCGTCGAGAACCTGCGGCTTTGGTTGACATCACCCGAGTATACCGAGTTCGTGCCCCAGATCATCGCCCAAGTGACCGCCGCTGATTTCTACGCCATCGATGATGCGTTCTGCCAGGTCATCCCCTTCGGCACCGCCGGGCGCAGAGGCCCTGTCGGCCCCGGACCGAACCGCATCAATGCGCGGACTATCGCCGAATCGTTCCAGGGCGTGTGCGACTATGTGCGCCAAGTCGGCGGCGAGGGGCCTTTCAGCGCGGTGATCGGCTATGATACGCGGCATTACAGCGAGCAGTTCGCGCGCATCGGGGCCGAGGTGCTTGCCGCCAACGACTTCCACGCTTACCTGTTCAGTGCGCCGCGAGCGACGCCGGAGCTGTCGTTCTCACTGCGAACCTACGGCGCGAACATCGGCTTCATGGTGTCCGCCTCGCACAACCCCCCCGCCGATAACGGAGTGAAAGTTTACTGGTCGGACGGCGGGCAGATCATCCCACCGCATGACGAGAATATCATCCGGGTGGTGTCGGAGACAACACAAGTGCGCCGGATGTCTCTGGAGGAGGGGCAGGCGGCAGGGCTGGTGACCTTCGTCGGCGAGGAGATGGACCGGCAGTACTGCGAGACCGTGCTACGAGAGGCCCTCGCGCCGGCGCCGCCCAAAGACCCGAAGCTGCGAATCGTGTTCTCGCCCCTGCACGGAACCGGGACGCACTCTGTGGTTCCGGTGCTCACCGCCCACAACTACCGCGTGGGCGAGCAGATCATCCCCATGTCCACCCAGTGGGAGCCGGATGGCGACTTCTCCGGGGTGCGCAACCACGTGCCCAATCCGGAGGAGCCGGTGGTGCTGGAGGACTCGATCGAGGTGGCCAAGCAGGCCGGCGCGGACATCGTCCTCGCCTCGGACCCGGACGCCGACCGGCTCGGCGTTGCGATCCCAACAGGTCTCAGCGGCGGCTGGCAGACTCTCAAGGGCGGCTATCTCAGCGCGCTCCTGACCTATTATGTCCTCGATGAACTGAAGGCACAGGGCCGGCTGCGACCGGATGGGATCGTCGTGCGCAGCATGGTCACCGACAACCTGGTCGATGACATCTGCGACGCATACGGAATCAAGTGCCGCAATGACCTGCCCGTCGGGTTCAAGTGGATTGCCAACACGATCCTCAACCTGAAAGACCCGGCGCAGTTCCTGTTCGGCACCGAGCAAAGCTACGGCTCGCTGAAAGGCACCTATGCCCGCGACAAAGATGCGGCGGTGGCGGCAGTGCTGCTTGTGGAGCTTTGCGAGCGGCTCAAGTCGCAGGGGCGCACGCTCCACGACCAGCTCTACGACCTGTTCGCCGCCCACGGCTACTATGCCGAACGGGCGACCCCCATCGCCTTCATCGGGGTCGCCGGCCGGCGCAGGATCCTGCGGATCATGCAGACGCTACGGGACAGGACATTCACGGAGATTGCCGGCATGAGGGTCGTCGAGGTCGCGGACTTCTGGACGCAGGAGCGGCGCGACCCGATCACCGGGGCGGTGCGATCTCGGATCGAGAGCCCGTTCCCGCCCGACGACTACATCGTCTGGCAGCTTTCGGAGGACGGGAGAAGCTGGGTATCCGTGCGCCCCTCCGGCACGGAGCCGAAGCTGAAGTTCTACTTCAACCTGCACCTTCCAGTGACCGGGCCGGCGGACCACGACGATGTCAGTGCGATGGAAGAGCGGGGCGAGGCTTTGGCCGCCACCGCGGAGGCCCAGATGGTGCAGACAGCGAGCGAGATCGCGGAGGCGTAAGTTCAGGCATCGACAACGGCAGGGCCGGGCGATGCACATCAGTCAGCGCAAACGCCGGGCCCCATTGCGAGGCCCGGCGTTTCGGTTCAGCCTATCCGTGCGATAAGCGCCCTCTTCTAGGCGCCACCATCCATGAGCTTGCGCGCCACCGCGTCCGCGTCCACCTTGTAGGCGCCGGCCTGTATTTGCCGCTTCAGATCCGCTACCTTGCGGGAGCGAACCTGCGGCAGGGCCGACAGGGTGTCGCGAGCCAGTTGCACTTCCGAGGCCCGCTGGCTGAGGATGACCTGGTCGGCCTGACCGATGCCCTGCGAGGCCGTGGTCTGGTCGATGCCGGTCCGCCCGACCTCACTGACCGGCTGCTGCGTGAGTCCGCTCACACGACTTGTTTCGATCCGCATCTCCCCACCTCCCGTCATGCAATATCAAGCGCCCCAGCCTTGCTTGGGGCTCCGTGAGGTGTATCGGCCTCGACAGTGCAAGCCTTAGGCCCGAACGCTCAAACCTTGTGCAAAGCTCGCGCAACTATTCTGACGGGCGAGCGCGCCGCAGCGGCCATTACCGCCGCATCGAGGCCTTGATGCGTTTGACCTCGCCAGCCGGTAGCCGCCCAACCAGCATGAACAGGTACGTGTCCTGGGTCCACACTGTGACCCGGTGGGGTATCTGTCCCGGCAGTTGGGGAGGAATGCCGGATTCAAACAGAGAGAACGTGTCGATGCCGTTCGAGAAGGCGAGCCAAAGGACCTTCATCCCCTGCTGCTCGGTCACCGAGACGCCTCTGTCATCGAAGGTGTACCCCGCCGGCAGATACGACGGCACGATCCCCGCGAACCCGGTCTCCTGCTCGGCTTGGGCGAGGGTCATCCGCTGCCGGCGAGTTGGGGCCTCCACTACCGTCACGCCCTCAGGAGGCGTGAAACTGAATGCCCCGTCGGGGAAGTGCGGCGAGAAGCTCACGGAGATGAGATAACTGGAGAACTTGATCCGGCCGGAGCGATCATAGCGCTCCGTCCCCATCTCGATTCCCCTCTGCGCGTCCACCCACACTCGCTTAACCAAGGTTCCATCAGAGGATGTGACCATGACCACGTTGGTGTGGCGGCCGGCGACGGTTGCGTCGCCTTCGTACGCAAGACCAAGGCTGGCAGCGGTGCGCTGCAGACCTTCGAGCCTGTGGTTGAGCGCTTCTTGGGCGGAGGGAAGGTGTCTGACGACGACCCTCGGGGGGGTGGCCACAGGGTAGTACTCCCACATCGTATGGCCGTCGGACACGATCATCTGGGAGCTTCCGTCGAGGACGATCCGCTGCTTGTTGCCCCGGCCATGATATACGGTTTGCTGGTAAGTTTGGACCTTGGCGCCGTCCCGGTAGATGTCGATCTGTCGGGTACCCGAGTAGTCCACTCCGAAGGCGGCGTAGAGTGTGCGGCTGAGGATCTTGCGGCCCTGGTCGTCCGCACAGGCCGGCAGACATAGGCCCGCCACCACGGCGTAGGCCACCACCAAGGCACACAGGAGGAAAGGACGGAAAGTGTACGGACGGAACATGATAGCACTCATGGGGCGCCACGGCCACACGGCGGCGGAGGCGCGCGTGAACCATCGACGCACGCGCCGCCTCGGACGGGATCGTCTCCGGAAGGTATTACGAGCAGTTTGGCGGGCTTAAGGGTGCTGGAAGCGCGCGATCACGGACCGCAAGGGCCGCGCCACCTACTCGTCGGACGGCGAGTAAGACACAAGCCGCAAGCTCGGGTCGTCGGAAAGCGGCTGGTCCATCGCGACGGCCTGATTGCCCCGTACCAGGTCGCCGACTTCCCCGTAGTCAACGTCAGCGGCATCGGGGCCGGTCACCTGGGCGATGTTCACGCTGTTCGGCGCGGGCGTGACACGACCCATCGTTCCGCGCATCGTCATGCCACCGACAGCAAGGAGCGCGCACAAGGCGGCAGCACCTGCGAAAGCATAGGCGCGGCTGGGGCGATGCCCATAGGCCGGCCCCAGCAGGCGCTCCCGGAGGCTCACCGGCTGGGGCGCTCGTGTCCTTACGCGCGCCATGACCGCCGACGCGAAAGAATCGTCCGTCGGGGCCTGCGGGATCGCGCGAAGCTGCTGTTCGATGGCGAACATTCGCCGCTCGAACTCGGCGCAGGTCGAACAGTCGACCCGGTGCAGGTCGACGAACTGCGCGTCCCCGTGGGCCCTGTCGAACTCAGGGGTCGTTGTGATGATGTACTGAAATTTGCGGCACGACATGGTGGACGACCTTCTCTCAAGCCCGGATAGCCGGGCGCCCTGCTTGCTGGACGTTCCAACCGCCTTCGAGGTTCATCGCATGGTCAACCCCAGCGTGCTGGAAGGCGCAGCTTGTCGGATGGTGTTCGCGGGCCGCGGCCGGGTTCAACCGCGGAACATCTCTTCTATCGGCAGGCGGGACTCCAACTTCTCCTTGAGTTGCGCTCGGGCGTTGAACAGACGGCTCTTAACTGTTCCCAGAGGGCAACCCAAGACCTCCGCGATATCCTGGTAGCTCAGCCCCTGCAGATCGTAAAGCACGATCACGGGCCGTAGTTTCGGCGAGAGTTCGGCGATGGCCTTCAAGACCTCTCCCTGAAGTTGGTTGACCTCTGCCATTCCTGCCGGTCCATGCCGAGGGTCCGGCACGTCTCGGACAACTTCCCCATCCTGGGCGTTGAGGGGTTCGTCTAGAGAAACCGACTGGCTGTCGCGCCGCTTCCGTCGTCTTGCCGCATCTATGGCAAGGTTGCCGGCGATGCGGTAGAGCCACGTTTGGAAGCTCGAGACTCCCCGGAAATGTGGCAATGACTGGAAGGCCCGGATGAACGTCTCCTGGGCGATGTCTTCAGCCTCAGTCGGATCATGGAGCATCCGCGAGACGTAATTGTATATCCGGTCCTTATACAGTCGGATCAGTTGCTCGAAGGCGGCATAGTCACGCTGCTTGGCTCGCGCTACTAATGCCTCGACAGATGAGCGGCCCGCCTCCTGTGCTCTCATTACAGACGTGTCTCATCCAGTGAAGTTCAGTGTTGACTACTGAGCCGGCGATTCGTCCAACTTGTCGCCCCCCGGGGTGGCCCCAACGAAGATGCGGCGCTCGTAGAGCCGGTGGTACTCGGACCAGTTGCCCTCTGTCGAAGTCCCCGCGATGACCTGCTTGAAGCCCTGCACGTGGGCGTCCAGGTTGTCGGCGTAGTGAAGGGCGCAGGCCTCGAGCGTGGCCGGCACGATCGGAGCGCCGAATTCGCGCTGTCCATGATGGCTCAACAACATGTGTGTGAGCGCGACCTCCAGATCGGGCGGGAAATCCGGTATCTCACGGATCACAGCGGTCACCGCGCGGTCGGTCAGGACGACGTGGCCCTGGAGTTGCCCGACGTCCGTATAATCTGTCGCGAACTCGCCGCCCAACTCCCAAATCTTGCCGATGTCGTGGAGGAGACCGCCTGAGATGAGCAAGTTCAGGCTCAACTCGGAATGGATGGACTTGGCGCACTTGAGCAGTTCCGTGACCGCCAGGGTGTGCTCCAGCAAGCCGCCGACGAAGGAGTGGTGCAGCGACTTGGCCCCCGGCGCGCGGGAGAAGGTACTCAGAAACTCCGCGTCCTCGAAGAAGGCCCGCAGGAGCGCAGACAGGCAGGGGTCGGTGACGGCGTCGATGTCGGCCCGCAACTGTGCGAGCATCTCCTCGCGAGGGCGGCGGCTTGCGGGGACGAAGTCCGCAGGGTCGAACTCATCCTGCGTCAGGGCCTTGACGCCCCGCACGATAAGCTGCTTATGCCCCTGATATTCCTCGACGTGACCGTCGATGAGGGCAACCGACCCGGTGCGCAGGATCGAGTCCAGCTCGGCCGCGTTGTCCCAAGCGCGGGCCTTGATGTCCCCGGTCTTGTCACTGAGGACGAGACCGAGGTACTGGCCGGGCTTGTTACGGAAGGCCGTCAGAGACTTCTCCTTGACGACAAAGGCCGCGGAGACCTTCTGGTTGGGAACCAGGTCAGCCACAAAGGGCTTCTGCGCCACAGGCTCTTCTTCATCAAACAGCGTATCGTTCATAGAGTGTCGTTCCCGCATTGTCTGGATAAGGTTGGCCGTCTCTGCCGTTGCCGTCCCCCCGCCGTTCCTGCCGTCCCTGAAACCCAAAACCTGCCGTCCCTACAGCATATACCGGCTGAGATCGGTATTGGCGACGACATCCTTCAGCTTCTGATTGACGTAACTGTCGTCGATCACCACGGTGCGCTCGCCCTGTTCGGAGGCCTCGAAGGACAACTCGTCGAGGATCGTTTCCATAAGCGTGTATAGCCGGCGCGCGCCGATGTTTTCGTTCATGTCATTGACGGCTTGCGCGAAACGAGCGACGGCCTGCAGGGCGTCGTCCGTGAACTGCAGGTGCACGCCCTCGGTCTCGAGAAGCGCGGTGTACTGCTTCACAAGCGAGTTCTGCGGTTCCTTGAGGATGCGGGCGAAGTCCTGCTCCGAGAGGCTGTGCAGTTCCACGCGCAACGGGAAGCGGCCCTGCAGCTCCGGGATCATGTCGGCGGGCTTGGAGACGTGGAAAGCGCCGGCGGCGATGAACAGGACGTGGTTCGTCTCGATCGGGCCGTATTTGGTCATCACGGTGCAGCCTTCGACGATCGGGAGGATGTCGCGCTGCACGCCCTCGCGGGATACATCCGGCCCGTGCCCGGTCTCGCGCCCAGCGACCTTGTCGATCTCGTCGATGAAGATGATGCCGTCCTCTTCGACGCGAGCGGCGGCCTCGCGGGCGACCTCCTGCGTGTCGACGAGCTTCTCGGCCTCTTCGTAGGTCATCACGCGCCGGGCCTCGCGAACGCTCATCCGGCGAGTGGTCTTCTTGGCGGGGAAGATGTTGCTGAGCATGTCCTGCATGTTGAAGCCCATCTCTTCCATGCCGGCTGCCGAGAACATCTGCATCGTGGCGACGTTCTGCTCTTCGACCTCGATCTCGACTTCCTCGTCTTCAAGCTCGCCGGCCTCGAGTCGCATCCGGGTGAACTCGCGGACGCGCTCTTCCTGCTGGCGCTGCTTCTCACGCCGCCGGCGCTGCTCCTCGGGATCGACGATCGTGGCTTCGGGCGTCCCCGGGAGGGAGATAGCGGGCGCCGGCAGCAGCGTCGGCTCGGCGGACGCGTGATGCGCGGTGCCGGCGAGAATCGTCAGCAGCCGGTCTTGCGCCCGGCGCTCGGCCTCCTCCCACACGCTGTCGAACGCCTCGTCCTCCACCATCCGGTACGAAATGTCGGCGAGGTCGCGCACCATCGAGTCCACGTCCCGCCCGACGTAGCCGACCTCGGTGAACTTGGTCGCCTCGACCTTGATGAACGGCGCGTTGACGAGGCCGGCGAGGCGGCGCGCGATCTCGGTCTTCCCGACGCCGGTCGGCCCCATCATCAGAATGTTCTTGGGGATGACCTCCTCGCGGAGGTCTTCGGGAATGTACCGGCGCCGAACGCGGTTGCGCAAGGCGATGGCGACGGCGCGCTTGGCGGCGTTCTGGCCGATGATATACTTGTCGAGCTCCTCGACAATCTGCCGAGGGGTCAACTCTTCCTTATCGACGAACCGCGGGCCCTCATCGGGCTGGGCGGCGTTATCGTCCCTCATTGAAGTACCTCCACCCGTATCTGGTCGTTCGTATAGATGCAGATCTCCGCCGCGATGCGCAGGGACTCTTCGGCGATCTCCTGCGCGGTCATGGAGGTGTGCCGAAGCATCGCCCTCGCAGCGGCGGTTGCGTACGGCCCGCCGGAGCCGATGCCCAGGAGGTCCTCGTCGGGCACGATGATGTCGCCTGTCCCGGAGGCCAGGAACAAGCTGTCCTTGTCGGCGACGATCATCAGCGCCTCGAGGCGGCGCAGGACTCGGTCCATCCGCCAGTCTTTGCCCATCTCATAGATCGCGCGCTGGAGATTGCCCGAGTATTGGTCGAGCTTGGACTCCAGCCGGTCGAAAAGGGTCAGTGCATCTGCCACAGCCCCGGCGAATCCGACGACGATTTTGCCGTCGCGCATCGTGCGCAGCTTGTTTGCGGTGGTCTTCTGGATCGTCTCGCCGATGGTGACCTGCCCGTCGGCGGCCATTGCAGTCACGCCGTCGCGCCGGACGGCGATGATCGTTGTGGATCGGACTTTCATGTCATATCCCCTTTTGGGGCGAAAGCGGCCCCACCCCGTTGCGTGCCGGACGGCACCTCACCCCCGGCCCCTCTCCACGAGTGGAGAGGGGAGAACGACAACGACGAACGGCTGGCGGGCGAGGCGCCCGCATGACTTCACGACCATTGAGAACAGGGAACTTAGTATTACTACGCCGGTTGTGCGGCCCTGCTCGGCAATGAGATGACCTGCGGAGAGATGGACGGCAATTGACCACAGTCGTCATGCTGCTTGCAGCACCCTGGACAATGAAAATGGCCCTACCCCGTCCCGCCTGCAGCGGGCCACCCCTCCCGTTCCGGGAGGGGAGAGGCAAACGGCGATTCCCGCGCAGCAGGGAACTGCTGCTGTTCTCCCCTCTCCGCTTGCGGAGAGGGGCCGGGGGTGAGGTTGCCGTTCGCCCGGCAAACGACGATTTTCAGGGCAGACACGGGGGACACAGTAAACGACACCGTCCTTGAGCGTCTGTCATGGGGCAAACGGGCCGTTTCCCAGTCGTTCTCTGTGCCCTCTGCGTCTCTGTGGTCAATCGCCGTTCGCGCTTCATATTGGGATACGGTCAGCCTCTGACAAGATTCCGAATGTTTCGCCCGCCGGTTGCCAAAGCGGCGGCGTAATGTTAGGCAGCGATGGCCTCCCCACGCTCCTGCACCACAACCTTGTACGCCAACGCCTCAGCCGAGTCGCCCCAGTTGAAGACGACCCGATGCACATCGCCCGGCACGGGGAGCCCCCGCCGCCGCAGAGATGTGGTATGGCACACAATCGCCTCGCGCGCCATCTCCAGCGCTTCGGGCACAGTCTCGCCCTGAGTGTGGCAGCCCTTCAGAGCCGGAACCGAGACGGAGTACCCGACCTCCGGCTCGCGCAGCAGAACCACGGTGTATGTCGTGTCGCATCACCTCAGAACGAATCCATCCAACCGCCTCAACCCCGAATCCCTGCCGTCGCCCTTCTCACCAGATTCGGCATGGTCACCCGGTGATCCCCGCGGATATAGAAGCTCTCCCCGCCCTCGGCGACGGTGCGCACCAGAATCGTCTTGAAGGGGCGGTAGTAGTATCGCGGGTCGTCTTTGGGAGCTTCGGTGTGATAGTCGCTGCCGATCTGGATGAGATCGAACACCGCGGTCGCGAAGTTGCGGATGATCCGTCCCTCCTGCTGGGCGACATTGCGCGCCATCGACAGGGCCTTCAGGTACACTTCCGGCCCCATGACCGCCGATCCGAAGCACAGGTACACTCCGCCCTCCAGGCCGCGGTAGATGGTCTCGGTGAAGATCAGGAAGTCGGTGTAGGAGGCCGCGCCCAGGGCCGCGCCGTCGGTGTTTGGGTGCTCGTGGATGATGTCGTAGCCGATGCCGACGTGAATGGTGGCCGGGATGCCCAGCCGCTTCGCCGCCGCGAAGATCGACACGTCCTTGTGCGGATAGTCGCCCTCGAGGATCTCCCGCCCGACAGCCTCCCCGAACCCGATGCCCTCGGAGGCGGCGCATTTGGCGATCTCGTTGAGGTTTCCTGTCTCCCGCCACAGGCCGAACTCGCCCGACTTAATGTAACGCGCGACACTCTCAGTGGTTTCACCGACCAGTGAGAGTTCGTAATCATGGATCGCGCAGGCCCCGTTTGCCGATAGATGGGTGATGAGGCCGCGCTCCATCATATCGATGATCCAGCGCGACATACCCACTTTGATAACGTGCGCGCCCATCATTAACATGCGCGCGCTGCCGCGCTCCTTGGCCTCGACGAGACGCCGGGCGAGGACATCGTAGTCGGGGTTCGGATCGACGGGCACATCGGCGTCGAGCGGCAGCATTTCGGACATGTGCATGTCGTGCTTGCGCTCGGTGAGTGGCTTGACGATCAGCTTGGAACGGTCGAAAACCGGGTACGGCATGGTGGCTACACCTCTCCCATCAGGTACTTCACGAGAGTATCTTGCTCGCGGAACTCGGCGATGACGACGTCGGCTCCGGCCATGATGAGCCGGCTGCGTTTCCACTCGTCGATCCCGGCGCGCTGGACCTCATCGGTGGCGACGCCGATCGAGATTCCGCCTACGTTTTTCGTGTTTTCGATCTCCACGTACCCGTCACCGAAAGCTACCAGTTCGCTTCCGTGCAGATTGTGGTCCCTGATGATGTTCTGGATGACGGCGGCCTTCACGTCGGGCACGTCGCCGATATTGTCGAGCGCCCCGTAGATGCCTGCGAAATACTGGGAGACGCCGACCGCAGCCGCCTCGTCGAGGACATACTCCTCATCAGTGCCGGAGGCGAGGTAGCAAGAGATTCCGCGCTCGCAAAGGTTCTTGAGAAGATCGCGCGCGCCGGGGACGATCATGTCGTCGGGGTCGATCTGCCCCGACTTGAGGCCGGCAACGCGATGTTCGATGCGCTCCCACAGAAGATCGAGATACATCCGCTTGTACTCGACCGGATCGAGCGGCGTGCCGCCGCGCCTCTCAACATGCCCGGCGAACTCGATCATCTGGTAGATGGTTTGGCGGCCGGTGAGGCGAGTGACGAACTCACGTACGACGGAGAACAGCTCGTCATCGCTTTCTCCCGTATGGAGGTCTTTGAGGATGTCGACCATCATCGGGATCATGACGCCCTGCCAGCCCTCGCGGATGAGGGAGACGGTGCCGTCGAAGTCGAAAAGCGCGGAGCGAATGCCGCCGCGAGGGATATCCTCATTGCGGATTTCGATGCTTGTGCCGGGCAACAGGCGGGCGACTGCGGGTCGTTCAAACTCGGTAGCCAAGGGGAATGTCCTCCGGGAATCGTGTCGAAGCACTCGCGACCCGCTTTCCGGGCCGTGAAGGTGTACTTTACGCGTTACGAGGGGCGGTGTCAAATCGGGGCAAAAGGCAGGCAGGAGCATCGTTTTTAGATGTGGCACTTTGAACGGTCAAGGCGCGGGGTGTCGCGGTCTCGTTCCGGCCCGCGAAGCGGGATGGAACGAGGCCGTGACGGGGACCCCGCGCCATCCGGGCAGCCACCTGCCCTAAGGTCCCCGTCTTCGATCCCGCTAGCGCGGAATCGAAGACACCCCTGGGCTTGGTGTGATCCGTAAAAACGATGCTCCTGAAAAGGCAGGCTGCGTCTTTCAGTTGTAGGTAGATACTACGCCGGTTACGCGGCCCTGCTCGGCAGTGAGATGCCCTGCGCAGAGATGGACGGCGATTGACCACAGAGACACCGAGGACACAGAGAACGGCAACGTCCCTTAACGCCTATCGTGGGGCCGGCCGTTTCCCAGCCGTTCTCTGTGCCCTCTTTGGTCTCCGCGGTTCAATGCCGCTCGTCTGCCAACAATCACTGAACGTACCCAAGAAGGCCGTGCCGGTCCGACGCGTGCGCTGTGACCGGCACAGCTTGTGCATCTCTCGTCCGCCGACGTTGTAGAAGGGAGGCGGCCAGGCGGCAGCCTCCCTTCCAGGACTGTACGGCAAAGCGGGTACTCACTTCTCCGACTTATCGCCTTCGCGGTCGGACGCCCCAGCTTTCCCACTGTCGGCATCCGGCTCAGCAGCCGGGGATTTCTCCGGGGCCGCCGTCGCGCTTTCATCGGACGCCCCGACGGGCTTGGGGGGTGAGCCGTCGAAACGCTTGTCTGTCGATACAAGCGGCTCGGTCGATACCCAGGGCTTGTCGGCTGCGTCGGCATCTGTCGCGGCCGGCTTGGTTGCCTGGCCCGCCCCTTCCTCGCCGGTGGCCGTTTGCGGCACGGTGACCGAGATACGCAGGCTATCCCCTGACATGACTGTAAAGGGTTGCCACGAAGTGCACTGATTATCGGCAGCGCGCACGGACCAAATGTAATCCCCGGGCGGGAGCGACGTTTCGCATGGGAGATCGGACGAGTAGACGTACTTCCCGGAGTTGTCGCTTACCGTCAACTCGCCCTCCCCCGTTCCCGAAAACGCAACCCGTCCAGACGCTCCGGCAATGTTGCCGGATGTTTGTCCGGCCGCCCCGGTCCGTTCGTCAGGCCCCGGACAGCCGGAGACCAGCCACACGATCACGCCGCACAGGACGGGCAGCACTGCCGCTCTGAGGGCGACAGTGATGCCCGTGTATGGCGCCTGTCGAGCGCGCGCCTGTGCAGAAAGCCGGTGGCCCGGTGATTTTCGGTGCAGAGTGCTGTCGATGTTCCCTGCCCTCCTCACCCGTACTACGCCCACGTCATGGCGCCCTTCGGCTCGTTGATAATGACGCTCTTGAGGAACGAGACGGCCTTCAAGAAGCCCTCGTTGGCGGTCATCAGACTATCCTCGTGCTCGATGGACAAAGCCCAGTCATAGCCGATCATCCGCAATGTGGAGATCATGTCGCGCCAGACATCCTCGCCATGCCCGTAGCCGACGGTGCGGAAAATCCACCCGCGATTGATCTCGTCGCCGTAGTGCTTGGTGTCGAGCACGCCGTTGACCTTGGAGTTCCAGTCGTAGACCAGGCTGTCCTTGGCGTGGAAGTGCTGGATGTAGGGGCGGGCGCACTTGGACTTCTCAGCCAGCCAGCGAAGCGCTGCAGACGGGTCGATGCCTTGCCAGAAGAGGTGGCTAGGGTCGAAGTTGGCGCAGATGCGATCCGAGCCGGCAGCCTCGCGCAGTTTCACGAGGGTCTCGGGATTGTAGACGAGGAAGTTAGGGTGCATCTCGAAGCACATGCACACGTCGGCCTTCTCGAGGATCTTGGCCTCAGCCTTCCAGTACTTGGCGGCCACATCCCACTGATATTCCAGGGCCTTCAGGTGATCGTCCGGCCACGGGGCGACGACCCAGTTGGGTGTTTTGTCGCCCGCGCACCCGCCGGGCAGGCCCGAGAAGCCATTGACGCACTTGACGCCGATGCTGCTGGCCAGCTTGACGGTCTCGCGGAAGGCGTTGTGGTGCTCCGCTGCGACAGCGCCGTCCGGGTGCAGCGGGTTGCCATGAACGCTCAACGCCGACAGCACCAAGCCGCGGCTCTCGATGGCGTCGACGAAGGCCTTGCGAGCCTTGGCGTCCTTGTTGAGTTTGGCGGGGTCGCAATGCGCGGTGCCCGGGAAAGCCCCGGCCCCGATCTCGATGGCCTGCAGGCCGGCCCCGGCGAAGAAGTCCAGGACTTCTTCCAGCGGCTGGCCGCTCCACGCGGCTGACAATGAACCGATCTTCATGTGTTGTGCCTCCCTACGGATGGTATGTAGTTTGAGCGCCGCCCGAGCGTAAGACGGCGATACTATGGGCTGATGATGCGCAAGCCATCAACTTCGTCGAAGTGGGCGTCGCGAGTGAGAAGCGGCAAGTCCAGAACGAGAGCTGTGGCGGCGACGAAAAGGTCGTCCTGTGGAATGCGCTTGCCCTTCTTCGCCAGTCGGTGACGGATTTCGGCGGCACGACGCGTGATCGATGTCTACGTTGATGACCTGACACCGCGCAATGAACTCCTCAACGCGTTGCTGCTCAAGCGATGCCCGCGTGCTGTGCAGCGCGCCGAACCACAACTCGGCGACCACCACTGCAGACACAAATAGCAGGTCGGCATCGAGGAGCGCACGCTGGGCTCCGGGAACGCCACCAAAGGCGTCTATGGCTGCACTGGCGTCGACGAGAACGCTCTGCACCTACCAGTCCCCCTCGTCCACTTGTTCGAACGCTTCCTCAATGTTGCGACGCAGTTCCTCCGTGGCCTCGGGGGGGAGCATGGTCGCCAGGCGTTCGAGCCATGCACGACGCTCGGCACGGTTCTCCTCGTTGCCGGCCTGCCGTTCATAGAAGACCGCGTCCACAGTGGCCCGGTGCACCGAGCGAGGTATGTTGAGGCTCAGATGTCCGTTCTCGTACACTCCCCTGACTCTTGTTGGCATGGCCTACTCCTCGGTCCGCCTACGGAACGCCAAAACCCAGGCGGGCGTCGCTTAGGTATCCTGTCCAGTAACGTCCCCTCCCTCCTACTTCGCCACCTTCACCCACGAACCACCCTCGGCAGCCCGCCACCTGCTGTGTCACGCCGTCTCGAACACGAGTGTGTTCAGACTCCTCGCCGAGACTCTCGAGGCCAATCCCAGCACTTCGATACCCACCACCCGCCCCTCGTCGTCGTAGTCGAGGATGACTCCCGGTTGGACCTCTTCGGACTCCACAATACGCGACTCATCGAGGCGCAGATAGACCGCATCGCTCTCCCGGTCGATTTTGAGTTTCATGCCATCCTCCTCCGCCTATCGAAAAACACCGTCACAACGCGAGGCGGCTCGACAGCTTCATTGACGACAACCCGCAGCGTGCGATTTCCCCACTCAGGCACTGGAGCCAAGTAGTGTCGCGTACCATCCTCATGTGGCTCTGTTTCGAGGGGTATCTCAAGGACGCGCTCGACCCAGGCTTGAGGTATCTCCCTCTCGGCCATGACGTCGCGAGCATGTTGAGTGTACATGAACATGGCGTGGCGTCCCCCCTACTTCGCCACCTTCACCCACGAGCCGCCCTCGGCGGCCTTGGTGCAGGCGTCCAGCACGTGCTGAGTCTTCAGACCGTCCTCGAGGCTCGGAGTTACGGGCTTGCCCGCGGCCACGCCCTGCAGCAAATCGTACACCGTGTTGATGAAGGTGTGCTCGTAGCCGATGATGTGCGCAACCGGCCAGTAGCGCGGGCCTCCGCCCTTCGGCAGGCCCATGTACGGGTGGCAGTCCGCCGTCGCCTGGATCACCCGGAAGCCGAGGCGATCATCCTTTAGACCCGCGTCGTAGTATTCGAGTTCATTCATGCGTTCCAGGTTGAAAACGATCGTGCCCTTCGAGCCGTTCACCTCGAACGAGTTGTAGTTCTTGCGTCCGGCGGCGAAGCGGGTCGCCTCCATCGTGCCCAGTGCGCCGCACTTGAACTGCGCCAGCGCGATGACGCCGTCATCGACGTCGACAACGCCCATCGGGGCGTCTTTTTTCGCCTTGCCGCCGAGGCCCGCGTCTACGGCGTCGAGCTGCGGGCGCTCCTTGATGAAGGTCTTCATCGCGCAGGAGATCGAGTCGATGTCGCCCAGCAGCCACAGGGCGAGGTCGATGCTGTGCGCCATCAGGTCACCCAGAGAGCCCGAACCGGCGATGGCCTTCTGCACCCGCCACATCATCGGCACGTCCGGCGACATCAGCCAGTCTTGCAGGTAGAACGAGCGCCAGTGGTAGATGTCTCCCAGGTCGCCATTCTCGATCATCTTCTTGGCGAGGGACACCGCCGGGGCGCGGCGGTAGTTGTGGCAGATCATGTTCACGACGCCGGCCTTCTTCACCGCGGCGACGGCCTTCTTCGCGTCCTCGACGCTGGTCGCGAGAGGCTTCTCGCAAAAGACGTGCTTGCCGGCCTTGGCGGCCTTGATGACCATCTCGGAGTGCTGCTCGTTGGTCGAGGCGATGTCGATCAGGTCGATGTCGTCTCTGGCGACGAGTTCATCGAAGCTGTACATGGCCTCTTCCCAGCCGAAGCGCTGGTACAGCTCATCGACCTTGGCCTTGCTGCGCCCGCACAGGGCGACCTGCTTGGGCAGCGCCTTGGCCTCCGGGAAGTAAAATGGCATCTGCCGATAAGCGTTGCTGTGCGCGCGGCCCATGAAGTTGTAGCCGACAAGACCGACTCTGACTTGTTTCACGATACGTTACCTCCCAGAGACATTGACAGGTGAGCGGCCCCGCAATGGTGTCAATCGCAGGCGGATAATTCGCCGCGGTATATCCGTATCCTTCAGGCCATATAGCTCCAGCCCTTCAGCAAATCGGCGTGCAGATGCGCAGGAAATTGCCCTTGGCGATGGCCTCGCGCTGCTCGTCATTCACGGGGGCATCGTTTTTCAGCCAGTTCGGCTGGGGCAGATCCTGACCGCAAAACATAAAGTCCGTGCCGAACAAGACCTTCCGCCAGTTGCGCTGTAGGAAACTCTCGATGTAGTCGGGGTCTCGCGTCATCGCGTTGTGGCCGGAGCCGGCGGAGATGTCGGCGTAGAAGTTGGGGTATTCCTGCAACAGCCGGTCCAGCGCCCCGCCGGGCTTGATCTTGCCGGTCGGGTAGCCGCCGCTGCGGTCGTCATCCGCCGAGATCGCGCCCCAGAAGCCGGGGCCGTGGCCGATGAAATTCACGTTCTTGAATTCCTTCAGGCACTTCTCCAGGCGCGGCAGGCCGGGTTCGTCCATGTTCAGGTCCGGGTCGCTGTGGTACAGCAGCGGCCAGCCGAGATCGTCGACGATCTTGTAGATGTTCATGCACAGCGGGTCATCGAAGGCGAGGCCATGCTTGTGCTCGCCGAAGCCAACCGCGCCCTGCTCGGCGTAGTATTTGATGCGCCCCTCGACATTGTACGCGCGCGGATCGATGCCGACGAAAAGGATCAGGCGCTCGGAGTACGTGCGCCAGTCCTCGAGAGCTTCCTCCGTCAGATACCATCCCCCGCAGCCTTCGGGGCTTTCCAGCGGCAGAAGCACGCTCTTCTCGATCCCGTGGCGGTCCATGATGTCGATCCACTGATGGACCGAGGCGACGGAACGATGCGGGAACGTCCCGATGGATGTCTTGCCGAGGTGAACGTGACAGTCAATCATGGTGGGGCTCCTTGTACTCCCGCGTGGCGCGGGCGTCTCGCCCGCGAGGCCGTTACCAGCGGCTCTCTCAGGCAGTATGACACCGGCAAACGACCACGACAACGGCATCGCGGGCGAGACGCCCGCGCCACGCGCCCTTCATCCCACGCGGACGCCCTCTGCCCCACGCGCGGGCTCGTCACGGCGCTTCCGGCACATCCATCCACACCCCGCCGTTCATCGCTGACTCATGGGCAATCAGGCCCGGCACAGACAGCTCGAACCCGCGCACCTCGTCCAGGTCCGGCCTCTTCCCCGCCTCGATGCAGTCGAGAAAGTCGTGCACCAGCGCGTACTCCGCGGTGCCGTGGCCGCCGGCGTGTGCCGACTCCGGCAGGCTCCTGTCGATGAGAGTGCAGTCGATCTCCTCCGCCGCGTCCATCTCGCCCTCGACGTACAGACGCCCCGTGCCCGCCGGGCCGCCACGGTCGGTCTCCACATAACCACGGCTTCCGTGCAAGGCGTAGTAGTGGATCGCGGGCTTGCGCGGGAGGACCGAGGTGCGCAGCAGCTTCACGGTCGCGCCCTTCTCAGTCTCGAACAGGCCAACCTGCATATCGATCCCGCCGACGGGCGCTTCGGGAAGGACGTGGTGGCTGTTGCCGAGGCCCATCGCGCGGACGATGCGGTCGTCCATCACCTCAAGCAGTGGCCCCAGCGAATGAGTGCAATAGTGCAGCGGAGCGCGGTCGAAGCGCCACTTCGGAGTGTTCGTCTCGCGGTCGTAGATCAGCCCGGGGATCGGGTGCAGATACTCCGCCTCGGCGTGGACGAACGCGCCGAACCGCCCCGCCGCGGCCCAACGCTTCCACTCCTGGATGAAGGGCCAGTAAAGGCAGTTCTCGGCGAGCATGTACGTCCGCCCGCTCTTGCGCACCGCCTCGACGATCCGCGCGCAGTCGGCCACGGTCGAGGCCATTGTGACCTCGCTGAGGACGTGCTTGCCGGCCTCGACAGCCTTAATCGTCTGCTCCGCATGAGCCGGCATCGGCGTGCC
>CAYWBK010000059.1:0-20180 GCA_964455745.1 uncultured Armatimonadia bacterium
GCTGGCATGCGACGCGATGGCGGAGAACCAGCGAATGTCGCGACCAGGGCCGCCACTGGCGGTGCTGGTTGGTCCCGCTGAACAAGATCACCGAAAGGGTACCCACCGAGGCGGCCAGATGAGCCGGGCCCGAGTGACCCAGATCATGAACATCCTCGATCTGCCCGCCCCCATCGTGGACTACCTGTCCACGCTCCTCCACGATGACAAGTGCCGCTTCACCGAACGCCAACTGCGACGGATCGTGAGGCTGCAGACGGAGACGGAGCAGGTCAGGGCCTTCGAGGAGCTGAGGCGGGCGATGGAAGGCGGGGCTGGCTCGGGCCCCTCGACAAACCAGGGGCAACGGCCTCACGCGAGCCACCACCCGGGCACCACAGCCGAGCCAACCTGAGACCAAGTCTGTCCTGGAACGAAACGCAGCCAAGTGGCCACGGTTTGCTGCGGAATGAGAAATGTCATCTTGTTCTGACGAAGCGGCTGCGAGCTGTTGCGACGGCCTACACGCAGCGAGACGAGACACACAGGCGTCATCGCGGCTGCAGGGGACCACTCAGAGCATCGTGGGCGTAGCTGCGTGTGATGGTGACGCCGCGTCTGGTCGGATCGGCAACGCGTGGAGTTCGCCGTGTGGCGGCCGCGGCGGGGAGCTGGCTAGGACACCGCCCCATAGCCCGAGTGGCATGTCACGCCGAGATGCCATAGAGACATTATGACTGCGACCTCGGTCCGCACTCGCTCCTCGGCGGCCCCGAGGTAGGCGGCCCTTAGGGATTTGACAGCGGCGAAGGCTCCGTGGGGATCAGGCACAACCTCCCCTCGGAGCCAGGCGTCCGCCGTCTCATCGGCTCGTTTCAGCCGCTCTTGTAGGCAGCCGGTCACGTTGTTCATGACAGCCTGTGCCGTGATACTAGCCACCGGCCACCAAGCTGAGAGCACGATGCGTGCGTCACGTCGGTGGAGCGGGTCTTCAATCCATTCCCGGAAAGGCTCAGAGGAGCAACCGGATACTCCGGACGTAAACCCGTTCCAGATGGCTTCGGTCTCGCGGTTCCGCAGTTCAGAAGCATTCCACGGCAGCTCCCCCTGCATAGCGAGGTGAACTGCCTTGACGAGCACTGACCGGAACACAAACTCGGGAATCTGATGCCGGTAAACAGCCTTCTGAACGTATGTCCACGCCGTGCCAAGGTAGTAGTCCCAATCAGCCCCCATCGTCACGATGAAATCGAAGAGCTCAGCGTAGATCTCCTCCCAGAACCACGCGGGTGTGATCTGCCAGCAGGGAGCCCCAGTGGAGGCTCGGTCGATGAGTTCCTCCATCGAGGTCTCTACTCCGTAGCTCTCCAGATCGCTGGCCCAGAGCTCCGCCAGATGCTGGCGTAGGTGTTCGTGACCGGTCTCATGCCCCAGACCCCACCAGCCTGACGGCACCACAATCTGGCCATGTGGGATCGAGATGATCCCGGAGCCCGACTGCGAGAAGTCCGCATCCCAGTCGACAACGATACAACCCTCCCAGGGCTGGCCGAGTCCCTCCAGGAGATCCTGCACAAGAGCGGTTGCCGCCCGAGTGATCTTCCAGGATGCTGAGACAGCCGTGCTAGGCGGCTGGTAGGTTCCGTCGAAGATGCGTTGCACTGCCGATGCACGCTGCCTGAGGGCGATCGATAGGTCCTTGTAGCCCCCCCACCAGTGAGAGAGCAGCTCGGTATTGTCCAGTTGGCACCGGTTTGCGTCCAGGTGCTGAGCGAACGCCTTTAGGGGCAGGACCAAGTCGTCGAATCCCGATCGGGAGATCGGGTCGCTGACATAGAAGGACGCACACTCATACAGAGTCTCGATGTTGCGTGCCAAGGCTTCGTCTTGTACGCGGAGCCCATCGACGACTTCGCTATCAGGCCAACCAACATCGAAGTCCTCGGGGGCTGCTGACGCCCCGTCGCCCTTAGGCATATCTTGGCACAGATCGATGTCGGTGCCAAGGAGATACGTCGCCGTCCCGATGAGTTCGCGGGCGTCTTCCCGACGCATCTGAAGGAGGCGTGCGACTAACTCAGGGCCGCGAAGATCCGATCTCACCACCACGTCGTTCTGGCCCAGGACGAAGGCCGGGACGCCCCCGAAGTAATGCCTCGCGATGGCCAGCATCTTCTCTGGGCTGCCACTGCGGAACGAGCAGGACACGTCCGCGACGATCCGCCCCAGTCCCTCCGCCGCGAAGAAGTCGTCATCTGGATCGGGATTCTGATCGATGCTGTCATGGTACCTGTAGCACGGGAGGGTCACTGTCTTTAGGAGCGAGGCGTGCTCTGCGGAAGCGTAGCTAACGACGCGTGCGATGTCGGTCAGTATCGTTGGGAAGTCGTTCGCGAAGAACAGGATCACAGCGTCCGCCCATGACAGGCTGCCACCGATCAGCACGTTGGGGGAACGAAGCCCGGTCGACAGGCCCAGCACAGCGTCCCGCAGATCAGCGATGGCCGCTACGCCGCGTGCTCGCAGTGCTTCGTCCGTGAGCTTGGCCAAACAGACACCGAGGCATCGGTCCTGTGGCCACTGACCCAGGTGCGGGAACGCTCGAACGGGTCCCGAATCGTCGAGGTCTGCGAAGGTGTAACACACTTCCTGCGTTGCCCTTGACACAGCCCCTCGCGGCAAGCGGTAGTCGTAGGCTTGGGCAGCGGTACTGGGGATCTCTGACAGTGACGTCAACTGTGCAAACGTCGCTACGTCCCAGTAGCCGAACACCTTATACGTGGGCAGCCCCTCGTCCACCATTCTGGAGAAAGAGGCGGCCTCTTCTCGCCCAGGCACCAGTCGAGCGAGACTCAGCAAGTATCCCCGGTTACCTATAGTGATCACGTCATCCTCCTGGCAACCCGAGTGTCTCGCCCTCTGGCCAGCCCTATTCTGGTCTATGCGTGCGTCCGGGGGTCACGGGGTGTTGATGTAGTTCATCAGGCACGGACAGTCGCATACGACGAAGTCGAACAGCTCCGCCGCCGTCTGGCCGTGCGGTGCATCGACGACATAGGCCATCTTGCTCGGGTATAGCCGTTTCCACAGGTAGCTTCGCCAGCCATCCTTCCACATATGCAGCATGAAGGCCTTCACTCCCCGGTTCACCGCCTCCACAACTGCATGGGCAATCGCCTCTCCCTGCCCAGTAGCCGGTTCGTAGTGCCCCGTGAATCCGACCACGACTATGGCGTCGCTCGTGCCGAGCTCGTCCGACATCCACTTCGAGCACGCCTCGACTTCTTTCCCGAACTGGATGCTCCGATAGTACTCGTTGTAATCGTGGAAGTGCCGAGGCATGCCAACCCCGAGGGTGCCAGGGTCGATCACGCCCGGTCCCGACAGGCGTGCCGGGTCCAAACGGCTTCCCGACGGCGGCCCAGCATAGAAGTCCAGGCGGCCGTGTGGCTTCCAGACAGGTAGCTTGGCGGGATCAGGCGGCTCATTGAACCCGTTACGGGGCTCGCACGGCGGGCTGCAGGGGTTGGTTGCGTGGGGGACCGAGAGTGCTGCGAGGATCGCGTCGAGCGACAAGTCGTAGTTGGTCGTACAAATGCCTCTGACCATCCCGTGATGGTAGAGATCCGCGGCCGCCTTGTAGACGCTGGGGACCCGATGCTTGGTCACAGTCGCGGCCGACAGGACCCGGAAGCGGTCGAATATGAGCCATACCCCGGCGTTGCGGTCGGTCTCATCTACGCAATGCTTGTAGGCGAGCAGTTCGGGTTCGCGGTCCTTCAGATGGCTTAGTAGATCGTGAGGCTCAAGCTGCCTGAGTAGATCAAGCTCACCCAACCAGTCCGTGTGCCCCCCTCCTAGATACGCATTCAGGTAGGCACAGACGACGAGAAGCTCGACCTCGTGGTAACGCCATATCGGGAAGTAGAAGGCACCGTTGCCGAACACGAATGTCAGCTTCCGCTGCTCTCCGCTGTCTGAGCAACAGAGCTCAAGTTCGGCTCTGGCTTCGGGGATGGTGCACTGCATTCCGGCGTCCCCTGGAAACAATGTGCCTCTGGCTCAAACGCCAGAGGCATATGCTTAACGGCTACCTACTGCGGTCAGTCTTCAGGCCTTTGCCCTGCCGTCACTGATCCCACGAGAGGAGATGCACTGCATGTCTGGCTTCCTCCCGCACCCGCGGGCTGAACACATACTGAGTGCGGGACGGACCCAGGCCGAGACGACCGATATAGCGGGGACGTCGCGAGGACGATCCAGACCACTTGTTCTGAGTCTGGTTTCGCTCAAACTGGCTATGAACTGTCGTCCACGTGCGGCCCGGCGGCATGCGATCCTCCCTGGCATACGGGTATAACGCTGCAACACAAACACCGCCGATCTACGGCGGTGCGGCGATGATGATACCACGAATGTATGCCCATGTCAAGACCCACACGGTCAGATGTCAATGAACTATCAATACGTTAGCACGTCCACAGCGGTCTGTCAATAGGTCAACACCTTAAATGGCGGAAACTTATACAACGCTATACCCCATTCCAGGCTCTCGACTTCGCAGAGATGCCCACCAGCGATCGTGCGAACACCCTATGTCCATTCCCTGTCGGACGCGGATCGAGGCGTTGCGGGCAAGTAGCGAGAATTCGTGCGTCGGCGGCCGTCGGTCGGGTGGCCTACCCGGGACGGGAGACCGGTGGCGGCACACCAAGGGTGGGTTCGCGTTGGTCGGCTGCTCGGAGGTTCGCCCGACGGGCCCTCGAGACCTCTTCGGGTCGCCCACGCCTCTGCCGGGACGGAGACTCGGGAACCGGCCGATGGCCAGACCGAGGGCACACGAGGCGATGCGTGTCCATGACGTGAGGGAGCCTACGGCCTGCCTGGTTAGTACCCTCTGCCGCGAGCTGATACGCAATGCCTTCTTAGGGCTAGGCTCGTGGCCCGCGGTACTTGTTCCAGGTTGTGGTTGCGAACTCGAGCGTGCTCTCGTAGTAGGGGGTGAGCTTCTCTCGTTCTGGGTGCGAGTCGGACGGCTTGAGGCGTCCCAGCAGCTCATGCAACTCTCCGAGCGTGTCGACGATGATGGGCCAGTTCACCACCTGGAGGCTTCGGGTCTCGGGCTGGCAGCCCTTCACCTTCAGTGGCACCTGAAACGTCTCGGTCAGAGGCATCTCGTCGTCGCCGAGCTCCTGCAGGTCTCCCTGGTCGTCCTCTGGAGGCAACACGTCCATGTCCGGGTGCTGCACCACTCCATACCATTGCTGGTCTTCCGCCAGCAGGTAGGCATCGATGATGGGCTGCCCAAACAGGATGGATCGCTCGAAGTCGGCAGTCGCCCTGCCCACCGCGATGGCCCCCCGCAGAGGGAGGCCGTACTCCAATGCCTGTCGGAAGATCAGCATCGACCCCAGCGTGATCAGGAGCGATGCCACACTCGAAGCATCCTTGGTCATCAGCACGATGGAGTCCGAGAATTGCACAGCTCGGAGGTGACCGGCATAGGTGGCCGTCGGCCAGGTCTGCTCGGCGAGGGCCACGGCTTGGCTCGTCGTATCGTGCAGCTTCGCGAGCCGAGCGTGGAGGCCGCTGTAATCGCCCTCGTGCTCCTGGACGAGCGACTTGAACCCCATGATGTCGCAGAAGGCGACGTAGCGATCGCAGGTGATCCCCCAGGTACTCATGCCACAGACCTCCGATGGGCCGGAACTCCGATGTTCCTCAACTGGGATAGTTTGGGAGACCCTGTCTTCCACTGTGCGAACAGACCGTAAGCCGCTACTTCCCCCGGCACGGAATCTACAGCGGCGACCACCCTTGACTTCGGTCGCAGGGGCCGTCAGGCATCCGCACCTGAGGCCCCCATCTCCTCCAGCGTCCCGTCCACGCTCGCCAGGTTCTCCAGCCGGAGGGCACTGAGAGTGCCCCGGAGGGCGGTCGAGGGTGTCATGGCACGAACGTGCCCGACACGTCCAGGCTGGCCAGCGTCTCATCCGCCGCCGCGAGGTTCTCCAGCCAGAACGCCCTGGCACGCCCGCTTCTCTTGTCAGCCAGCTTGGACAGACACTCCTCTCGCGTGGTCTGCACGGCCGCTCGGTAGGCTCTGGCGGCCCGCGGGATGGACAGCTTGCGGGCCGTACGGCGGGTCACCTCTACGTGCACGAAGGGCCATCCGTGCTGCGTCTTGCACTGCCGAACTTCCGCCTTTGCCCCCACCCCCCCAAACAGGACCCTCCAAGCCTGGCGAGACAGAACGAGGAAGCCGCGTTCCCCGTCCGGCAACTCGTCGAAGTCCAGCACCTGTAGCAGCCCGCCCTGAGCAAGTTTGTTCCACAGGTCAACAAGACAAGTCACAAACGCTCGGCCGGTCAACTCATGGAAGACGTTGGCGGCAACCGCGTAGTCAATCTCCCCAACCGCACTAAGGTTCTGGCCGCACAACGCTATGGCTACAGCAGGTGCTTTTATACGAAGTGCGGCTACGGTCTTCCCTAACGCCGATTGGTTCTGGTCCACTAGGCTGACCGTGAGCTTTGCTTGCTTCGCCGTCGGCAGTTGCGATAGTGCGTCCAAGCACCTTCCCGGGCCACAACCGAAGTCAAGGTAGTGAACTCGCTCGTGCTCTGCCAGCAAGGCTTCCAGGGCCTCGACGATGGTCGTGATCTGCTGCTCGCTACCGGATACCTCGTCCACGCCATCCGCCGCGTCTTGGGTGCATTGGCCGATGAACCTCGCATACTCTCGGTCTCGCATCGTCGCCAAGAGGGACGCAGCGTGGGGGCTTCGGGCATTTGGGTCGTAGAGCTCGATGAGCATCTCCGCCACGTTGGCGTCGACGCCCGCCCTGCGGAGCTGATTCCCCCCGTCGGCTTTCGCCGCATCGACCATCCACCACAGGGCATCAGGGTCGCTCGACAGAACCAGCGATGGAGAGTGCGTGGTGACCAGCAGGAAGGCTTCGCTGGGGATTATGCCCCTCAGATACGCGATGAGATCGCTCTGCGTAGACGGGTGCAAGTGTGCGTCCGGCTCATCAACCAGGAACAGGGTATCTCGCTGCCACAAGTCGCCATCGAAGGCCAGGCTGACGACTTCCTTCTCCCCAGTGCTCAGACCCCACAGAGAGTGTGTCCCTCCATCGTCCCGTTGCACGGCAACGGCGTTTTCAGCCATAGGAAGGTGACCGATGATCACCAACTGCTTGTGGATTGAGTCCCTGATCGCAGCATCAAACCGTTTCCACCGTCGGACCTCGTCCGCGTAATGGCTATCTGGGCCCAGTGCCTCGTACAGATAGCTTTGCCAGCCCCTCAACGCCAGTCTCTGATGCAGGAGGTTGATACGAGCATATCCGTTCGTGCTCAGAGACTCTCTGATGCCCGCGAGTTCAGGGTAAGATCGACGTACAGCTTGGCGACTGCCTCCCATCACGTCCCGCTGCGAAGGATAGTAGATCACGCTCTGGGGAGCAGGAGTGGCAACGACTAGGCATCGCGACAGGGCATCGTTCGCCTCACTCGGTTCAATGCCGACTTCATCAGACAACGTCGTCTCTGGCTCGCTGCCGTAGGCACATGCCAGCGACAGCAGTAGATGCGTCTTCCCGCACCCATTCAGCCCCGCAATGATGGCGTGGTTCCGGTCCGTCTCGAGCCGGGCGTGCTTGATGCTGAGGAAGTCCTTCACTTCGAGGAGCATGGGTGGTCCCCTTGCGGTGGTCACTCGGCTGGACGGCTGGGTATCCGCTTGACGGTTTGGCTTGCGGACTCTCACGACCTCTTCGGGTCGTCGACGCCCCTGCGAGGACGGACGCCGGAGATCCGGCTGACGGAGTAGTCGAGGGCACGCCGACCGATGCGTATCCGCGATCTGGAGGAGCCTACGGCGTGCCTGGCTGATACCTTCGTGTGCTGGTTGATGCGTGTCGCCCCCCTTGGCGTCGAGCCCCCTCACTTGTGGTACTTGCTCCAGGTGGCGGTTGCGAAGTCGAGCGTGCTTCTATGGTAGGAGCTGAGCTTATCTGACTCCGGGTGCGACAGGAATCGCAGGAGGTCTTCTATCCTGTCAGAGGTATCGAGGACAATGGGCCAGTTCACCACCTGTAGCGTCTTGCCCTCCGGGCAGCTCTTCAGTGGCACGAGGAAGGTCTCGGTCAGAGGCATCTCGTCGTCGCCGAGCTCCTGCAGGTCTCCCTGGTCGTCCTCTGGAGGCAACACGTCCATGTCCGGGTGCTGCACCACTCCATACCATTGCTGGTCTTCCGCCAGCAGGTAGGCATCGATGATGGGCTGCCCAAACAGGATGGATCGCTCGAAGTCGGCAGTCGCCCTGCCCACCGCGATGGCCCCCCGCAGAGGGAGGCTGTACTCCAAGGCTTGGCGGAAGATCAGCATCGACCCCAGCGTGATCAGGAGCGATGCCACACTCGAAGCGTCCTTGGTCATCAACACGATGGAGTCCGAGAACTGCACAGCTCGGAGGTGACCTGCATAGGTGGCCGTCGGCTCGATCTCCTCGGCGAGGGCCACGGCCCGGCTCGTGGTATCGTGCAGGTCTAGGATGCGATCGTACAGGCCTTCGTGATGGTCTCTGTACTGGTGGACGAGCGACTTGAACCCCATGATGTCGCAGAAGGCGATGTAGCGATCGCAGGTGATCTCCCAGGTACTCATGCCGCACACCCCATATGGTGGAGAGTTCCGGTGGTCCGCAACTGGACTAGCTCGGTGTGGCGTTGCCCGCACTGTGCGACCAGACAGATCGCCGCCTCCCCCCCCGCACGGATCCCACTTCGGCGGCTGCCCCGACGTCGGTCGCACGCCTCGTCAGTCGCTCCCACCTGCCCCCCCCATCTTCTCCAGCGTCCGGTCCACGCTCGCCAGGTTCTCCAGCCAGAAGGCACGGAGAGTGCCCCGGGCGTCGGTTGCGGTGATCGTCAGATGGACGTGTCGTCCGAACTCCCCCAGTTCCTCCAGCGTCCGGTCCACGCTCGCCAGGCTCTCCACCCAGAAGGCACGGAGGGTGGCCCGGGGACCTGCCTTCGGACCCCGTTACGTGGGCACGTTCGACACCCTCATCTCCTCCAGCGTCCTCACCACGCTCGCGGGGTTCTCCAGCCAGGAGGCACCGAGAGTGTCCCGAACGTGGGTCGAGAACTCCTCGAGGCGGACGCCCCAGGTGGCTTCGATGGCGACGGGGTAGCGGGCCTCGGCCGAAGTCTGTGGTACTCGACGTAGCGGCGTGTGGTTCTCA
This sequence comes from uncultured Armatimonadia bacterium, assembly GCA_964455745.1. Taxonomy (GTDB): domain Bacteria; phylum Armatimonadota; class Zipacnadia; order Zipacnadales; family CAYWBK01; genus CAYWBK01. The sequence goes on from CAYWBK010000059.1 coordinate 9,232, forward strand.
GGCCATGCCATTGACGACCGGGGTTCGAGGCGTTACGATGTCGGTGCTGTTGTAGTGGTGCAGTGCACAAGACCGCCATGATCGGAGGCCATCGTGTCTGACCACCGTCTCCGCGAGGCTCGCGACTGCTTCGCCGATATGTTGCGGGCAGAGACGAAAGAACGGGACTGGCAGTCTTTCTTTTCGGAACACCCCTACGTGCTGTCCGAATCGCTCCCACTGAAGATCGCACCGGAGGACATCTGTCCGCTTGGCCGCCCGGGAAGGAGCGAGGCGGATTTCGTGTTCTACCCCAAGACCCCACAACTCCCGTACGTCTATGGCGTGATCGAACTGAAGCGGCCATCGTCCGCGATACTCGCCGTCCCCCGCAAGACGATCGTTACGCTATCTCGAGACGCTGAGGCAGCGGTCGCTCAGGCCCGGCAGTACTCAAAGCAACTCGCGGCAAAGTGCGTTGACCGGCGATACAGGATGTTGTCCATTGGTGACGAGCTGCACGCGTTCGTGATCATGGGGCTGGCTGCAGAGATCGCCCAGAAGATCACCAACGACATCCTCTCTGACGGCTTTGCGAGATTGCTGCCCCCAGGCTTCAGGCTGATCCCGTATGACACGCTCTACAGCATGTTCGAGTCGCACGTACCGCGGCAAGTCCACATGCTAATGCCCGTTGTCGTCGAGCCGCCGCTCAAGTACGAAGTTGACGAAGATGAGAAGCCAAGACGCCCACGCGAGACGCAGGATGAGTTCGCAAGCGGCGGCCTCTACGCTAAGGGCTCTGAGCGGTACAGACGCTACGGAATCGGCAGCCTCGACCGCCACTTCAGTCGGACCGAGGCACTGGCACTACTGGACCGCATCCTGATCCGATGACGAACCAAGCAGCAGCGGGCAGGGATCTGCGACATCGCGTCCGCCGCTTCGCCCTAGAAGCCAATGGGCAGACGCCGCTCCACTCACACCCCTGGGAGCACGAGGTCTACGTGCTCCAGGGCAGCGGGGCGGTCGTGCCGGACGAGGGCGAGACACCGGTGCATCCCGACTGTGCCGTGCTCGTGGTGCCCGAGGAGATGCACTGCTTCCGAGCTGGCGAGGAGGGCCTGCAGTTCCTGTGTCTGGTGCCGCTGGGAGAGGCGACGAGGGGGCGGTGAGCTGTGGGGGGCGTGGTGCCGTTGCAGTTCCCCCGAGCTAGCGGGGTCGCCGTCACGGTCGCCTGCTCGACCCTCGACCTGGTGAGCTTGACCTCACCGCGTCAGCCACAGGGCGGTATGGGGAGATATGGCGTTCACTATCGCCAGGAGTATTCCGAGGATCAGCATCACCAGGCATCCACATCCGATCCCCCGCCAGCCCAACCACCACACGCAGTCGATCCCCTTGGAGATGGCCGCCGCTCCTTCCTGCAAGGTGTCCGCCAGGCCATCCATCCCGCCATATGATGACTGGGACTCCGGCCTCGACCGAGACCCCGAGGGAGGATCGCCACCCGAAGCGGGCTCGGTCCCCCCATCGGACTGGTGCTGACTGCCCGAATGGGCCGAGGATGAGCCGTGTGCCCCGGGCACGGTGGTCGTCGCCCCGCACCTCGTGCACCGACAGGTCTGCCCGATCCTGTCCCTCGGGGCCCGCATCGTGACGCCGCAGCCGGGGCAGGGGAAGTGAACTCGTTCAGAGCTGTTCGGGTCGTTCGCCATGAGAGTGATTCGCTCCGGCCCACTGAGGTCATGGGCACACGCTTCCCTCCGGCGGTGCCGCCGAAGGCGTCAGGGTCACCTGACATCACGATCGCCAGGACCGAAGTGGGATCGGCCGCCGGGGTTGGAGCTGTTGTCGAGGCACTGCAAGAACCGCCTATGAGCCTCCAGAGCCCCTGCGGAGTTGGGCGGCAGGGACTCGGCCCTTTGCTGCCAAGCGTCGGCCGCCTGTTGCCACAGGGCGGGGTTACTCACGCCGGACTGCTCGTACTGCAACGCCCGCTTCTCCAGTTCCTCTGGCGTTGCGTTCGGACTCGCTTGGGCGGCCTGTGGCAGCGGGGTGGTCTCCACCTTCCCCCAAATCCCATCCTGCCCCTTGGTCCACCCATCGCCGCTCTGTTGAGACGGTACCTGTCCTTGGGGCAGACTCTGCGGCATCCCAGACGACGGGACCTGCGGCAGGGACCGCTGCCCATCCACGACCGCGACCTGCGATGGGGTCTGCTGACCGTGTCTCAGCAGCCTGGGCCTGAGGACGAAGTACCCGCCGACCATCAGCACTGCCACGATGCCCAATGCTGGGACGTAGGGTCGCACGGCTCTCTTGGCACGGTAGGCCGCTCGCCCCACGGTGGCATTGATGGCCTCGACCGCCCACCCGATCAGCACCAGCACGAGGACGCCGATCGCGAGACCGAAGTAGACGAGCAGGGCAGTCTCACCGACACCTGTGGAGTTCGACACCATGTCCCGGGCGACGAGCAGCATCGGCCCGACGCCCGCGAGCAGGAAGATGGCGATAGCGATCAGCACTGCACCGAACCAATTGAGTTCGCCGTCGAGTAGCCTCATGGAGGATCTCCCCTCGTGTTGCGTCGCTGTCTCTGAAGGACACTGGCTGCACTGGGCTGGGATGGATGGGGGAACGTCGCCGGTGGTACCCCATCGTCCCACTGACGCTGACACTGGCCGCCGCTACCGGCAACACCAATGATTCAGAGTATACTCTGAAGACTTGGCATGGTCAACTTCCTACACTCAGGGGCATGGAAGATGCGGTGTTCGGCCAGGTGCTCAGGGCGTACAGGGAAGCGGCCGGGCTCACCCAGGAGGAACTGGGCGAGGTCACCGACCTCCACAGGACCTACATCAGCCTGCTCGAACGGGGCATCAACAGCCCGTCACTACGCACCCTCACCAAGCTGTCACGTGCACTCGGTGTGACGCTCACCGAGATGGCGTCCGCCTTCGAGCAAGCCCTCGCCGTCCACCCGGAGGATCGTCCTGCGGTCGTCGACCTGGGTGATGATCCCGGCCAGCTCCCTGCGGTAGGTCGCATGGCATAGGCTCGGCAGTCGAGAGTGCCCCGGGGGTTGACCGGCGGTACTGGTCTGCGTACCTGCTGTGTCGTCCGCCGATGGTGAGGTGCTGGGAAACAGCTTCACAAGGGGCCCACGAGGCCCCCATTCTCGGGTTCCCGCACAGACTCCACAGCCCAACCAGTCGCCCCCCGATCCCTCAAGCCTCAGGTCCCCCGAAGCCCGGCCGTGACGCCCATCGACGCCCTCCAGACAACCCGAGGTAACCCGAGACGAAGTGGCGAAGGCCCCGAGGCGGTGCCATAACCGAGATCGGGTTCCCCGCAGTGGATTCCAGTCTCGGGTTCCCGACCGCAGTGAACACTCCATCCGTCGAGCCACGGGTTGGAACGGCCGACCGCCGCCGAAGAGGGCTTCTGCCCGCACACAGGGGAGCGGAACATGGCCGTGGCTCTCGGCATGTCTCGGGGAGGTCTCGGGCACCGTCGGCAGGACCCCGAGCCTTCCCGGCAATCATCACGCCCACGACTCACGCCTCATAACCCGGAGTACGTTGTGTCCGCCGAACGAGTCCCGATCTGGGTATCCCGTTCGGGGGCCCCAAGGGGCGGTGGGGGTGGGCCTCCGTGAGAGTGCCCGGCTCTCGAGGTGTGTCCGGCTTGTGATCGGAGTCGAGTCCTCGATCTCATCCGGCGAGACAAAGGCCACCGGAACCGATTCCTCGATCGGGCTCCACCGCTCTGGCCCAGATCCGAATCGAGAAACCGATCGGGGTCGGCGATGCCATCGCTACTGGCTACATGATCCAGTCTTCGGAGGGCATCGGCGGACGCACGCAGGTCGTCGATGGCCTTGTTCATCCCCAGCACACTCCCATGTCGTCGACCTCAAGGTGGGGAGCGATGGCCGTTCCTCCCCACCCTCATCGCCCCTCGGAACTGCCCTGCCAGAACCACGCATGTCCCGATCCGAGGGCTCCACGAATGGGTGCCCAATAGGGCGACAGAGGGGTTGCGTCGGCACTCCGATCTTCTATCCACACCCGTCGATTTTGGCGTCGAAGGGAGTCTCGGTGGCCCCGTGAGTCTCCGGTGGGGGCCCCCACTCGGATGGGACCCACCTTGTCCCAGATGGGACCCATTTCGGATTCGGCGAGTCGGATTCGCCTGACGCATGGCGGAATCGTCCGGCCGAATCGCCTTCGGGAATCGGCCATGCCATTTGGATCGGCGGAATCCGGTTCCGCCACGTGGGGACACTGGTACACCTCGCCTCGGCGGCCTGCGGCCGCCGAGCCTCGCCGTCCCCTGCTTCCGACCTCCCTTGCCTCGTGGTCGTCTGAATGCCACCCCTGGCACACGACACGTACCGGGAGGCCGATCACCAATGAAGATCAACGCACTCGCTCAGGTCGACGAGGTCATGCGAATCAACCCGACCGTGGGCAAGCGTCTGAAGTCTTTGCTCACCGTCCAACTCAAGGCGGACTCCTGGATGCCCCAGTGGCGATTCAGCAAAGCCCTGTCCCAGGCTTGGCAGGAGATCGCCGATGCTTCGATGCCGGAAGTGGCCGAGGTAGACCCTGGCGTCCAGCGGTTGGCCGAAGCCTGTGCCGTCCTGTGGCGGAGCAAGCGGTCGAAGGGCTACGACTTCGGGGAGGTCGTTCGCTGGCTCTACGGCGGCGAGGCCTGCAATCCGAGGGCGAGCATCCGGGGTGCGAGGGCGGCAGCCCAGTTCCTCGGCCTCGGCATGGCGAGAGAGGCCTCACAGGCACCCGTCCGGCGGGCGATCATGGAATCGGGAGCGAACGTCCACCTGGCCGAACTCGCATCGCTGTGCCTCAGCCTGCACGACGGGGAGATGTCGGAGGAAGATTTTCGGCAGCAAGCCGAACCGCTCATCGCTCTGGCTCGGGAATGTGCCCAGCGATACGGGCCGCCGGTGCCGGTCGGCGAGGAGCAGGAACTGACCGCATACGTCAGCCGCAGGAATGGCGAGGAAGTCCTCGTGGTCGCCCACCTCCCGAAGGCAGGGCCGACCGCCGACGGCAAGCGGCGTCTCGTCGCCCGGATGCAGAGATACGAGCGAGAAGTGGAGAGTCAACTGTATCGCTTGTCACCGGCTTGACCGGCGGACTGCGTCGTGAGATGGGGCTGGTCGGGAGAGTTCGTGCAGGCCGCCGCCGAGGCGGCCGAGAGGAGCTTGGGACGATGACAAACGCACTGAAAGTCGGCGACAGGTTCTCGTCTCCCTACCCCGGCACCGTCATCGCGGTGCTCGGTGGCGATGGAGAGGTCTCCGGTTATGAGGTTCGGCTGGACGGGGCACCGCCGGGGGAAACGTGGCTTGTGCCCATTGGGGCACTCGGCATCGCACCGCCCGGTGAAACGCATCCCGACCTGCCTTGCCCCGGCCGCTCCCGAACGCCACCTCCCATGGAGGTGACGCCCACGATGCCGATCCCACTCCTCACCGATGAACTCAAAGCCCGCCTGCCGGAGTTGTACTCGCAGGAGGACGTGCCTGATCCGGTCGTCCAAGTCTTGTTCCTCGGGGCCAATTGCAGGATATGGGCTGTCACCGAATACAGCGACGTCGCCCCCGATGGTTGCCCGCACCTCGCCTTCGGGTGGGTCGCGGGCGACTTCCCCGAATTGGGCTACACGCCGATGGACGAACTCGACGAACTGAACGAGCGGTGCCTGCCGGGTCACGGGTTCGTGTGGGTGGACGAGACGTTCACGCCCCGACCGTTGTCGCAGGTGCAGGCCGAGGCCGATGAGACACGCCGCCTCCTGCGGGAATCGCTGGAGAGCGGGGCGAGGGTCGTCGTGAAGCTGACCAGCATCGAGGTCTGACCCGATCCGCCCTGCCCGGGAGGTGGCAGATCGCCACCTCCGACAGGGCCGGACAGGAATGACGCGGAGGACACGACATGGCCTGCGTATGGTTCGGCTACGAACACGATGCTGCTGCGTGTGCCGTGATGGCCAGGACGGCCTCACGGACCGGCGATCCGCCAGACACGGCCTGTCCCCACGGCGGAGACGGCACCGAGTGCCCCTTCGTCAAGGCCAAGATCGCCGAGGGCAACTCAGCCGACTGACCTGCCTTGTCTCGGAGCTGCTACACCGCCATCGCGGACGGAGGTGACGGACGGATGCCCAACACACCCGACGAACCCGAAGTCACACCCGTCGTCTTCCGAGCCTTCCCCCAGGGAGAGGTGATCGCCCTGTTCCCCGCCATAGCGGGCGGACGGTGCGGTCAGTGCTCATCCTACATGCACGTCGGGCAGCACGGGGCGGCCGACTACGGACACGTCATCAGCATCACCCGCCCGGCCGAGCTCGATGAGTACGAGCCGCTGTTGCGGGAACTGGTGGAGGTGGGCTACGCCCCGCAGGTCTGCCTCCGGGAACGGCCGTGGATTCACCCCGAGGGGATGCGGCAACTCACCATCAACTGACCACGGGCTGGAGCGGATGCCCGCCCCGACCTGCCTTGCCCCGACCCCCCTCGAATGCCACCCCCCGCACACGACACCCAAGGGAGACACCCACATGCAGGCCACGAGCGAGACGCACCGGGCAGCGGTCAGCGAAGGAGTCCTGATGGTTCACGCACTCACCCCGCCGCACTTGGCCGTGACGACCGCTGAGGGCACGACCGTCCGACCGCTCCCGCCGTCGCTCTCCGCCATCGCCGAGAGGCCGGTCTTCGCCGCCACCTACGCTGGCAACGGCACCACCACGGTTGACCTGTGTGCGGGCTTTCAGCGGTGGCACGGCTCCAAGTCCCTGCAAGCGGTTCGCCAGGCTCTGGGGCGGTGCGGGTTCGACCGGGTGACGACCGATGACCTGCTGAGACACATGAAGGCGGAACAGGCAGCCTGCCCTTACTACTATCGCTGAAGCCGACGACGTTCCCTCTCTCACCCCACACGCATGAGGTTCCCCACCATGACCAGACAGCGATCTCTCACACGGATGATGAAGCTCGTCGCACCCCGTGCCCTGGCCCTGCTGGAGCGGGTGCGGGAGGCGTGCCCCGAGGTCAACTTCGCTGAACCGGCGGACGAGTCCGGCGACGACGTGCGTTGGGGGATGTGGCACGAGTTCGGTGACGGCGACGGCGTGGACGTGTACGTCGAGGCCCACCTCAGTGAGGACTACGGCGACCGCGGTGGCGGTGTCGCCTTCGGCTTCCACATGACGGGGTGGGGAGGCGAGATCATCGGCATGTGTACGCCGAGGAACTACACGCCCGAGGTGTGGGTGCCTCGCAACAACATGTCCTCAGTGGACGCCCGCCTGCGTGAGTTGGAATCCCTGGACGTGTCGGGCGTACAGGACATGATCTTCGCCCACCTGTCCCGCCGGGCAGCCTGACCTGCTTTGCCCGGAGGGCCAGGCATCGCCACCGAGGCCCAGAGGTGCCCAGAATGTCCGACTTCGTCCCCTGCAAAGACCCGAACCAGTATGGCGTCTGCGAGCGGTGCCGTGCCGAACTGCGTGCCCTGACGTACGTGATCGAGGGCGAGTCCGAGGAGGATCGTCCGCATCCGACGCCCGACGACCACCACGAGCGGGCGAGCGGGAGCGGCCTGCTGTGCGGCGGAGATCACTGCCTCCATCCGCCCTCCAGACGATACCTGTGCGTCCGGCAGAATCCCGAGTACGGGGATCAGGAACTCCAGGACGGCACCTACGACGAGATCGTGGTGTGGGCAGCCGAGATCATCCTCGGCGAGGGTGGCTCCGTCGCTCGGCTCGCCTACGACCTGTGGCGACGGCAGGAGACGCTGCCGGACGCACCGTGGAACGTCGTGCGGTGGTACGACGAGGCGGGCGAGGCGGTTCGTGGCACGTTCACGATCTACCCGCTGGCGGGGGAGCCGGAGCGGATCGGCTGAGCACCACCCGGTGAGGTCGGGGCCCGACCTGCCTTGCCCCGTCATCCTTGGAGTGCCACCACGGGCGGAGGTGACCCCATATGGTCGCGATAGCAGAACTACGAGGAGCCGCCGCCGTGTTGCTGGGGATCGAGGGACTGCAGTTCGATGGGCTCAAGAAGCATCGTCGCCGTGAGGCGGAGTACTCCGGTGCCTGCTACTACGGTTCCCATTACTTCAACCCCTCGGATGTCAGCGGCAACTGCCCGGAACTGCAACTCACCCGCACCGCTCCACGAGCTTCCATCCGGTTCGATCGGGATCTGTTCTCCGCCTGGGTGATGGGCTACGGCGATCTGCAACTGCTGGTCAAGCGTCCGTGCGATGCACTCGTGGATTGGACGTTCTACTGCTTCTGTTTCCTCGACGACGATGGGCACGTAATCGTGTTCCCGTCCAACAGACCCGAGTTCGCCACCGCCTTGGCGTCAGTTACAGGAACCAGATGTGTCTGGTCGTGCAAGGCCCTGCGTGACGGGAGAGAGCCGGACTGGCAACACCTCGTGGACCCTGGCGTGCACTGATGCCGACCTGCCTTGCCCAGTCCCCGTGTGGATGCCACCGTGCCTCGACGAGGGGAGGTGTCTCGATGAGATTCCGCTGGAACCGGCGTCCACTGCAATTCGAGTTGACGATCTCCGACGCCGTGACCGTCCGGGCGGGTGCGATGGTGACCTCACGATGGCCGCCCTTCGTGTACCCAGAAATCGGGGTGAGCATCAGGTGGGGTCGCTCGCAGGGGGCACGGGTCTGGCGACACTATGGCATCAATCTCAGCGATCTCGGGACGCTGGCTCTCTCGATCCACCAGCACCGGCTGCACGTGTCCGTGATCGTGGTACACCTCGGAGTTGACCTGCCTTGGGGTGCCCGAGATCGGACGTTCGCCCGGCTGTCGCTGTTCGAGGCCGTATCGAGACGGCGGAGGCCGAGATGAACGCCGAACTGCGGGTCGCACGAATCGAGCGGCGTGTCTCGCTGGACACGATCTCCGACTGCGACTGGCTGCTGACCGAACTGGACGGCGACCGGGTCGTGGAGTCGATGAGGTACGAGGATGGTGACATCGCCACCTACGGCCTTCGGAAGGTGCGTGGCTGGGTCGCCGAAGACGGTGACCGGTACCGGAGCTTCGGCGAGTCATGGTGGTTCCTCGACATGCAGGCCGTCGCCATCGTCGAGGTGGTGGTGAGTGACAAGGTCATCGGCCAGTTCGGTTACTGCTCCATGCTCATCGGCGGGATCGAGTCCGACGCATCCCGAGACTACCTCGACGAGATGAGCGGCATTCTGGTGCGTGAGGTCACGGAGACATTGGCCGACCTCGGCCTCACCATCCCTGATGGAATCGACACGCCATACGTGCAGGGCGATCCCTGGCTGGCGGAGGCACTGGCATGAGCGAGGACTGCCGCAGTCTGAGTGAGGCAGCACGCCGCTGGCTCCGAGCCCTCAGGATCGTGCGGCGGCGGGTGCAGGGAGCAGTTCAGCCGCCCAGCCGATTCCTGTTGGTGGTGACCCCCTTGGACGAGGCGTCGGACATGCCCCTTCACGTGGAGTCGGGGAGCGACCGCTGGGGCCTGCTCGATCGAGGTGGCGATGTTGTGGTGAGGCTCGGCGTGCCGTGCCTGGTCACGGTTCACGACCTCGACGAGGCCGACATCGAACTGGGCGAGGTCGCCTGGCTGCCCGTGGGTGCCGACGGACTCGTCACGACGCTCCCGAGATGGGGAATCGAGATGAGTGACACACACGAACCAACTGACGCCGAGGCTCTGTTCGAGCAGCACAAACTGACAGGGGAGCCCCTTGACGAATCCCAGATCGCGGCCATCGTCGGTGCCGGACTCGCCTCCGAAGACGAGTTCGCCATGCGGGGCGGTGGGCTGTACTTCCATCATCCGACGTTTCCAGATACCGAGTAGACGCCGCAGGTCGTGCGACGGCGGAGACCAGCCCGTTCATGGGACACGGGACGGGGCGTTGAACCCCCTGGCCGCGTCCGCGTTCAGCGGGTCGCCGTGCTACACCAGGTGATCCCCCAGGGACTCGAAGGAGGCCACCGGGTACACGTCGCAGTGCATGCCGTCCATCAACGCCGGGCCGAGAAGCTCCATCAGTTCCTCGCCATCGTCCACTTCCAGCAGGAGGAAGGGAATCCGTCGACCGACGAGCACGCCCCCAGCCAGGAGCTTGCCGGAGGCCGTGATCCTCTGAATGGCCTTGCCAACGTCTTCTCTTAGACGCCGCACCGCGTCCCCCCCCACTACGCTTTCTCTCGCTCTTGCCATCACCAGCAACTGCATCTCGATCACCCTCTCCTGTTCTATCGGCTCCGTCCGAAGCGTCGCACCCGACGGCTCACGCTCAGTCTACTCTCCGGCGGCCGTGGACGGAAGCCCGGCGTCGCGGAGGCCGGAGAAGAGCGACAGGCGTGCGACCTGCAGACACGCGGTGCGTGTGCGAGTTCGCCACCTCCGAACGGGACGAGGTCGGTGCACACTGCAACCGATGCGGCCTGAAGGTGCTGATCGAGTGGTCGCTCCCGACCTGCCTTGCCCCGCTACCGTCGGAGGGCCATCGTCCCCGGAGGTGACGAGATGAGCCGACTACTGGATACCTGCCCGGCCTGCGGGGAACGTGGTCTCATCGCCGTCTGCCGAACGACGGTCGAATACACCATCACCAACGAGGGCGACGAACAGTCATGGGACCGCCGTGAAGTGGACGATGACGATTCGACCCCGACCTCGTTCCGTTGCGACAACTGCCGTGCCCAATTCTCGGACTTCACCTTGGACAGGAGCGGCTACCTCGTCAGCCTCGGCTCGGCCAACGCCGCCTCCCCGGCGGTCACGCCCGAGGAGGCCATGACCGCTGCCCAGTTCGAGTCGTGGCTGATCGTTCAGGTCAACAACTGGTGTCAGGAGAGCCAGTTGCAAAAGTCGCGATGTAGGTGCATTTCGCCCCAGGGCTGAA
>CAYWBK010000060.1:0-17274 GCA_964455745.1 uncultured Armatimonadia bacterium
CACGCCCCCTTCGGGGGCTTGACGGCAACGGCTTGAGACCAATTCGCGGCCCCCAAGTGCGAAAATGTGGGTAAAGCATAGCCGCTTGCGGAGAGGGGCCTACCCGCTGTAGGCGGGTCAGGGTGAGGTTGCCGTTCGCCCGGCAAACGACGATTCTCCAGGTAGGTACCCGATGACAACACGCGGACGGTTTATTGTGATCGACGGAGTCGAAGGATGCGGCAAGAGCACCCAGATTCGGTTGTTGGCCGATCACCTGCGGGGACGCGATACCGACGTTGTGGTAACTCACGAGCCCGGCGGGACGGAACTGGGAGAGGGCATCCGCAGCCTGCTTTTGGACCCCCGGTACACGGACGTCAGCTCGCTCACCGAATGCTTCCTTTTCTGCGCCTCGCGCGCCCAGCATGTGATCGAGGTCATCAAGCCCGCGCTTGAGGCCGGCAGGACCGTGGTCTGCGACCGATTCGGGGCCTCGACCGCCGTCTACCAGGGCTTCGCGGGGGGGCTCGGATTCGCGCTCGTCGAGCAGCTCAGCGAGATCGCCACGACCGGCATCCTCCCGGACCTGACCGTTATCCTCGATCTCGACCCAGAAGAGGGCATGAGGCGCAAGTTCAGCGCCTCGGGCGACTCCGCGGATCGCATCGAGCGCAAGGCTATCGAGTTCCATCACCGCGTGCGTGAGGGCTACATGCAGTTCGCCCATCGACACCGGGACCGGGTTCGCATCATCAGCGCCGCAGCGCCGGTCGATGAAGTTCACCGCGAGATCATCAGCGTTGTAGGATAGAGTATTACCGACTGCAACGGCCTTTGACGTCAAGGATAGCGGGGGTTTGGGGGATGCAATCCCCCAAGGTGTTAAGGCCGTTTAGCAGTCTCGCCGTTTGCCGTTAGTCGAACGCCATCTGCCGAAGATTCACGATCAACAAGGCACTAGCCACATGGCTTTCTCCGCAGTCCTCGGCCAATCTGCCCCGATCAGCGTCCTGCGTCGCGCTCTGGCCTCCAGCCGAGTGCCGCAGGCGTATCTGTTCATCGGCCCGCCGAACGTCGGCAAGACGCTTACCGCCGTCGAGTTCGCAAAGGCGGCCAATTGCGAGCGCCCCGGCGAGGGGCTGCCGGATGCCTGCGACGAGTGCTCTACATGCACCCGTATTGCGCGCCTGGCCCATCCCGACTTCCGCCTGGTGCGGCCTTTGGTCAAGATCCAGATGGAGGCCGGTGAGGGCGAGCCGGACAGCGCGCAGATCGAGGGCGCGATGATTACCACCGACCAGGTGGGGAACCTCATCGCCGATGCCAACCTCAAGATCAGCCAGGCGAAGCGCAAGGTCTACGTGATCGTCGGCGCTGAGACTATGAATACCACTGCCGCCAATCGTCTGCTCAAGACCCTCGAGGAACCCCCGAGCGCGACGACGTTCATCCTCACCACCGCCAATGCCTCGGCCCTGCTACCCACGGTCATCTCGCGCTGCCAGGCGCTGCAGTTCCGCCAGGTGCCCTCCGAGCTTGCCGTGCCGTTCCTGCAGGCGCGATACAGGGATGTCGATCCGGCGGTCGTCCGTTCGGTCGCAGCGCTGTCGGGCGGGAGGATCGGGTGGGCCGACCACCTCCTGGCGCATCCGGGAGTAATCGCGGTGCGGGATTCGTTGCTCGAAGTGGCGGCCTCGCTCCCCTATCGACGTCTCGGCGAGGCGATGGTGTTGGGGGAGACGCTGACGACCCTTGCCGAGCACTGGTGGCTGGCGACGGAGGAGGGGGAGATGGCCGAGAAGCTCTTGAAGGGCAATCGCGACCGCGTCTTGCGCACGAAGATGAACGATCTTCTCGACGTGTGGGTGGCGTGGTTTCGGGACATCGCCCTCGCGTGCGCCGGGGGCGACACGGCGCTGCTCATCAATGTAGACCGGGCGCAGCAACTTAGCGATGTCGCGCGCGCCTACACCGGAGACCGGGCTCGCGGCGCGTGTGAGGCCATCGACGATGTGAAGCGTCAATTGCGCGGGAATGCAAATCTGCGCCTGGCCGCCGAAGTGCTCCTCATCAAGCTCCTTCAGGCCTCCCGGTAATCTGAGTACCGGAACTTCCCGCATCCTTTGGCTGTGGGGCCGCCCGCTGATTGTAGGTAGGACTGCCGCAAGCGTGGCATCAGGGAACGGCGAAGTGAACAGGATTGATAGGATTTGAAGGATTGCGGCATGACGGATAGTTCCGTAGCAGCATAGCCCCGACGGTCTGTCGTTTGGCCGTTGAATACGGCCCGACTACCGCCGATTACCTACCATTACTACGCCGCTTTGACAACCGGCAGACGAAGCGCTCGGAATGTTGTCAGAGGCTGACCGTCAAGATGAAAGGCGAACGGCGTTGAACCACAGAGACACAGAGAACGGCTGGAAAACGGCCTGCCTGCCTCACAATAGGCGTTAAAGGACGTTGCCGTTCTCTGTGTCCTCTGTGTCTCGGTGGTCAATCGCCGTCCATTTCCCCGCATGGCATCTTATTGCCGCGCAGGGCCGCGCAACCGGCATAGTAATACTACCTACAATTGAAAGACGCGCCCTTTGGCTGTTTCCCCCCTTGCCGTCGACTCAATGGAGGTTTTTGCGATGAAGGCTACACATGTGCTGGTCGCCTGTCTTCTTGTCGTGATGGTCGTCGCGCTGCTGTGCGCAGCCGGCTGCGGGACCAAGGCGGAAGCCAAGCTATGGACTTGCCCCATGCACCCCGAAGTGGTCCAGGACCACCCCGGCAAGTGCCCGAAGTGCGGGATGGACCTCGTGCCCAAGACTGACGCCGGCCCGGCCAAGTCAGCCGACACCGGCAAGTAAGCTCAATGTCGTTCACTTAGCCGCGGGGTGCCCCTCGAAAGCGTCATCGGGAAATGGCGTCATGCGAGTGCTCCTATTGGGCTGGCAGCCCGCCCTGGCGCGGTACAATGGGAGGAGGGATTGACCACGAAGTCACCAGGGCACCAAACGGCTAAGCGATCACTGCACTGCTGTTTCGTGCTTTCGAGTCTTCGTGGTTGAAATTGCCGTTCCATCCTGCGCTTCCATACGCATCGCTTGCAGATCGGTCTTGTAGCACGGCGGATACGGCGGCTCTCAGCAGGCCTTAAACGCCAGAGTCACGATCTCTTTGCCTCGCACAGACAGCCCCACGGCCCCGCCGTCCGTCACCGCCAGCTCCTCCAGCAGGTCCTCCTTGAGGTCCGAGCGCCAGGCCGCTGCCACGCCGAGCGGAAACCGTAGTTCGGCCTCCACAGGCTCCGGACTGGGGTTGAAGAACCGTGCGATGATCTCCTCGCCCGCCTCCCGCTTCTTCAGCGCCGACATCACCAGCCACCCCGGCGATAATTTGACGAGACCGACGGAGGCCGGCAGGTCGCCCTCATGCGGCGGCAGCACGACGGCCTTGAGTCCCGCGCGCATCTGCGCTGCGCAGTTCAATAGGCCCGCCTCCGCAGGCGGCCCCTGGAAGGGCACGATCTGGAAACGGAACACGTTGCGCCCCAGCATCTGCGGACCATCCTCGCCGTTGGTGCCGACCGTCTGCCCGAAGGAGCGGAACAGGCTGAGCGCGAGCGTGCGGGGGCCATCGTCCAGGCAAGCCGATTCCTTGCAGTTAGGCGCGATGATCGCCAAGCCGTTCTTGCCGTCGGTCACCGCGCAGAGGCTTTGCTGCCACCAGATCTCCTGGGCCGGTTCGTCCCAGTCCGGCGTCGCTTGGACTCCTATCTGGCGCTCGGTAAGGTCGAACGGCGAATCGGAGTACCAAGTGCTGGCTTCCACGAGGTCGGAGGGGAACAGCACCCGCAGCTTGTGGTCGCGTGCCGGGTTGTCCACGATTGTCTCAACATGCAGGGACGGGTCGTCTTTGAGGATCGAGACCGTCGACACGATCCGCATATCAACCCGCTCTGCCGAACGCGACCGTCGGTCCGGCGAAGCCGCGCGCGGGATGCTCATCGTAGTCTCGATGCGTAAGGCTGCGTACAGCGGGCCCTCGCATACGACGCTGACCTGCGCGTGGCCCGATAGCACCCGTTCGTCCACCAAAGGCGCAATGTAGGTCCAGCCGTCGCCGACGTCGCCGCGATCCTCAAAGCGCATCAGGGACGGGTAGAACCCGCCGTCTGTGCGGGCGTCGCAGACATCGATGCACCCGTCATCGCTGGCACTGACGCTGAGCACGCCGTTCTCGACCATGCTCAAAGTCGGCCACTTCAGAAGCGTCTCCTGCGTATGGCTCGGCCTGTCCGTCGGCACGATCCGATACGCCGCCATCCCGTAGGCCGGGATGTCCAGCTTCGCTGCGATGGTCGTCAGATCGCTCGTCGGGAACCGCGGGATGCAGCCCCAGCTATACTCCGCTTTCGTCTGCGCTTTCTTCTCCGACACAAGCTGCCACGGCGCCTCGGTCCCGTCCGGGGCGATCAGCTTGAAGCGCTCCGGACGCGGGTGCGGGATCGGCAGTGTTACCAGCGTGGTGCCTGAGATCGGCGCGCCTGTCGGGTTGAAGATGTGCGCCACGAACGCCCCCGGCTCCTTGCAGACAGCCGTCTGCCGCGCCGCGAGGGCTTTCGTCTGGCGGGTGACGATCTGCTCGGCGATGATGCGGCACTGGTCGTAGCGGAAGATCATGTCCTTGTGGACCTGGTCGATCGAGCATCCGCAGATCGAGTCATGCGGCTGATTCTGCAGAAGCTGCTCCCAGGCGTGCCACAGGAACGCCGGGTCGTGCTCGCCGGTCAGCAGGTAGTTGGCGGCCATGAGGGGCTCGGCCCAGAACTGCAGCAGCGCCTCGCAGCGGTCGTTGTGGGCTTTCAGCTCCGGGTGCGAGCAGTGGTAGCCGAAGAACACCTGCCCCAGCGGCGACCGCTTGTTCGGCGAGCGCAGTTCGCCTTCCAGCGTGACCAGTTCCTCGCGCTTAACGGCCTCCCGCAGCCGCTGCAGGTAGTCCGGCAGCGCCTCGTGCGCCACCTCGCCCTCGCCGGCATGGAGCGCATTGAACCGCTCGATGAGGTCGGGCAGATCGGGCTGAATCTCGATATGATCCACTCCGTCCATCAGCAGGATTTCCGGCGTGCTGTGCCGCTCGCGCTGCCAGGTGATGAGGTCTTCCAGGCGCACAACCGCCGCGTCCATGTCGAGCAGCTTGCCCTCGTCGGCCTGCCGAACCTTGTACCAGAAGTCGGAGTACGAGACCGAATTCGTCAGCCGGATCGCCAGCACATCGCTGCCGTCGGGGCTTCGCCAGATGAACTCCGCGCCGCAGGTGTCGTCGTTGACGCCGCGCATCAATACCGCGTTGTCGATGCCGAAGCCGCGCAGCATCTGCGGCCACTGGCTGATATGCCCGAACACATCGATCACATAGCCGCTCTCCAGCATCCGCCCCCACTGCCCCGCGACCTTGCGCCCGAGCAGGAAGTTGCGCACATGGGTCTCGGCTCCGGGCAGGCTCTCGTCCGGCGAGACGTACATCGGTCCCGCGATGATCCGCTCCGCCTGACAAAGCGCCCGCAAGCGGCCCTCCATCTCGGGGCGTATCTCGAGGTAGTCGCGGAACAGGATCGCCTGGCCATCGAAATGGAAGAAGCGATACCGCGGATCGCTCTCCATCTTCGCAATCAGCTCGTCGATAAGCCCCACAAGCCTCATGCGGAAGGCCTGGAACGGCATGTACCACTCGCGGTCCCAGTGGGTATGCGACACAATGGCGGCTCGATACTTCTCGGACATGTGGAAGTCCCCTTCGCGTGGCATGGATGATGTGGTGGCGGACGCATTGATCCCGGTCTACATCCAAACTACAGGAGCCGCCGCACCGGGGGGCGATACCACCACGGCTATGGGACGGGCCATGCTGGGTGTCGCAGTCGCGTCTGCTCCCTTGGCCGGCGAGATGATCGCCGAGAATGTCTGCGATGGCCTGGCCCGGCGCGCCGGAGCCGGCAAGTGGAACGGTCCCAAGTGGAATCCACCGCTCGGATACACGTATTCCGTGAGGCGAGGTGAAGTCCTTCCGAATTCTTCGCCGGTACCACGACGCCCAACATTATTACGCCGCTTTGACAACCGGAGGGCGAAACGTTCAAAATATTGTCTGGGCTGACCGTAGCCCAGGATGATGGGCGAACGGCATTGAACCACGAAGACACGGAGGGCACAGAGAACGGCTGAGAAACGGCCCGCCTGCCCCATGATAGACGCTCAGGGAGGTTGCCGTTCTCTGTGTCTCCGTGGTCAATCGCCGTCCATTCCCCCGCATCGCATCTCATTGCCGAGCAGGGCCGCCCATGTCGGAGCTGCCAATCTGAGTCGTCTTCGCCGATGCTTGATTGGCGTCAGCCAGCATTTCGGCCGTCCCGAGGCCGAGGGGGGTATCTCCACCGTCACATCCCAGCCTCCGGGCTGTCCGCCTTATGGTCGATGTTTCATCTCATAATGTGGGAGTTGTCGCCTGCGTGGTGGTAGATCACCTCAATACCGCTTGTGCGCCATGCTGAATCTGTGCTACCGTCACTGTGCATTCGCCCTCTGTTCGGTCTTGTTGCACGACCAGCATGCCGTCTTGGGGCGAATGGCGCCTATGAAGCGACCCCTGAAGCTGGCCTATGGCTAACCCCAGTTCAGAAGGCGGAAAGCGGAACATGGAGTCGACGACGGACTGTGGGGGCGACGATGACCGTGGACGGCGCAAGCCGGGCAAGCAAGAGGGGCCGGGGCCGAGAAGCCGTGCGGCCTGGCTCATCGCCGCCTATGTGCTAGCCAGCCTGGCGACCGCATTTGGCGTGTTCCGACTGCCATACCTGTTCCCGCCCCAGCGAGAGACGTATGTTTCGGGCTCGTTTGTTTTCGGGTTCAGCAACCGGGTCGCCATACTGGCGGTGGTCGCCGGCGTGTGCCTGTTCTACTTGCTTGCCGGCGCGTTGCGGCCTGAGACACGGGAAGCTCTGGCCCCGAGTGTCGCCGAGTCCCCAGAGCAGACGGGAAGAGTGAGCCGCTGGCTCTTTGCGCTTGTGGCCCTCTGGCACGCGCTGTTCATCGCCCTGTTCTATGTCGTGAACGCAGACGGCAGCGCCTACGGTGAGTACCACTACTTCCTCCATCGTATCCACCTGGTGCTCCTCGGTCGAGCGCCGTACGCCGACTTCGAGTACTTCTACGGCCCCGCCTTGCTGTACCCGCCTGTCTGGCTGCATCGGCTCATCGCTCCCTCCAGCGTGCGGGTGGAGGCCGCCTATTACCTGTACTTGGGCGCGGCTTCACTGGCCGGATTAGGCCTTTTGGCCTTCGTGCTCGGGTCACTGAAGCTGAAGACCGGGCTGCGCAACCTGTTGTTTGCCGGCCTGGGGTTCCTGGCCGTGCCTGAGAACCTTGGCCTGCAGTACACTCTTGTGAGGTTCGTGGCGCCATTCGCGTCCGTACTGCTCGTGCATCGGCTGTTGGAGGCTCAGCGCATGTCGGGGCACAGCAGGCCCTGGCTGATCTTCATCGCTTCTGCAGGCGCCGTGGTCGTGAACCTCTCGATCTCACCCGAGATGGGCATTGTTACCGGGGCGTGCGTGGTCATCTATCTTCTCCTGGCGGCACGGTGGGTCGGCCTGGTCGGGATAGCCGGGGTTGCGGCAGGCGTCGCCCTCGTGATGCTGACCTTCTCGCCCAGCTTCCTGTACTCGACTTTATCCTTCAGTTCGGGCTATAACAACAACCCGGTCGTGCCCGCGCCATATATCGTCCTGTACATTGCAGCCCTTCTCTTCGTCGTTCCTCTCATGCTGCGTTCCTTCTGGACGCGGCGTTCATCGACAGGCGCGGCGAACTGCGCTCTCGCCGCTCTCTGCGTGGCCTTGATGCCCGCAGCGCTCGGACTTTGTGACGCGCTGCACATTCTCACTAACGGGATGATCGCGCTGGCGCTTGCCGGCTCGGCACTCTCCCAGTTGAGGGGGAGATGGGCTCAAGTCTACAGCGTCTGCCTCTTCGCCGTGTTCGGTGTTGTCCTGCTGAGTAACGATGTGGCCTGGCACGGCCGCACGATTGTGACGGACGCAGTCGATGCGGCGATGCGAACAGGGCTGGTGTCAGCAGATAGACTGACCTCCGCCGTCTCGGCGGTCGGCAAGAACCCGAGCAAGCTTCTCGCGAGACGAGACAGGTTGCGTGCAGCACAGGATTTCGGGGCGCTGCAACGCTATCCTGCGGTGTATACCCCTCTGGGGGCGGATGAACCGCTGGTGCGCTATCTCATCTCGACAGGGCAGTGGCGGCCCGATTACTTCGACAGCGTGATCAACATCTGCACGCCGTCCCAGTTGCCCCGCAAGCTGGAAGCCGTTTCAGCCAGCCCGGTGATCGTGGTCCCGAGTTCCGATCTCGAGGGCAGCCTGCAGCCCTCCGACCCCGCCGAATTCCGGCACTGGTTGAGCCGGATGTACTTGTTCCCCTATCGCGCCACCCCCCTGCGCGCGCTGGACACCACCGGCCACAGCGTGAAGGCCTTTATCAGAGAGCGCTTCAAGCCCGTCGGCGCATTCGATGTCCACGTCGGGGGGAGCGTGGTGAACTACACGATCATGACCCAGGCGAGTGCCGCCGGCGACCTGACGCGTCCGGTTTCGGGCAGCGGCTGAGGTGGACCGTGAGGTGACTTCAGCGGCAGTTCAGGAACGCCGGACTGCCCGCGGCCACGCCGTTCGCAAGGGAGGACGCTGCAGCCTATGACCGCCAAAACCAAGCTGGCCATAGCCTACGTGACCGCCGCCGCAGCAGCGGCGTTCGGCATCTTCCAGCTCCCATACTTCATCAGATCGACGCACGAGGTCTACATCTCCGATTCGCTCCGATTTGGGTTCAACAATCGGGTGTCCGTCATCGCTGTCGTCATCTCAGTCGTGGTCTTCTACTTGCTCGCCGGCAGACTCAGTCCCGAGACGCGACGGATGCTGACGGCGAGCGTGGCCGAAGAGCGGACCCCGGGGGACGGAGTGACCCGGCGCGCGCTGCTCGGCATGTTCGTCCTATACGTGCTGTTTGTGACACTGTCGTACCTGGTCAACTCGGACGGCCTGCCTCCCTCCGGCGATTATCAGTACTTTCTCTATCGCACCCATCTCACATTGCTAGGGAAGACGCCGTACAGCGACTTCGAGTACTTCTACGGGCCTGCGCTCTTGTACCCGGCGGCGTGGCTGCAGAAGGTCATCGCCCCCGGCAGCCCGCGACTCGATGCCGGGTACTATGTCTGCTTGGGCGCTTTCTGCCTGATCGGCCTCGGCCTTCTGGCGTTTGTCCTCAACTCGATTAAGCTGCCGCCCAAACTCCGCAACTGGCTGTTTGTGGTGCTGGGGCTTGCCGCAGTGCCGGGGAATCTGGGCCTCGGGTATCCACTGTTGAGGTTCCTGGTCGCGCCCGCGTCCCTGCTGCTCCTCCATCGGGTTCTGAGCAACGCCAACTGCGCGGGTACTCGCCGCTTGATACTCGCTCTCCTGGTACCTGCGGGCGCGGTGTGGGTGGGGTTCCTGGTTTCCCCGGAGATGGGGGTTGCTACGGGTGCGGCCTGCATTGTCTACTCCCTGTGGGCCGGGTGGCGGGGCGACCGCAGGTTCCTGGCCGGCCTCGTCGGCGTTGCCGCCGGTTGCGGGGTGGTGTTCCTGACAAGCCCCAGCGGCCTACTGGCGTCCACGGTATCCTTTGGCGCTGGATACGACAACAAGCCCGTTGTCCCTGCGGCCTATATTCTGATCTATCTCGGGGCGCTGCTTCTGGCGGTGCCGCTGATGCTCAGGCCGCCACGGAATGGGGGAGTATGCGTGGCCGGGGCGAACGCTTCCTTGGCCGCATTGTGTCTGGCGATGGCGCCGGCTGCCCTCGGGCTGTGCGACTCGCGCCACGTGCTCTACAATGGCATGGTCGCCCTCATTCTCGGTGCAGCGGCACTGTCCCAACTGAAGGGGAAATACGCCCAGGCCTATGTCGTCTGCATCCTGGTGGTGTTCCTGGGCACCAGGGCCAGCAACGACATGCTGTGGTATGGGCGAACTGAGGCGATGAACGCGATTGACGCGATCCTGCGAACCGACTGGGTCTCCACGGACAGGCTGGTTTCGCTGGCGACGGCGCTGCACAAGAACCCCGATCGAGTGCTGGCGAGACGTCGGCGACTGCAGACAGTGGCGGACTTCAGTGTACTTGATAAGTATCCCTCGGTCGGCACCCCGATGGGAGCGGATGAGCCGCTGGTGCAGCGCCTTGTCTCGACAGGGCGTTGGCATCCCGACTTCTACGACGGGACCACCAACATTGTCGGCCCGTCGGACCTGTCTCGGAAGCTCGCTGCGGTCCTCGCGGAGCGGGTCATCGTGGTTCGTGCGGAAAGTCTGGAAGGACAGCAGGCCCCCCCCGATGTGACCGGTAGCTGGCGGCGGCTCAGCCTGATGTACCTGTACCCCTACCGCGCGCCCCTGCGATCCGTGCAGGTGCGACCGTCCGATGTGGTAAGATATCTCATTGAACGACACTTCAGACAGGTTGACGCTTTCAGGATTCCTGTCGGGGGTTCGTTTGTGGACTACAAGGTGCTGACACGAGTGGACGGCGCGACGGCGAAAGAGAACAACGGTGGCGGCGAGGGCAGCCGGAGTGAGCCGCGGTAGAGGATCGCTCTCCATCTTCGCAACCAACTCGTCGATAAGCCCCGCGAGCCTCATGCGGAAGGCCTGAAACGGCATGTACCACTCGCGATCTCCGTGGGTGGGCGTCACGACGGCGGCTCGGTACTCTCCACTCGTGGAGAGGAAGGTGAGGTTTCTCCCGTTCACCCCTTGATCCCCGTCAACGTGATCCCCTGGATGAACGTCCTTTGCGCCAGGAAGAAGATCACGATGATCGGCACGGTGATGACCGTCGTCACGGCCATCAGCATTCCCGGATACGATCCGTACTGGCTGGAGAAGCTCGCGAGGCCCAAAGACAGCGTGTACTTGTGCTCGTCCGCGAGGTAGATCAACGGGCCCATGTAGTCATTCCATGAGGCCATGAACGCGAACAATCCCACCGCCGCCAGGACCGGCTTGCTGAGCGGCAAGATGATGCGGCGGTAGATGTCCCACTCGGTGCAGCCGTCGATGCGCGCCGCCTCGGTCAGTTCCATCGGGATCGTGAGGAAGAACTGCCGCATGAGGAAGATATAGAACGCGTTCCCGAAAAAGTGCGGGATGATGAGTGGCCAGAGCGTATCGACCAGACCGATGCGCGCGAACATCACGAAGACCGGAACCATCGTTACCTGGAACGGCAGCATCATGGTGCCGATGATGATGTAGAACAGCAGGTTGCGCCCCGGCCACCGGAGCCGCGCGAGGCCGTATGCGACCAGAGAGCACGAGATGATCGTCCCCAGCACCGCCGCCGCGCAGATCGTGCTCGTATTCAGCAGGTACCGCCAGAACGGGATGAAGGTCAGGCCCTTGGGGTAGTTCTCGATGGTGATCGGATTGGGAATCCACTCCGGCGGGAACTTGAGTATCTGCGCCTCGGTCTTCAGTGACGACGTTATCAGCCAGATCAGGGGCACGAGGAACGTCGCGCTAAGCGCGATCAGCACCACGTGCGCCGAGATGGCGCTGGCGGGGTGCATTGGGCGACCGGATTCGTCTGGTGTCTTCGCCATCGCTACCCCTTCCCGTCGCCGGCGTAGTAAACGTGCCGTGCCGATGACTTGAAGATGAACGCCGTCGCCAGCAGGATCAGCAGGAACAGGATCCACGCCAGCGCGCAGGCATACCCCATCTTGAAGTCCGCGAAGGCCACGTTGAATAGGTACAGCGAGTAGAACAGCGTCGAGTCGACCGGCCCGCCGGTGCCCTGGGTCATGACGTATGCCGGGGTGAAGAACTGAAACGCCCCGATCAGCCCCATGATGAGCACGAAGAGAATCTGCGGGCTGATGAAGGGAATCGTGATGTGGCGGATGCGATGCCACGCCCGCGCGCCATCGACCTCGGCGGCCTCCTGAAGTTCCTTCGGCACATCCTGCAGCGCGGCGAGGAAGATCACCATGCTCCCGCCGACGCCCCACAGACTCCACAGAATGATCGCCGGTTTCGCCCAGGCCGGATCGGCAAACCACCCCGGCGGTTCCCCGAGGCCCAAGTGCGCCAGAATCGGCCGTAGCAGCGCGTTCATCGCCCCGTTCTGGGGGTTGAACAGCCATATCCACAGAACGGAACTTGCGACAAGCGGCACAATGGAGGGCACGAAGAAGAACGTCCTGTACAGCGCCTGCCCCCGGACCTTCAAGTTCAGCAGCATCGCCAGCCCGAGCGCCACGGCAACCCCCAGCGGCACCGCGATCACGGCGTAGTATGCTGTATTGGCGAGCGATTTCCAGAACAACTCGTCATGCCGAAGTTGCTGGTAGTTGCTTAAGCCCACCCATACCGGGGGCTTCATGACGCTATAGCGCGTGCAGCTATAATAGAGCGACGCCGTGATGGGGTAGGCCATGAAGATGAGCAGCCCCAGGATCACGGGCGCACAGAAAAGCAGCCCTAACCGTAGCTGACGGCGCGCGGTCTTCGATACTCTGGTGGCCATCAGATGCACGTCCTCATTGCGCCCCGCCTTCTTGCTGCCGGCCTTTGACGACGATGTCCAGTTCCCGCTGGGTCGCTTCGCGCGCCTTTGCCAGGGCCTCGCGCGGTGTTGCCTTGCCATACACCGCCGCATCCACGGCCCGCGCCAGCTCGCGCATGTACCGGGCCTGCACCGGCATGACCGGGCGCTGGTGGCGGCATTCCTGCAGGATGCTGAGAAACTTGCTGTAGTGCTTCTTGCCCTGGATTGTCGCGAAATACGGCGATGCCTTCAAGCCGGGGAACAGCCCCGACTCCCGGCCAACCGCCGCCGTGCCCTCAGGGCTTGCGCAGAGCCATCGCACGAACTCCCAGGCCTCCTTGCGGTTCGCCGCGCCCTTGGGCAGCGCCATGCACCAGCCCCCCACCCAGGAGCTATGTTGCTCGCCGCCAGGGGGCGAGGGGATATACGTCACACCATAGTCCAGGTTCGGGGCATAGCGGGCGAGGTCGGCGATGCCGCCGATGTGCAGGCACATCATCGCCACCTTGCCGGTGATGAATGGATTTTGCTCCGCCGCTCCGAAGCCGCGCTCCAGGCCCGCAATCTTGGTCACATCGTACTTTTTCGCGTAGGAGGTCATCCACTCGAGTGCCTTGACCACGCGCTCGTCATCGGGGGTCACGCGGTTGTGCTCGTAATCGAAGAAGTCGCCGCCAAACGCCCAGCCCCAGGTGAAGATCGAGTTGGCGGCCCCGTACTGCGACCAGGGAATGAGGCCGATCTGCACCAGTTCGTTGCCCTCGCGTTTCGTGAGGGCGTCGGCGTCGCGGTCAAGCTCGTCGATGGTGGTCGGCGGCTTTTCGGGGTCGAGGCCGGCCTCGCGGAAGGCCTTCTTGCTCCAGACGAAGCCGAAGTTCGGGTCCGCACAGAAGGTGAGCGCCCAGACATTGCCCTGGTAATAGTTCTGACGCCAGCAGGGCGCGAAGTAGTCGTCCGCTTTGATGCCGGCCTGATCGCACAGGTCGGTAAGCGGCTGCAACGCGCCCCACTCGGCCCAGGGAGCGACCTGCGGGCCATCGACGAAGATGACCTCAGGCGGTCTGCCAGCGGCGACGGCGGTGAAGAATTTCTGGTTGGTGGCGAGGTCGTTGGAGGCGAAGACGGACTGCAACTCGATGTCCGGATGGCTGGCGCGGAAGGCGTCGCAGATGCGCTTGAAGCCGTCCTGCATCGTGCCGCCCCAGACGTGCCAGACGCGGATAACCTTGCGCCCGTTGACCTCGGTGGCCTGGCGGGCGCATCCCGATAGCGTCAGCGCAATGGCGATGAAGACAGCGATCCGGACACGATAGAGCATAAGGGGCAATTCGACATGGGACAGGGGAAACCTTCACAAAGCGAGGGGCGGCTGTCACGCGTGGCGCAGGCGTCTCGCCTGCGAAGTGGCCGGGGTTGGCGGGCGCCCGCCCCACGCGACACGATGCCTACCGTCTCATCCCTATGACCGCCCGCAGCAGGGCCACGCACGCTACGCCGTAGTAGGTGTACTCCACGTCCGGCGCGTCGTCATAAGGACCCGCTCGAAAGCCGCCGTCAGGCTCGGCGCAACTGCGGACGAACCGCCCGAGGGCGGGCAGGTCGAGCGCGCCGTGGGCATCGAGCATCGCAAGGCACAGAAAGCCGGTGAAGGTCGAGAGCAGATCGGATACAGGGGCCTTGGCGTGCGCGAGAAACCCGCCGTCGCGAGCCTGCATGGAGGCAAGAAAGCGGCAAGCCCTCTCGGCCTGCTCAGGATCGAGAGCCTCTGCCATCGTTAAGAAGGCAATCGCCGCCGCGGTGGCATTCGTCTGCTCTTCACCCTCGCCAGCCTGCCCTCGGAAGCCGCCGTCATCCCCCTGAAGGCTGGAAACGAGGGCCACTGTCTGAGGGCCCGGCAATCCCCCGCCCTCGCTTAATGTGGTGGCGCGATTCATCGCGCCCTGCCGTTGCGGGCGGGTGTCCGGCTCTGTGCCGCAGGGGCCGGGCGCAATGAATTGCGCATCCACATCAGGTCCCAGCGAGGGTAGGGTGCCGTCCGCCGTATTCCCCCTCCCTCCGAGGGAGGGGGCAGGGGGTAGGATGCCGTTCGCCGTTTCCCCCCTCCCTCCGAGGGAGGGGGCAGGGGGTAGGATGCCGTTCGCCGTATTCCCCCTCCCTCCGAGGGAGGGGGCAGGGGGTAGGATGCCGTCCACGATCTCCCAGCACAGCGCCCCGATGAACGCCTCGTAGACCGTCGTCGGCACGCCGGCGTCTGTCATCCCCCTCCCCTCGCCCTGTGTGGTGGCGCGATTCATCGCGCCCTGCCGTTGAGGTCGACTGTCCGGCGCATCGTGGGGAACGTCGGGCGCAATGAATTGCGCCTCTACATTATTGGTTTGTGGGGGAAGGCCCAACA
This sequence comes from uncultured Armatimonadia bacterium, assembly GCA_964455745.1. GTDB lineage: Bacteria > Armatimonadota > Zipacnadia > Zipacnadales > CAYWBK01 > CAYWBK01. The sequence goes on from CAYWBK010000060.1 coordinate 15,031, forward strand.
TCCTTCCCGCATTGAGCCACGAGAAACACTCGACAACATCGCCCGCTTTCGGCCTTACCGAAGTCAGGTAGTTGGCTGCGCGCTGCAGTACATCATCGGGGGCTGAGGCAAGGGAGAGGGTGCGGAGGGCGAAGTCGGTGTAGTACAGGTCGGAGTCGCCCCTGCGGCCGCCGAAGCCGCCGTCGGCACGCTGTTGTCGGATCACGAATTGCGCTTGGAGTTCCAGGAAACCGGGGCTGAGATCGGCCGCGGCGTCGGCCAGGAGAGCATCGAGGATCGACAGGTAGCCTTGCGTCAGCCTCGCCCCTCGCCGACGGCGCGCTTGCGCTGGTAGAGGATATTCCGGGCCAGGAACCGCATAAGGCCCTGCAGCGCCTCGTTGCCGAACCCATCGCACAGGGCGATGGCTCGCCCTTGCAGGCGCTCGTACAGCGCTTCGGCCTTGGCGAACGCGCCGGTCTGCGCGTACAGGTCGCGCAGGCTTGCGACCGCCGCTTCCGGGGCGCCGCCCTGCGCGACTTGCTCGCGGATCGCGGCGAGGCGCTCGCCGCCCCCGGCCTCGAGCACAAACGCCCGCAGAATGCCCGGCCGCTCGGCCAAAGCGTCCTGACCCAGAGAGACCTTATTCTCCCCGCCCTCTTCCCAGTCGTTCAGATCGTTGAGAACCTGGTAGCCTTCGCCGACGTAGGTCGCAAATTGCCGCAGCTTCTCCGTGTCGATGGCCGCGCCGGCCGCGCGCAACCCTGCGTAGATCGCGACCTCGAACGCGGGAGCGGTCTTCAGCGCCCCGATCTGCAGGGCGTGTACCGGCCGCAGGCCGTCTCCCGACTGCCGATTCCACAGAAGTTCGGTCCCCTGCCCGCAGCAAAGCTGCAAGTGCGCGTCAGACAGCCGTTTGAGGGTGTCGGCGACACACGCGGCCCCCAGCTCGACGACCTGCGAGGCAATCAAGTTGTACCCGATCCCGACGAGGTAGTCGCCGACGTTTATGGCCACATCAATGCCGTGCGTGCGGTGCAGGGTCGGCTTGCCGTACCGGAACGGGTCCCGGTCCTCAATGTCGTCGTGGACCAAAGACGCCTTGTGCAGGGCCTCGATGGCGATGGCGATTTTGCGAACTGCAGTGGGAACGAGCGCCGCGACATCGGCATCAGGGGCGAGAGCCGCCAGTCCGTGCTTGCCCACGGCGTAAGCGGCCACGGTCGTGAACGGGCGCAGGCGCTTGCCGCCCTGCTTCAGCCAGTCGCGAGCGATGGCATCGGTCGCAGTCAGCGACCCGAAGGGCTCGGGCTTGCCCGGCGCCGGGCAGGCGCAATCATCGAGGATCGCATCCAGTTGGTCGGGTCGGAAGATGGTCTGCGTCTCGCGCAGCAGGGGGATGTACGTCCGGCGCGCGGGGCTGGGCGCGAGCGGCTGAATGACCGCCATAGCGTCCCGGATGAGGTCCAGCTCCGCGGTGGTGTCCCGGCAGCCGTCGGTCAGCAGGGGAATGGCCTGGTGCGGGATGCCCAGGTCGGCGATGCGCTCGAAGGACTTCTCCAGCGAATCGAGACACGCCACGCCGAGGATCGCGTCGGCCTCGCCCTCGAGGACCTTCATCACCACGGAGGACGTGCCCTCGGCGATGATGACCTGATACCCGAGGCTCTCCGCCTGCCGCTTGAGGCCCACCAACTCGCACCCGCCGCACTCGGCGCACTGCAGGCCGATGGAATCGCGGCTTCCCTGGCAGGCGTCTTCGTTGCTCAGGCACTTGGGGAGAAGCAGCAGCCGTCGGTGCGCGGGGACCGCCGCAAAGGCATCCGCCCAGAAGGCGTTGTCAATCGCCACCATCGTGAATCCGAGGAACCCGCGAGGCAGCCCCAGGCGCGTCAGAAGCCCCTGCGCCGCTCTCTCGAGGTCCTCGCGCAAGGGCACGGAGGACGGGTCGAGGCCCCCGGCCAGGTCCCGCGCAAGCTCGCGAATGTCTGCGCGCACGCGACCGTCCTCGGGGACCGCCTTGATCCCCTCTATCTCGCGAATCGGTTGAATGAGCTGGGGTTGCGCTGTCATTGTCATCAGGGTAAGCCCAGGTACTGCTCACTGAGGCGCGGATGCCGCAGGGCTGTGGGGTCCCCGTCTTCACCTGCTGCGCAGGCGATGACACCCCACAGCTTAAGTAGATGGCGTTAGGGTAAGCCTGTCACACTGCGCACAGGATCGCCCTATTTGGCCTTTGACGCCCGCAGGCAGTAGAGGTTCTGC
>CAYWBK010000060.1:17374-20159 GCA_964455745.1 uncultured Armatimonadia bacterium
GCGCACAGGATCGCCCTATTTGGCCTTTGACGCCCGCAGGCAGTAGAGGTTCTGCTGCCCGTGGATATAGAGCCGGTCGCCGATGAACACAGGAGAGCCGCGGAACGGCTCCAGGCTGTTGGCGGCGACCTCCTGGTACTCCCGGCCCGGCTTGATGACGATCGTGGCGCCGTTATCGTTGCTGGCGAACAGCAGCCCGCCGGCGAAAGTAACGCTCGGGTAGCAGGTGCCCTTGCCGAGGTTGAGCAGCTTCTCGTAGACCACGGCGCCGGTGGCCGCGTCGATGCAACTGAACCAGTTCGCCTGAGTGATCGCGTAGATCAAGCCCTCGTGGATGATCGGCGACGCGTAGTAGCGGTCGTTGCGGGGCTTGGTCTCCCAAAGCGCCGTCGTTGCGGCGGTATCGCCGGTGATCGCAGCCGGAAGCTTGATCGCCTTCCCGCCATTCTGGATGAAGTAGACGATGTCCTTGTCCAGAAGCGGTGAAGCGTAGTCCAGCTTCGACACGCCCTTGGCGAGAACCACACCGTCTGCGACGCGCACGATGTCGCCCGCCGAGGTCACGATCACGTCGACGCCGCCGATCTTCGCCGCCGCCGGGGTGCCATAGCTGGGCTGCAACGGCGTCTGCCAGATGATTCGTCCGGTCGCCGGGTCCACGGCGGTGGCGCTCTGGAGATGGACGATGAGCTTGCCCGCCACAATGATCGGCGATGTGCTGGCCCCCCACATGATTTTCGGCTTGTCGAGCATCCTGGCCCACAGGCGCTTGCCCGACAGGTCGTATGCGGCCACGACGCCGGTTCCGAACACCGCAAACACCCGCGAACCGTCCGTGACCGGCGTGAACGACGCATACCCGTTGGTCGGGTGCGTGAAAGGCAGATAGTACCACGCCGCCCGCAGCGGCTCCAACTCGCGCTGGTCGGCGGCCTGCTTCTGCTCGGCGTCGCTCAGCTTCGCTTTCAGGTCGGCGTCGTTCGGGCTGTCCTGCAGCTTCGTTTTGAGTTGTTTGATGTCGTTGGCGAGCTGCCCCAGTTCCTTCTCCAAGGCGGCGGTTTGGGCCTGTGCGGCCTTGATCTGCGCGGCCTCGGACGGCGGCCTGATGTCCGTCAGTTCGTTGCTGCGCTGCCACAGGATCTTCCCGTCGGCGACGTTCACGCATACCAGCGTCGCAGGCGCGACACAGACGAACAGCTTCCCGCCGTTAATGACAGGCGAGCCATTGCCGACACCCGGCATCGGCGTCTTCCACAGAACGCTCTGTGTGGCCGACCAGGTGGTCGGGGGCTTTGCTGATGGATACTTCCCCGTGCCGTCAGTGCGCCATCCGACGCTTTGCGGCGCGGCGCCGGCGGCGCTGGACGATATGGCGATGCACGATACGACGATTGTCAAACATATCACTACCGCGATGCAAGCTGATTTCATAACTCCAAGGCGCATTCCGCGAAGCTCTCCTCCAACGATATGACGCCGGTACCGGCGTCCGCTATCAGTCTCCCGCCGCCCGGCCGAGGGCCTCGACGGCCCAGACCACCGGGTACAATTCCTCCGAGTACCACAGACTGGCGAAATACAGGCCAATCGGCGTCGGGCGGGTCCACGTGCCGTTCTCGACGCGCTGCACGAGATACCCGATCCCGGCCTCCAGCGCCTCGCCCGCCGCCTGCCGCCAGTGTGACAATGCCGACACTGCGAGCGACGTTTCCTCCACCGAGGACGGGACTCCTCGGTCGCCGCCCCAGCCCCCGTCTTCATTCTGCGCGTCGATTAGATATGCCAGCCCCCACGCCGCCTCTTTCCCGTCCGGCTCAAACTCCGCTAACGCCTTCAGCACGCGGGAAGTGCCCAAAATCGGGTTGAGATGGCCCGGCGCGCCCTCATTCCCGAACCACAGCGGCGCCCACGAGCCGTCCTCCCGCTGTCGGCGCTGCAAGTGGGCCAGACCGCGCGCGATGGCCGCCCGGATGTCCCCGCGCCCGGCCACCGACTGGGCTGCCCGGAGCGCTCGGAGCGCGTGGGCCGTCACATCGGCGCAGCTTTGATCGAACGGAAGCTGCCCCCAGCCGCGGCAGAAGGTGGGCCAGCCGCCGTCGGAGTTCTGCAAGCCCAACAGCCACTGAACGCCGCGCTCGACTGCCTCCGTGTCGCCGGATCGCGCCAATTCCAGCACCGCCCCCGAGGTGTCGTCCGCATCCGGCACCGCGCCCGGCAGGTCCGACCACCCGAAGCCTCCGGGCCTCGCCCCGGTATACGGGTGTACGTGGCGGTACTGCTGGCCGGCAACCCACCGGCGCGCCCGCTCGGCCTCGTCCCCCGGCAAGCCGCCGGACGCCGCCAGGGCGTTTAGCGCGCAAGTCGTCGCCCAGGTCGCCAGGTTGGTGTCAATCGGCCAGCTTCCATCCGGCCTCGCCGACGCGCGCAGGAACTGCAGGCATTTCGCGGCCACCGGCTCGTCGCGCCCGAAAGTGTCGATGAGGCTCATCGCCGTGAACGCGGTCAGCGGCGTCGCCTCGAGAAAGCCGCCGTTCTCCGGCTGCAAGCGCACCAGCTTTGCCCGCACCAGGCCGGTCACGACATGCCGCAATGCGCGCCTCAGAGGGTTCGCGCGCGGATTGCGCCGATGCAGCAGAAGCCCGATGGCGATGAGCGCCGGGAGAGCGTAGCTGACGACCTGCAGCCTCACCGCGCGATACCACGACTGCGGCAGCGCCGCCAGCTCGAACGGCAGCCCGGGGATGTCCTCCCAGGCGACCAGGCCGGCAAGGGCGCAATTCGCCAG
>CAYWBK010000061.1:0-19997 GCA_964455745.1 uncultured Armatimonadia bacterium
TATTGGCCGCTCAACCCATCCGAAACACCAATTGTCAATGTGCGGAAAATGAGACTGAGCCGAACAGCGCCGCCTCCTGACAGCGACGAAAGCTAGGCTGCGCGGCCCAACATGTAGGCTGGCGAACGCGCGAGGGTGTGCCGTCAAGCCCCGCAAGGGGCGGCCCGCTAATTGCCACCGGCGGAAGCCGGTGGAATCCCGGTCTGTTGCCTTTTCCGCAAGCCCCGAAGGGGCGGCCGCAAGGCGGCGGACGGCCTGTCGCCCCTTACGGGGCTCGCATGGCTCCTCTTCGGCGGAATCCACCAGCTTCCGCTGGTGGCAAATGGCGACCGCCCCCTGTCGGGGGCTGAAGGCAACGACTGACCCCGTGTAGCGGTTGGCGTATGCCAAGGGGCGAGGGCAGAACCCGCCTATGGCATCACCCACGCACGCCTGAGAACAGCCGCATCACTTCCCTCAGATCCCGCGCCTCGTACTCCGGCTTCACGCCTTCCGGCAAATCCCGCCCATCCCGGTTGATCCACATCGCCGGGATGCCCAAAGCCTGCGCGCCCTGCACGTCGCTGGTCAGCGAATCCCCGACGTGGAGCACTTCCCCCGGCGTCATCCCCAGCATCTCGAGCGCGCGGAGGAACATCTCGGGGTGCGGCTTGTAGGCCCGGCAGTCCTCGCTGGTGACGATGAGATCGAAGGACAGGCTGTTGAACTCCAGCGCCTCAGCGAGTTGAGGGTTATCGACGTTGGATACCAGGCACACCGGCACGGGGATTGCGGCGATGGCCTCGCGAGAATGGGGGAGTATCCTCGGTCTGCGCCAGACCTTGAAAAGGGGCTCAGCCAGTTCACGGGCGTTCAGCGGCACGCGAAACTGCCTGAGGACATGCTCGATCGACAGAACTTCGATCTCGTACTCGCTCCGAAACGTGGGGCCGATGCTCTCGAAGCACAGGACGTTGAACCGCTCCTGCCAGTACCGGCCGACTTCCTCCGGTACGGTCGGCGTCTCGGCGGCCTTCGCGATGGCCACGCAGGCCTCATGGACGCACTCCACGTCCTCCTCGACCACCGTGCCGTAGAAGTCGAGCAGGACCGCTCTGGGCCAGGTCATCGGCTGCTCCTCACGCGCGTCGCCTCACTCCGCCAGAGTCACATCGTAATACAGCGACGGGTCTTTCGAGTACCCGATCCCCGCGCCCCACTCGATCCAACCCCTGCGCCCATCGCCGTCGTTGTCGTTTACCAGCAGCGACACCGCCATAGGCTTGCCGGGCTGCGGGGATACGCCCAGCGTCTGCCACGGGATAGTGATCCGGTAGATGGTGAGCGTCCCGGATCGAGTGATCTCCGCGTGCGCGTACCTAACCACATTGCGCCGCGACGTGACCTCGTTAGTGGGAAAGTCGTCATGCGCCGTGAAGACCTCGGGCTTGCCGTCCACCAGGGCGACGTTGTACTCCACGTACTTTGCGTCCGGGCGGCGGTCGAAATTGGGCTGGACGGCGAATTGCACACTGTCGCCCTGCCAGGTGTCGCCGCCGCTGAACGGCTGGTAGAACTTGTCGTCCGTGACGGCGACCTGGACATACAGGTTTGTCTCGTCCCACAGGAACCGCAGGCCCGCGCTGAGGTCCGCCGGCCCGCGCCAGTCGGTGTACTTGCGCACGAATTGGTTGCTGTCCAGCTCAATGGCGTCATCCCACGGCGGCGGCTGCGTGAGCGCCTCCGGGGTTGCTTTCGACGCCTTCTGCAGTGTCAGGCGAAAAGGGACGCGCGTCACCGTGCCCTCGATCGTCTCGATCCTCAGTTGGCACGGCGCGGGAACGACACCCCGGGCCATCTGCGCGTACCAGTCGGGCGCAAGCACCGTGCGCGTCTTGCCCGGCTCGAAGATCGCATCGCCTTCGCTCGCCTTGCCGTCCGGGCAGAGCGGGGCCGCCCACCAGACGTGGGCTTTCAGCGGGAAGGTCGACAGGTCCGTGAGGTCCGCCGCCATGCCGCCCGCCGGGCTGGTCCAGTCGGGGTGCAGGACGGCCTTCCACGGCGGCCGCAGGCTGATCCCGCCCAGAACGGCGCAATTGACATGGTTGCCCAGGCCGTCGGTTCCGCTGAACTGCGCGGACAGGACATGATCGGTCAGACGCGCGGTCGGCTTTGCCGAGGCATCGACGGCCATTGAAACCGTGCCTCCCGGCGGCACCGTCAGCTTCATGCGGTTGCGATCCCGCGTCCAATCCCGGTCCAGGTGCACGCGCAAGGTGCCCTGCAGCGCCGTCGCGCCGTCGTTGGTGATTGTCGCGACGATGGGCACCCGGTCGAGCGGATACGCGCTGTCCTGCAACTTCAGAGTGAGCGGCGCGTACCGGGAGATCGACACGCCGCCGGTGGTCTCGATGAAAACGGGCGAGGTGTCCAGCTTCAGCGTGCCCGCCGACGACAGGGCGACGGGGTTGCCCATGAGGTCCACGGCCCTAAGGTCGCCGCTCGTCTTCAGAGAGACGGAGGCCGTGTCCTTCAGCGCGTAGAGGCACAGCATCTTGCGGCCCGCGCGCGCGAACTCGTAGGCGGCGACGTTCTCGGGCGTGTCGAGCTTCGCGACGAACCGCGCCCCGGTGAGCTGATTCGCGGTGGTCTTCAGGGCGAGCAGGCAAGGCTTGGGGGAGTTGTCGACGAACACGATGCCGAAGTTATGTTCATTATAGGTGACATCCGTGCCGTTTTGGTAGTCATACCAGAATACGCGGGTGACGCCACTCGCGAGCAGGGTGATGTATGTGCGCGCGATATAATCGGCCTGCAAGCGCACATCGACGCCGCCCGGTCCCTGGTGGTTCGGATAGCCGACCTCCGTGGCCCAGATCTCCTTGGCCTCGTCGCCATACTTGCGCATCACCGCGCGGATGCCGGCGATCTGCTCGGCCATCCCGTGCTCGGGAATGGTCGGGTACTGGTACGGGTGGATGTTGATGATGTCGGTGTAATCCTTGCAGCCGGCCTTATACAGCATCTCCAGGTAATCGGTCGGCGAGCCCGCCAGGCCGCCCATTGTGACGCGCGCCGTCGGATCGACCGATTTGATCGCCTTGTACGTCTCCTTGAGCAACTTCACATAATCCTCTTTGCTGCTCACCCAGAAGCCGATGTTCGGCTCATTCCACACTTCCCACACATGAATCTGGCCCTTGTACCGGGCCACGACCGCCCGGATATATGCCAGCCACGGATCGAGCTGCGGCATGTAGTTCTGAACGTCCCCCTTCGCGTCCGCCGGCTTGGTCGTCGCCCAGCCGACCCCGTAGCACAGCACCGGCAGAAGCTCGATGCCGTAGCGTTTCGCCGCCGCAACCCTCTCGTCGAAGACGGTCCAGTTGAAGTCGCCAGGCTTGGGTTGCGCGATGCCCCACAGCCAGTCGACGCGCGCCCACTTGATCCCCGCCCGCTGCATCATGCGCATCTCGGCCTCGCTGGGGAGGTGCCCGTTGATGCCGATCGGCGAGGCTGGGTTCGCAGCCGCCAGCGGCGACGGCGTCAGGCGGCAAAGCTGCGTCGAGGCCTGTTGCACGTGATCTCGCCAGGTGAGTGTCGCTTCCACGCTGTACCACCCCCCACGCGGAAGCTTGACGGGAAGCAGCAGCGTCCGCGACCGGGCCTGGCCGAGGCTGATCTCCTGCTTGTCGCCGCCCGCGGGCCGGCCCGCGTAGTCGCGAACACGCCAGCGCAGATCGGCTTTGCCCGGCTCACCAAGGTAATCCAGTATCTCCAGCTTCACTTGGGCAGTCGCGCCGGGGACGAGCGACTCGGGATATGACTGCCCCAGACGGACCTGAACCATGTCCGCCTCCGGCACATCTGTCAGCACCTGCACGTCGTCGATGTAGATCGTGCTCTTCAGCGGCGGCCTGCCGTGGGTCTTGTCTACGTTGATCGACGCCAGCGTGATCGGCAGCTTCGGCTTGCCCGTCTTGTCCGTCCCCCAAGAGAACGCATTCTCGCCTGTCACACTGAATGTGAACTGCTTCCAATCGGTGAAGTCGAGCGATCCGAGGTGAATCTGGAAGGTCTCCCCCTTCGCGTCCACGTAGCGGGCATCGAGGCTGCGACCGGAACCGTCGCCCTTGATCCACAGGCTCACCGACCGCGGGGTGCCGGGAAGCACCACGTTCGGCAACGCTCGGGCATAGACGTACCCGATCTCCTTCGTGCCGGTGAAGTCGTAGGTGAGGGCCAGCGAGTGCTTGCCCTCGTGGGCCACGGTGTCGACGATCCGCGCTTCGGCGGTGCCGCCGATGTCGCCGCCCGCTGCCGCCCAAACGCCTCCGTCCTCGAACCCTTGTATGGGTATTGCGACCTCTGCCGCGAACACGGAAGGCGTTGCGATGGCGCAAAGCACAAGGCTCAGGATTGCTGTTCGCATCTGGGAGACACCTCATAGGGGAGGAGTGTAGGGTTGCGAACCGGCTCAAACGACAGCGCGGCCGAGGGCTGATTCGTTTCCGGGACTTCGGAGACCTGCGTGCTGCGAGAACCGGCGATTTGGAGCTATGGGAAGGAGAGTTGGCGAGGGAGATACCCTCTCCGCTTGTGTGTTTGGCGCCCCTTTTTTCCGGACTGTGTGGAAGCGCGGTGATACTCTTTGCCAATCCGAATTGGCAATGGGACGCGGCCGATACCGATTTCCCAGAATCAAGGTGGCCGCGCGATTTATCGCGCTTATGCCGTTCGTATTCCCCACTGATCCCGAACACAGCGACCGAATCGGGCGCGATAAATCGCGCGGCCACCTTAATCTGTGGGGCGGCGTGATTACCGGTTCAGATTGGCAAACAGCATCACCGCGCCTCCACATGCTCGGAGGAGATAGGAGAGAACACCGGAAGGACACTATCGCCCCAGCACCGCCAGAACCCCGGCTCGGAGCGCCTTGGCCATCTGCGTCTGCCCGGCTTGCCGGCGGATAAAGGCCTCGTCGTGCGCGTTCGACAGGACGCACATCTCAATCGTGAGCACCGGCACCTTCGAGTAGATCGAGCCGGTGAGGGCTCCCTGCTTGCCGCCGACGAGGGTTGCCGAGTCGCCGTGGATGCCGCGGTCGGTGATGCTGCCCTGGAGGGCGGCGGCGAAGGCGGGGTGGAATGCTTTCGCGGCGGCCCGGCATTTCGCAATGATGCTCTCGCTGGGCCCTGTCACTCCGTCCTTGTGGCCTTGCTTGTCGGGGTAGTATGTCGCGGCCCCGTCGATCGGACCGGAATCACAGTGCAGGCGCAGCATCAGCGAGGCGCCTGCGTGATTTGCGATCAGCGCGCGCTGCTTATTGGTGACACTCTGACTCTCCGACGTCTTGGTCAGGACGACCTTGGCTCCGTCCGCGATGAGCAGCGCCTTGAGCTTTGCGGCGACGACCCAATTGATGTGGACCTCGGTCGTGCCGTTCGGGCCGGTAGTCCCTTCGCTGGCCTCCGACGGGTGGCCGGGGTCGATGCACACGATCCGGCCTTTGAGGCTCTCGCCGGTCTCCTCCGCCGCCCGCGTGAGCGTCGCCTCGAGGGTCTTGGCGTCACTGGCTTTCAGCGTGACGGTGCCCACCCATTTCTCGTAGCCGGGCAGGATGACCGTGATCTTGTACGGTTTGCGGTGCGCGGTTGCGCTGGAGACCCGCGCGGTGCATGGGGTGCGTCCCTTGAGGTAACCGTTGACGAACACCTTGGCGCCCGACGGGGTGCTGTGGACTCTCACCGAGGCGGTTGCGGCGGCCGCGGTGGAGCAGGTGAGCGTAGTCCACGCAATACAAAGCAAAGCAGGAAGGACCAACGCAAGCAGGAGACACCGCTTCATGAGGATCCTCTCGATCGGGGAGGGATTGACGGCTGTCAGCGTCCAGTTACCGCAGGCCGTCGATGACGGACATGAACATCTGGATGTCGAAGGGTTTCTGCAACAGGCCGTCGACGGCGGCGCCGATCTCCGCCTCGATGTCATCGATGTCCATGCCGGTCACGATGCAGATCTTGGCTTGCAGACAAAGCTCCCGGACCGTCTCAATCGCCTCGCGGCCGGACATATCGGGCAAGGTCCAGTCCACGAGAACGATGTCGTAGCCGCCGGCCTCCAACTCCCGCGTGACCTCGCGCCGGCAACGCGCCACGACAGCCTCGTGATCGTGGCATGACAGGACGGCCTGCATGGTGGCGCTGACCGCCTCATCATCATCAATGATTAGGACGCGCATGAAGCGGGTACCCCCATTTCGCTTGCGGACGGGCCCTAGTATGCACAACGTGCAGTGGCCGGGCCGCAGAAGGCCGTAGGGCCAATCGGCTACTGCTGGCGTATCCGTCCCTGCCCCGTATAGCTCACCGTTCCGCGCGCGCTGACATAGTCGGCGACAACTTTCGAGATCGCCTCAGCGCCGCGCACCTTGATCGCTCCCTCGTCGAAGATCTGGAAGTAGCCGCTGCCACCCTTGGCGAGCGATACGGGCATCGCGACCTCATACTTCTGCGTCTCGTTCAAGGGCGTCGTGCCGACGAGAATGGTCTTCACGCGCCCGTGCGGCCCGGGGTTGGGGCTGTAGGTCACCGAAACGCCGGACACCTGCAAGAAGGCCCCGTTCGGCAGCGGCGCGCGGCCGACACTGCGCTCGAAGGCCTGCTTGACCTGCTCGCCGGTCAGTTCGCTGACGGCCCAGGTCTCGTCCGGGGTCTGCAGCAGGCTTGCCACATTCTCCTCGGTCACCGGCCCGGCGGAGATCGTCCCGTGCTTGAAGCTGACCGCCCCCACAAATCCGATCGTCACCCCTGCCTTGTCGCACAGGGCGTCGGCCACCAAGTCGCCGAAGGTGGTCTCCGCGAGATCGGCTCGATCTGCGGACAGATCGGCGGTGGTCTGTCCGGCGGCATAGGCGTGCGTCAGTGCGACAGGGACCAGGACCGAGGCGCAAAGAACCACGACGAACAGGTGTTGTACCTTCATGCCCTCTCACCCACTTTTCCGGCTTGCGACTGTAGATAGGTGCGAATGAAGATATCGATGTCGCCGTTCAGCACGCCGGCAACGTCGGCAGTCTCGACATCGGTACGGTGGTCTTTGACCATCGTATAGGGCTGCATGACATACGAGCGGATCTGGTTGGCGAAGGCGATGTCGCCCTTTTCGCCCCGCAATCCGCTGATTTCGCGATCCTGCTCCTTGACCTGAAGCTCGTGCAGCCGGGCGCGCAGGATGTTCATCGCCGTGCGACGGTTGGCATGCTGAGAGCGCTCGTTCTGGCACTGCACCGCGATCCCGGTCGGCAAGTGCGTGATCCGCACCGCCGAGTCGGTCTTGTTCACGTGCTGCCCGCCCGCGCCGCTGGACCGATACGTGTCGACCCGCAGGTCCTCGGGGTTGATGTCGACCGCGACATCCTCCTCGATCTCCGGGATGACGTCCACGGACGCGAAACTCGTATGCCGGCGCTTCGAGGCATCAAACGGCGACAGGCGCACGAGCCGGTGCACGCCCGACTCGGCCTTCAAATACCCGTAAGCGAAGGTCCCCTGGACTCGCGCGGTGACATTCCGCAGTCCCGCCGATTCCCCTTCGACATACGACACCACGTCGAACGAGTAGCCCCTTCCCTCCGCCCAGAAACGGTACATCCGCAGCAGCATCTCAGCCCAGTCGCAACTTTCGGTCCCGCCTGCGCCGGCGGTGATCGCCAGGATGGCCCCGTTGGCATCGTACCGCCCCGACAGCACGGTCTGAAGCTCCAGTTCATCGAGCCGGCGCGTGAAGGCCGTGAGTTCGCGCTCGATCTCCGGGGCGAGAGATTCGTCCCCCTCCTCCTCGGCGAGCTGGACGAGGGTCAGGAGGTCTTCGAGGCTCGCATCAAGCTTCTCCCACGGCTCGACGGCCTCGCGGGCCTGGCTGACGCGCTGCATGTGCTTCTGAGCGGCGTCCGGGTCATCCCAAAAGCCGGGAGCCTCAGTCTGGCCTACAAGCTGCTCAAGGTGCGCTGTCCGTGAAGCCAGGTCAAAGACGATCCCTTATTTCCGAAAGCCTCGCCGCATCTGCTTCCGCGGCTTGCCGTAATTCGATCAACATGTGTACACCACGCTCTTGGATACTCAACTCTACAGATATGGACAAACAACCATCCCGAGAGTTCGTCCATCGCTCCCGGCCCGCGCGTTATTATGCACGGTGTCGAGGCGCGAGTCAACGAACCTGCCGACGAACGGCCTCCTACCCCTGCCGCGCCGAGCCGCCTGCGGCGGCTACTGCGCGGCTGTCCCCTCCCTCGTAGGGATGGGACACGGAAAAGGCATCCCTCCTCGCGCAAAGGACCGTGGTGTCGCCGCGACGAATATCCTTGTCACACATCCGCGCTCCAGCCTGACGCCGCCACGAGGGGCGGACGACAACCGCCCCGCCGACACGCTACATTTCAGGGAGCTTGCCCATGCCGAGGGACATCCAGGTCGCAGCCTACTACTTCCCGCACTATCACTCGGATCGGCGCAATGACGCCTGGCATGGCGCGGGGTGGACCGAGTGGGAGTTGGTCAAGCGCGCTCGCGCCCGGTTCCCCGGCCATCGCCAGCCGATCGTCCCCGCCTGGGGGTACTTCGACGAATCCGACCCGGCGTGGGCCTCGCGCGAGGTATCGCTGGCGAGTGTCAGCGGCGTCGACTGCTTCTTGTATGACTGGTACTATTATGAAGATGGGCCGTTCCTACAGGATGCGCTCGAGCAAGGCTTCCTGCGCGCCGGGAACAGCCATCTGATGAAGTTCGCGCTCATGTGGGCGAACCACGATTGGCAGAACATCCACCCGGCCTCGTTCACCAACCGCCCGGACACGCTGGCCTACGGCCGGATGTCGCGCCAGGCCTTCGAGCGGATGACCGACTACATCATTGACCGCTACTTCCCGCGCCCGAACTACTGGGCCATCGACGGCGAGCCGTACTTCTGCATCTACGAGCTGGGCACGTTCATCTCGGGCCTCGGCGGCCTGGAGCAGGCCCGCGAGGCGCTCGACTCGTTCCGCGAGAAGGCGCGCGCCGCCGGTTTCCCCGGCCTGCATCTCAACGCCTGCGTCTTCGGCCTCAACGTGCTGCCCAGCGAGGTGAAGCTGACCGATCCGGTGCAGGTCGTCGAGGCCCTGGGGCTTTCAAGCGTCGGCTCGTATGTGTGGGTCCATCACTGCAATCCGGATGCCGCGGGTTTCCCGCAGGGCAGCTACGCCGAGGCGGCCCGGCGCAACTACGAGGTGTGGGAGGAGAACCTCGGCCGGTATCCGGTGCCCTATCACCCGAACGTGACGATGGGCTGGGACCCCAGCCCGCGCACGATCCAAAGCGACCGCTACGAGCCGCGCGGCTACCCGTGGACCGCATGCCTCGCCGGCAACACCCCGACGGCCTTCAAGGAGGCCCTGCGGCGCGCAAAGGCGTTCGTCGAGAGGGACGATGTGAAGCAGAAGATCGTGACCCTGAACGCCTGGAACGAATGGACCGAGGGCAGCTACCTGCTCCCGGACACAGTGACGGGGACGCGGTATCTGGAGGCGGTGCGGGAGGTGTTTGGGAGGTAGCCAGTCAGCCGGGTCCCGGCACCCAACGGCCCTACCCCGCCCCGCTGCGCGGGGCACCCCTCCCGTTCCGGGAGGGGAGAGGCAATCCCTGAGGGTAGGAGACCTCGGGCAGCCCATTCCGCAGATCATGTGGCCGCGACATTCATGGCGCGGAATGCGCGGTGAACCGCGCGTCCACATGCCGAAGGTGAGACGGGCCTTCAGCAAGCGTTCCACCCAACCCATCATGCCCAAGAAGCCCAAACCCGACAACCAGCCTTCCCTTCCCCCGCCCGACGATACTCTCTCGTGGTCGGCCTGGCCGCTGGCGCTTCGGCCCATGCCCAGCGGGGCGCTCATCCTGTTCATCCTCGCGGTGTCGCTGTATAGCTACGTCACCTTCCACCACGCCGTCTATGCCGTCATCGCGCTGGTCGTGCTAACCGGAGCGGTTTCCGACTACCTCTTCCCCACCAGCTATCGCATCGACCCCGAGGGCATCACCATCCGCGCCCCGTTCCAAACGCGCAGGATCAAGTGGGACGATTTCAAGTTCTATGCCGTCGGCGACGGGGTCATCATCCTGTGCAACACCCTCGAAATCGACCGCGCCACCGTCCGCCGGAACCCCTGGTTGCGCGTCCCGGAGAACGCCGACCAAGTTGCGGCAATCCTGGCCCGGCGCCTTGAAAACCTCCGGGATGCCCGCAAGCGCCAGTCAAGCGAGGACGGCGCGAATGGCTGACCTCACGCCGGAGGAGGAGCTGGCCGAGGAGCGGGAGGTCCTCGCCCGCCTTGGCGACGAGATCGTGCGGCGGCGCATGGCCATGCCCGCCATCTTCGTGCTGGAGTCGATCAAACCCCTCAACTTCCTTGCCAGCCAGGGCCTCATCTTCTTTGAGCCAATTGTGCGGTCCATCCTGAGCATCAAGCACTACGACATCTTCACCCGAGCCCTCGAGCGCCGCGAGAACGTGGAGTGGTTGATCCGGCGCCTCGAGGAGGCCGACGAGAAACGCCGAGAGGACGAGAAACAGCCATGCGATTCACCGCCGCCGCCATCATCTGCATCTTAACCGCCATCGCCACCCACGCCGGGGCCGAGGGGCGCAACCTGATCCAGAACCCCGGCTTCGAGAACGGCCTCTCCGGGTGGATCACAGGCAACGACTGGTACGAACTACCCAAGGGCGCCGGGATGAGCGCCGCCGTCATCGACGACGCCGTCGCGCATTCCGGCAAATCCAGCCTGCGCCTGGACGGCAAGGGCAACCGAGGGCTCACGATGCAGGTTTTCCGCATCCGCCCCGGCAAGTACCATCTGAGCGGGTGGATCAAGACCCGGGGGCTTGGCGAGGCGAATGCCACAGTCCTCGCCGAGTGGATGAGCAAGGACGGCAAGTGGCTCGCCGGCACGCCCACGCCCGCGGTGTCCAGGGATAGCGACTGGAAGCTCGTCGAGGGCGACGTCGAGGCCCCGGCGGATGCCCGGTCGGTGCATCTCGACTTGCTGACCAACTCGGCGAACAGCGGCAGCGTCTGGTTCGATGACGTGTCGCTGACCCATGTCCCGGCCTCCACCACCGCGCCCGCGCTGGTGAAGTTCACCGTGGAGTCCCCTGCGGACGGCACCGGCGAGTTGAAGCTCGACTGGTCGGGCCACACGCCCGAGGGCGATGTCACCGACTACCGCGTATACTACTCCGACAAGCCCTTCACCTCGGTGAAGCTGCTCAAGCCTGCAACCCTGGTGGATGCGGACGCGAAGTCGGCCAGCATTACCGGCCTCACGAACGGCAAGACGTATTACGTCGCCGTGGTTGCTGTGAACATCGAGAACCTCGCACTCAGTACGGTGGTCTCTCAATCCTGTATCCCCCGCAATCGCCGCGCCCCGCGGACGCCGGCGCTGGCCGCCTATCCCCTCGCCACCGGCGCGAAATTCGCCCCGGCCGCCATGCTCTCGTGGACGACCGACCCGGCGGATGATGACATCGCCAGCTTCACTATCCGCGCCGGGGCGACGGTGGTCAAGCAGCTTCCCGCCGATGCGCGGTTCGTCATCCTCAAGAACCTCCCGCAGGCGGCCACCACGCTGACGCTCACCGCGACCGATCTCGACGGCAATGTCAGTGAGCCCGCAACCGCCCAGGTCACTTGCCCCGAGCCGGGCAAGGGCGCGGCCGGAGTCTCCGGCACGGTGACCGCCGACGGCGCTCCGCTCGCCGGAGCCACGATCCAGGCGCGGCGGGCCGGTCGCCCTGTCGCGAACGCCTCGACCGGCGCAGACGGGCAGTATCGCATCCCCGAGTTGAGCGGGCCTGCCGAGAGTGTGTATCTTCTGCAGGCTTCGCATGACGAAATGCCCGCGAGCCGCCCGGTTTACATCCTCACCGGAGGTGGTCCTGTGCAAGTCGACATCGCCCTGGAATCCACGACGCCCTGGGCGGCCTGGGCTGCGACCCCGGTCTCGCAACTTTTCCGCGATACCGAGCCGCCGACGGGGGCCGGCCGCGAGCTGACGCTCGTCAGCATGACCAACCAGCGGCGCTCCGCGCAAGTCGCCATCCGCCCGACGCGCGACCTGACGATCTCCGGCGTGCGCTTCGAGCCGCTTATCTCCGCCGACGGCTCGCAGCCGATCGCCGCCGACAACCTCACGTACAACTTCGTCAGCTACGTTCATCTGAGCAAGAACAGCACCGATTTCCCCCCGGAAGGGCTTGTCCGCAAGGCTCCCGGCGACTTCCCCGACGAGCTTTCCGATGACGTTTCGCGCGAAGTCAAAGCGAACGAGACGCAGCCCATTTTCCTGATCGTGAATGCCCCGAAGGGCACGAAGCCCGGCAGGTACGAGGGGCGCGTTTTCGTCCAGACGGCGCTCGGCGAGCAGCCGTTCGACATCCGGCTGCAGGTGCTGCCGGTCCAATTCCCCGACAAGACGCGCCTGTTCTGCGTCAACTGGCTCGACTGGAACGCTCTCGCGAAAAAGCACAAGGTGACGCTTTGGTCGAACGAGTTCTTCAAAGTCATGCGCATCTACACCAAAATGATGCGCGAGCATCACCAGAATGTCATCGTGCTCCCGCCGGACCTGTGCAGCATCTATGTCGAGGCGGACAAGTCCGTCACTTTCGACTGGACGCTGTTCGACCGCACCGCACAGTTCTTCATCGACGAGGGCCTCGGGGAGCGCCTGTGCATCGGGCATCTCGGCGGGCGCACCACCGGCGAGTGGGCTTGCCCGACGTTCGGCCTTTGGCCGCGCGCCGCGACGGTGCGGGCGACCGGCGAGGCAACCGAGGTGACGCCCGAGCAGTTCGCGACGGCGCTGCAGGCGCACCTGGAGAAAAAGGGGTGGCTGGCGCGCACAATGCAGCATATCGGCGACGAGCCCATCCCGGAAAACGTGAAGTCCTATCGCGAGCAAACGGCGCGCATCCACCAGGCCGCGCCGAAGCTGCGGCGCATCGACGCCATCCACGTGCCCGACTTGAAGGGTTCGCTGGAGGTCTGGGTACCCGAGCTTGAATACTTCGACCAGTGGTACGACGGCTACCGCAAGTTCCAGAAAGCCGGCGACGCGGAGCTTTGGTTCTACATCGCCTGGTGCCCGCAGGGCAAATACCCGCAGCGGCTCATCGACACCCAGACCATCAAGGCGCGCACGATCCACTGGATGAACTACCTGTGGGACACCTCGGGGTACCTGCACTGGGCGCTGGAGTGGTGGGACATCGACGTGGAGTCCCTCGCCCCCGGCGATTCGCGGATCATCTGGCCCGGCAAGAACGGCCCGAACTCCTCGTTGCGCTACGAAGCCCAGCGCGAGGGCCTCGAAGACTGCGAGTACCTGTTCATGCTGGAAGACGCCTACCGCGATGCCGCGAAGAAGCTCGGCGTGCAAGGCTTCGACGCCAAATCGCGCCCGAAGGAACTGGGGCACTCCGTCATCCGCACGCTCACCGACTACACGCTGTCGTTCGACGAACTGGAGGCGACTCGCGAGCAGATTGCGACCGAGATCGTGAACCTGCGCCTCGGCCCAGCGCTTCTCACGAAGGTCAGCCAGACCGCCGACAAGCCGGTGAAGCCGGGAGACATCA
The DNA here is from genome assembly GCA_964455745.1 of uncultured Armatimonadia bacterium. Lineage (GTDB taxonomy): Bacteria > Armatimonadota > Zipacnadia > Zipacnadales > CAYWBK01 > CAYWBK01. The sequence continues at coordinate 13,660 of CAYWBK010000061.1, forward strand.
CGGTGGAGGGCTGGACGGAGCCGGGGGCGACGGTCACGATCGACGGACGAGCGGTGAAGAGCGAGGACGGGCACTTCACGGCGACGGCGGGCGTCTCGACGGAAAAGACGGCGGTGATTGTGAAAGCGACGAAGAACGGGAAGGCTTCGGAAGTGGTGAGGAAATATCGGGTGGAGGGGTAACGGCGGACGGCTATATAAAACCACAGAGGCACAGAGAACACGGAGAACGGCACGGCAGACGACTCATTGAAGCCCATTTGCCGTTCTCTGTGCCCTCTGTGTCTCTGTGGTCCTCCTCGCCGTTGCCCCCCGCCCCGGCTATCCACATCCTCCGTAAGTATCGACCAGACTCCTCACCCGCACCTTCGCCACCAGTTCCTCCCGCGTCAGCGGCTCCAGCGGCTTGATCGTGATCGTCATCGGCTTGCCGGGGAACAGGTGCACGAAGTTGTCGGAGAAGCGCACCTCCGTGCCCGGCACCTCCAGCCATGCCCACAGCGCCGGCTTCGCCGCCGAGACCGTGACCGCAAAGTCGCCGCCATCGCCCTCGACGATGCTCAGCGCGAATTCCGGGTCGAGAAGCTCCAAATGCTTCGGGCGGGCGAAGGTCACGAGGTTCGAGGACACGGCCTTCCCGTCCACGGCCAGTTCCATCCCCAGGATCAGGTCTCGGTTCCCGTGCGCTTTGAGGCGCTCGCCAAGCTGCAGCGTTTCGACGAGCGTGTTCGCCCCTGCCGGGGCGGTCACGGCGACCGTGCCGTCGGCGACCTCGGTACCGTCGGGCTTGACGAGCCACCAGTTCACCTCGCCGCCACACGACTGCAGAAGATCGCTGGTGACGTGCAACTCGACGCTGCCGGTCTCCCAGTCCTCAACCCCCGACACCAGCAGCGGATTGTTGAACTTGCGGGCCATGAAGTGCAGGGCCTTCCAGCGGCCGTGGTAATCGATGGACGCCCAGCTTGCCACCGGCCAGCAGTCGTTGAGCTGCCAGTACAGGGTGCCCATGCCGCGCGGCATCGCCCGCCGCCAGTGCTCGCAGGCGTACTTCATCGCCATGCCCTGCAGGATTTGGCTGAGCCACAGCGTCATGTCGAACTCGGTCGGGAGGCGGAACCAATCGAGCATGTACTGCATGATGACCGCGTTGCCGATGCCGCTGCGCTGGTGGTGCTCCATGACGTAGGTCGTCACGTTGCGGTCCTGCGGGGCGGTGTAGCCGCGCACGGTCTGCGGCTCGGGGAAGGACTGGAAGCCGAACTCGCTGTTGAAGCGGTGCGTGCAGGTGCGGTACCACTCGAACGGCTTGCGCCCGTGCCATACATCCCACAGGTGCGCGTCGCCGCAATCCGGGTTGTTGAAATCCCGCCGGTCGCCGCAGGGGGTGTGCGGGCTTGATGGCCAGTAGTCGCGGTCGGGGTCGAGCGCCTGGATAACCTCGGGGATAAGCTTGTCAAACAGCTTCCCGTAGTCCTCCCAGCTCATCTGCCAGTCGTTCCATTCGTCGCCGACGAGGCCCTGTTCCAGCTCGTTGTTCCCGTTCCAGAAGGCGATGCAGGCGTGGTGGCGCAGGCGGCGGACATTGTCCTCGGCTTCAGCTTTGACCGTGGCCATGAAGGCGTCGTCGAACGTCGGGTAGGTCGAGCAGGCGAACATGAAGTCCTGCCAGATCGTGATGCCCAGCTCGTCGCAGAGATCGTAGAAGATGTCTTGCTCGTAGATGCCGCCGCCCCAGACGCGCAGCATGTTCATGTTCGCGCCGGCGGTGCTTTCGAGCAGGTCGCGGTAGTTCGCGTCGGTCAGTCGGGTCACGAACGAGTCCGCCGGAATCCAGTTCGCGCCCTTGGCGAAGAACGGGACGCCGTTCACGACGAACTGGAACGACTCGCCCCACTGGTCGGGGTGGCGGTCCAGGCGCAGGGTGCGCAAGCCGACGCGCCTCGCCCAAGTGTCGAAGAGCTTGCCCGCCTGATCGCGAAGCTCCACGCGCACCTCATACAGCGGTTGCGCGCCCATATTCACCGGCCACCAAAGCTGCGGGTCGGGGATCGGGAGGGCGATGCCGGCGGAGCCGGACTCGAGCGCCGCAGTGGCCTCGGCAACGACGCCCCCGTCGAACGACACGGTGACTTGGGCCACCGGGCTTGCGCCGCCAATTGCCTCCGCGCCGAGGGCCACGCTGAGCGTCACCGATCCGTCCGCGCCGTGCTCCTGGCGGATCGCCACGTCGGTGAGCCGCGCTTCGTCGAGAACGACGAGGCTGATAGGCCGCCAGATGCCGCAGGTCGCGAGCGTCGGGCCCCAATCCCAGCCAAGGCTGCAAGGCTCCTTGCGGACCCACGCCCGCCCCGGGATCTCCTTCGGCCCGCCCCAGCCCGGCAGCTTGCGCTCGGCCTGGCGCGCCTGGATGACCGGGATCGGCGAGGCGAAGCGCACCTCAATCGTGTTCTCGCCGACTACCAGCGCGTCCTTGGCGTCGAACTCCCACACGCGGAACATGTTGTCGGTGGCGCCGACGGTCTTGCCGTTGATGGTGACGGTCGCGAGGGTATCGAGACCGTCGCAATGCAGCAGGACGCGGTCGCTCGCGAGGACCTCCGCAGGCACGTCGAAGGTGCGCGAGTAGACCCAGTCGGCCTCGCCGATCCACTGCAGCCGGTCCTCGTTGTCGCGGTAGAAGGGGTCTTCAATCTTCCCCGCGGAGAGAAGATCGGTATGGATGCACCCCGGCACGAGCGCCGGGAATGTCTGGTCGCAATCGGCCTTGTGGACCTGCCACTGGCCGCAAAGATCGAGTTTGTGCATGGTTCCTCCTATATGTCGATGGAGCGGATGTGTCTGTCACCGGCTTTGTGCACATCGCAAAGCCCTGGGATGTTTTCGATCCCGCCCCGCGGGATCGAAAACGGGGACCCCAGGGCGGGCGGCGGCCCGGACGGCGCGGAGTCCCCACCCGCCTTTGGCGGGCACCCCGCGCCTAGGTTAGCGGTACTGCGCCTCTACTCCCCCTCACCAAAGTTCCCGTTTAGGAACGTCAGCGGCACGAGCATGACCGTTGGGCGGCCCTCGATGCTGATTTCCGCCACGGCGCGGTGCAGCGACCGCGTCACCTGCGGGCACGTCACCTCAAAATCGAGGTTCACCGGCCCGCGCACCAACAGCGCAGGGAAGCTCAGCGCGAAGGCGTCGGCGGACGGGGTGATCGTCCAGCCCTCGGGCAGGTAGAAGTGCACGGAGAGGTTCGCCTGGATCTTGTATGTGTTGTGGATCGTCAGCCGCACGGCCTTCGGCTCGCCGTCGCGGATCGCCGGGGTCTCGCCATAGTCGACGGCGACGGTGAAGAACGGAAAGTCGTATCGCGGTCCGTTCAGCGCCGTGTACAGCGACGCGCCGCTATCGGCGGCCTTCAGCGCCTCGACGCTGACATCGGAGAGGTCGCTCGCCTCGTCGCTCTCGACATCGGGGCCGCCGTATCGCGACAGCACCTGGCGGGCGATCCTCACGGTCCGGTCCGTCATGTTGTCGACATCCTGGGGAAGCTGGTTGCCGAAGAAACCCAGCTCGCCCAGGTTCAGACACGCAGTCTTGATGCCACGGCCGATCGGCTCGATCCACCGCTCGGGGATTGCCGCCGCGCCGCCGATGATCCCGAAGATGGAGCCTACGGTCGCCCCGGTGCAATCGGTATCCTCGCCGCAGTTGACGGTCGCGCACATCGTCCGGTCGAAGTCGCCTGCCCCGTACAGCAGGCCGATGACGACCATGCCGATGTTCGAGGGCACGTCGTATCCAAGCTTGCCCTCCGCGAGGCCTTTGTCGTGATCCGCGGGGCTGGTGAGGTAAGCCAGGTTCCAGAAGGTGCCGCCGCGATGGTGGCGCAGCACTTCGTCGCGCGCTTCCAGCCACGTCATGTCCGCCTCGAAACTGGTAATGGCCGTCTTCACCGCCCCCGCAACGCCACAGTCGGCGGGGATGTACGACAGCCCGATGTCGATGAGCTGGCGCAGATCGCTCACGACAAAGGCGGCCGCCTCCAGAGCGGCGACGAAGACCTCCGCATAAGTGCCCTCGCCGTTACCGTGGTCGAGGATCGCGTCCTCGTAGGCGTACCGGGCGGCGAGGTCCGGCCTGCCGGGGCAGACGCACGCCCAGATCTCCGAGCGGATGAACGCCCCGCAGCTATCCTTGTAGTCGTTGTGCAGCGAGCCGGACAGGGGCGGTTGCAGCCCCGCGCGCATGTTGATCTTGCCCGTGCCGTACTCGCACCAGTGCGGGGTGACATACAGACACCAGTATTCGGAGAGAATGTGAGCGTTGAGGTCGATGCCCTTCTCCTCGAGCGCGACCAGCCACAATAACTGGATGTCGAGATCGTCATTCGGCAGCGGCTCGCCGCCGAGGTCTTGTGTGTAGAACGATACATCGTTGATCTGCCGGTGCCACTCGAAAGGCGCGCCAAGCGTGCCCCCGATATTCTTGCCCAGCCAGCAGCCGAGCACTTTGCTGCGGTACTCATCGCGGTTCAAACGCATGAAGAACACTCCAATAAATGGGTGAATGCCGGCGAAGTCAGAAAGGGGTTTGACCACGAAGACATACGACGGTTCAGCGTCCGGTCGAAGCCGGTCATCAGTGCCGCAGTGGCCGCGACAATCCTGTCGCGGCAGTCCCCGACAAGATTGTCGGGGCCACGGTCAGTCCGCGTCACGGTCGCCCCGATCTTGGGGTACTACTCCTCTTCCCCGTTGATCGCATGTTCCAGCCGATGGCCCATCGTCCTGGCCCAGCTTCGCGCCTGGGTGATGGACCTCGCAATATCGATGTGCAGCGGCTTGTGCTTCGGCAAGGGCTCGCCCTCCTCCAGGCCCTTGATCGGCAGCCACCGCATCAGCGCGATCTTGATGCTCGCCGCGATCGGCGTGGCGATGACCATGCCGGGCACGCCCATCAGCTTCAGCCCCGCGAACACCGCGAACATAATCATCAGCGGGTGCAGGCCGATGCGCCCCCCGACGATCTTGGGCGTGAGGATCACGTCGAAAAGCTGATTTGTGAGGACCATCGCGCCCGCCGACACCAGACATGCCACCAGCGGGTCGTGCGTGGCGGTGACGTACCCGAAGAAGCCGGCAAGGGTGACGCTGACCGCCGGTCCGACATACGGGATGACATAGGTCACGCCGGTAACCACGCCGACGATCAGGCCGTAGTTGGTCCCCCAGATCAGCTTCACGATTGTCAACAGCATCGTGGCCACGATGGCGACCAACACGCACGCGATGGCCTCGCCGCGCACGTACTGGCCGAGCATGGCGTTGATCTGGACGCTGATGTGCTCCAGCGATTCGCCTTGCTTCTCGGGCATGGACTCGACGACGACCTTGCGGATGGCGTCGATGACCATCATGAAGTGGAAGGTGATGACGAAAACCAACAGACTGAGAGCCACGACGTTGACGGCTCCGAGGACACGCCCGCTAACCCATTTGACTACCGCTGAAAGGCCGCCGAGAGCCTGCTGGCGCACCTCTCCCAGCTTCTGGTTGAGCTGGGCGATGACCGCAGGGTCCGGGTAGCGCTCTCGGACATAGTCAGTGATCGAAGCCTGGGTCTGCTCGTACAGCGTAGTGGCGTGCGCGGAGTAGTAGTCCCAGTTCTGCACTGCATCTTCGACCTGGCCGACCAACTGAGGGACGACAATCGCGCCAATGCCGCTGACAACGAGCACGAACGCCAGCATGACGGTCCAGACCGCTCGCGCCCGTGACCAGCCGCGACGCTCGAGACGTATGAGCAGGGGATCGAGCACGTAGGCGATGACGAACCCGATCGCGAACAGCGCGATGATGTCCTGGAGCTTGGCGACCAGAAGGCAGAAGCCCACGGCGGCGAGGGCTGCCATGAAGACCGCCGAGAAGATGGATGTCCACTGACGGCCTGTCATGAGCATCGCTCCGTGGGTGATGGCGGAGACTGGCTATCATTGCACTACGCCAGTGGCATAGGCGGTGTTCCACAAAGTACGTGATACAGCGAAACGCATGGCGATTAACCACAGTCGTCATGCCGGTTTCCGGCACTCTGGAACGATGAAAACGATGACCCCCTCCCCATTTGCGGGGAGGGCCGGGGTGAGGTAGCCGTTGATCCGCCCGAACGGCCCTACCCCGCCCGCTGCGCGGGCACCCCTCCCGTGCCGGGAGGGGAGAGGCGAACGGCAACCTCACCCTGACCCGCCTACGGCGGGTAGGCCCCTCTCCGGGCCGCGCAGAGCGCGGCACAGCGGAGAGGGGAGAACAGCAGCAGTTCCCTACTGCGCGAGAATCGCCGTTTGCC
>CAYWBK010000062.1:0-1419 GCA_964455745.1 uncultured Armatimonadia bacterium
AGCGGCCAAAGCAGCCTGAAACGTCAAAACCACCACGGAATCTAGTCGCACCCAGACCTGCTAAGTGACCCGGACATCCCTAAGGATCGGCGGGCTTCCAACGGTCTTCGGGCATCCCCATCACATGCGCCACATACACTGTCGCAGCCATGCCTGAGGGCGCAAAAAGCGGGACGCACGACGCCTCGCCCGGCGTGTACGGCCCCGCTCTCATAATGCACTCTAACAACTGAGCGCGCTCAGGGTTTCATCCGTTTCGGCGCGATCCGCCCGGACCCGGAGTCCGGCGCGACCGATGTCCCCACAAAAGGGCCGCCCGCGAGGCCCGATCGTTCAGCGGCACAGTATCCTGGTGCCCGGCAGGGCCGGGTTGCTGCCGCTGCGGATCCAGATATCGACCTTCTGCTCCACGGCGTACTGAACCGCTTCCTTCTGGATGACCTGAGGGAAGGGCTGCATGCCGAAAAGCGTTTCGGCCGTGACTTCATCGAACTTCTTGGCGTCGGCGAATTTCCTGGGGTCCTTGTCGTACACGCCGTCGACGTCGCTGAGCATCGTGCAATCGGGTTGATTGAGCGCTGCGGCCAGAGCGACGGCGGTCAGATTCGACCCGCCGCGCCCGAGGATCGATACCTCGTCCCGCCCCGCCACGGGGTCGGGGTAGTACCCCTGGAAGCCCGCGACCACGGGGATGATCTGCTTGGCGATCAAGGCCTCCACGTGGCCGATGTTGACGGTCTCGATGCGTGCATCGACAGGCCCGCCCGAGGTCACGATGCCCGCCTCGCGTCCCGTCATCGAGCGGGCCGGGATGCCCATCTCCTCCAACGTCATCGCCAGCGCGGCATTCGCCCGCATCTCGCCCGACATCAAAAGGCGCGCATACTCGCGCCGATGCCGCCTCGGGGCGATGCTGGCGGCAAGATTGTCCAGCTTGTCGGTCGCCCAGTCGAACGCCGAAACCACGACCACCGGGATCAGGCTCTCCGCGCGGAGCGGCTGGATGTACTTGGCGGCCACCTCGCGCAGTCGCTGGGCGCGCGCCTTGTTGCGGCGCTCGGCGAGGAGCCTATAAACTTCGTTCGGCGTATCACACCGCCCGATCTCCTCCATCAGCCGGTCTTCATCGGGGCCAAAGCGGCGCTCGCCCTGCAAGGTCACGCCGCCGAATTTGAGCACGGGAACGACAGCCATACATCCTGCCTCCGGGAACTCGCTATCACTATGTCGGGCAATCGTACCCTAAAGCACTGGGGGCGTCAACCGGAACTCTAAACGCTGAACTTTGAACGCTGAACGCAGAATCAACGGCAAAGACGGCAAAAACGGCAAAAACAGCGGACGGCAAAACGGCGCCCGCACCCCTCAATGGTAATCATCGCGAACGTGATCTGCGGATCCCCTCGCTTCCCGGTGCGT
>CAYWBK010000062.1:1519-19548 GCA_964455745.1 uncultured Armatimonadia bacterium
TCGCCGTTTTCGCCGTTTTCGCCGTTTTCGCCGTTTTCGCCGTTTTCGCCGTTTTCGCCGTTTTTGCCGTTTTTGCCGTTTTTGCCGTTTTTGCCGTTTTTGCCGTTTTTGCCGTCATTGCCGTCATTGCCGTCATTGCCGTCTTTGCCGTCTTTGCCGTCTTTGCCGTCTTTGCCGTTGATTCTGCGTTCAGCGTTCTGCGTTCAGCGTTTCACACGATACCACTGTGTGTCGGTTTGTCCTACCGAGCCTATACACCGCAGTCCTCTGCGGCCCAAGAGGCTTGACTTCGCAGGCTAATTCTGTCATGCTCCATCAGGGGCACATTGCGGAACCACCGCGTACCTGCCGACGGCCATAGCGCCGGCCCTCGGCGGCGTTTGGGTTCCTCGGCTCGTCTCACTTCAGATCCCCAGGGAGGGCTCTGCCATCATGCTAAAGGTTACATGTCCGCAGGCCGCATTGTATGAGGCGGTGCAGACTGTTGCGCGCGGTGTCTCCGGCAGAAGCACCCAGCCCGTTCAGAACAACATCTACCTCGAGGCCAAGCCCGAGGGCCTGCAGCTCGTCGCGACCGACCTCGAGGTCATCAGCATCGAGAGCCTCATCGAGGCCTCCGTGCTGGAGGCCGGCGCGGTCACGGTGTCGGCCCGGGTGCTCAGCGAGGTCGCTGGCAATCTGCCCGCAGGCGACGTGATCCTCGAAGCGGACGAGCGCAACGCCGTCTCGATTGCCTGCGCCAAGTCGCACTACTCGATCCACGGGATGTCGGCGCGCGACTTCGAGACGCTGCCGTCGCTGGCCTCCCCGACCGAGTTCAGCATTCCGCAAAACGAGTTCCACAGCATTCTCAACCAGACGGCCTTCGCCACCTCGCGCGATGAGACGCGCCCGATGCTCACCGGTGCGCTGTTCAACCTGACGCCGGGGCAGCTTCAGGTTGTGGCGACCGACACCTACCGTCTGGCGCTTCGCAAAGCCGCCCTGTCCGATGCTGTTGCGGCGACGCGCAGCGCGATCATCAGCGCGAAGGCGCTCAACGAGGTCCTGCGGGTGATCGACGCCGGCTCCGCCGAGCCGATCACGGTCCGCCTGGCCGACAATCAGGTCGAATTCGCGGTCCAGAACGTGAAGATCGGCTCGCGGCTCATTGAGGGCCAGTTCCCCAACTACGAGAAAGTCATCCCCTCCAGCAGCGACAAGCGCGTGCTGGCCGCGGTCAGCGACCTCACCGCCGCGCTGAAGCGCGCGCTGATCGTGGCCCGCGACGATGCAAATCGCGTGGTCTTCCGCACCAGCGGCAATCTCCTGCGCATCACCGCCGAGGCGCAGCAGGTCGGGAACGTGGATGAGGAGATCGAGGTCGCCGTGGAGGGCGAGGACGCGGAGATCGCTTTCAACGCCCGGTACATGATGGACCTGCTCGACTCCGTGAAGACCGACCGGGTCAGCATCGAACTGACCGGGCCGCTGAACCCCGGCATGATGCGCCCGGACGGGTCCGACGACTACCTGTACGTTCTCATGCCCATGCAGATCATGTGAGGAGTTTGGGGCGGCGTGTATCTCAAGAGCCTGGGCTTGCAGAATTTCAGGTGCTACGACGAACTGCACCTCGATCTACAGCCCGGGCTCATTCTGTTCTTAGGCCCCAACGCTGCGGGCAAGACGAGCGTTCTCGAGGCCGTGCATCTCCTGGCGACGACGAAGTCGCACCGGGCCTCCAGCGACCGAGACCTGGTGAAGTGGGGGCAGACACAGGCCGTGGTGGCCGGGGATTTCGTGCGCGCCGACGGCGGCGAACTGCAGCTTCGCGCGACGGTCGAGTCCAGCGTCCGCAAAGGCGAGCGCGCGAAAGCGATCGCCCTCAACGGTGTCGTGCGCGCCAGTGCGAGAGAGGTCGTCGGGCAGGCGAACGTCGTGCTCTTCTCCCCCGACGACCTGCAGATCGTGTGGGGTTCCCCCCCGGAGCGCCGCCGATTTCTCAACACGGCCATCGGGCAGCTCAAGCCCCGCTATCTCGATGACCTTGCCCGGTACCGGCGAGCCCTTCGCCAGCGGAACGAACTGCTGCGCAAGATTCGCGACGGCAGAAGCCCTCTGGGGCAGCTTGAGGCGTGGACCGCGCAACTCGTCGTGACCGGCGCCAACGTGGCGCTTGATCGCCGCGAGTTCGTCGCCCAGCTCGACGCCAAAGCCCGCGAATTGCACTCCCGGCTGACGGACGCGAAGGAGAACCTGAAGCTCGGCTACGAAGGCGACCTCGCCGGCGTTCCCGGCGGCGTCTCCGAGTTGAACGCCGCTTTCACCGCAGGCCTCGAGGCGGTGCGCCGGCGCGAGGTCGAGCGCGGGACGACGCTGTTCGGCCCCCACCGGGACGACGTCTCGATCTTCGACGGAGTCGTGAACCTGCGGCAGTTCGGCTCGCAGGGCCAGCATCGCACCGCCGCCCTGAGCATGAAGCTGTCCGAAGCGCAGGTCATGCGCAGTCAGCGGGACGAGCCGCCCGTCCTGCTTCTCGATGACTGCCTTTCGGAACTGGACGCCGCCCGCGCGCGGCGGGTGATCGACCTCGCCGAGGGGATCGACCAGATGGCGATCACTGCGGCGGCGATGGACCCGGTCCTCGGTGAATTGATCCCGAAGGGCGCCTGTTACCGCGTCGCCGACAACAGGGTCGAGCGTATGTGAGAGTTCTCATGTCGGGTTTCGGCACTCTGAAACGATGAAAATGAGCCAGCGGCGGTGACGCCCGGACGGCCCTACCCCGCCCGCTTCGCGGGCACCCCTCCCGTACCGGGAGGGGAGAGGCAAACGGCGATTTTCGATGCAGCATGTGCGAGAGGGTTCTCCAGAGCCTGTCGGCAAAGCCTGTAGGAGCACTCTCCAGAGTGCGACATGCCGTGTTAGTATGCCGGGCACGCGGAACTGATCGCTGCGGGGGACCTCCTGCGGCACAATAACGGCAATCGCGGTCTGGAGCCGCTCCTACAGACGGCCGTACGACTTCTCATACACCAATCTGAGGCCCCATGCCACCACGCTTCAAGAAGCCAGGCCGCCCCGGATACACGAACCGCGCCGGCAGGATGAACCCCGTCGGCAGCGCCGTCGACGGCTATCTCTCCGAGGAGCGGATACTGAGGATCGGCAAGGAGAAGGTCGTCGCGCTCCTGTGGCCGACGGTTGTGGGTGCATGGTTCGCCAGGCGGTCGCAGGTCATCGAGACGAAACGCGGCGTCGTGACGGTGAAATGCGACTCTGCGTCCGTCGCGCAAGAGCTTGAGCTGCGCAGCGGGGAGATCATCGAGCGTCTGAATGAACGCCTGCGCGGGCCTGTCATCACTGAGATTCGCCCGAGTACCGGCGGCATCCGCCAAGAGCGCGCCGTGGCCGCCCTCCCGGCGTCCGTCGCGGAAAGAGCCCCGACCGAGGGCGAACTGGCGCTGGTCGCGCTTTCGCCCGCCGAGAAAGGCCGGATTGAGGCGGTCAGCGCCGCCATCGAGGACCCTGCGCTGCGGGAGCGCTACCTGAAGGTCGCCGCGGATGCTTTGCGGCTGGATCGGTGGAAGCGCCTGCAGGGGTACACTGAGTGTAAACGTTGCGGCGTGCTGAGCAAGCACGGGCCACCCGGCTACTGCACAGCCTGCTGGGCTCAACTCACGCCGGCGCACCGCGAAGCCGTCCTCGCCGACGCCGAGAATGCCCGGAAGAAGCCGGACAAGCGGCCCAAGCGTCTGGGCAGGGGATGACGGGCCTGGAGGCGGTGGCTTGTGCGGTGGGACGGCGCTCTGATACGATAGGAACGGCCTCACCCCAGTGGCCGCGACAATCCTGTCGCGGATCGCCGTTTGCCCGCAGGCGAAATCCCGCCTCGGCGAAACCCCATGCGCGACAGGATTGTCGCGCCCACTCCACTTTCGAGGCAGGCCGCCCGGGGAAGGAGGCGTAGCGATGGACAAACATGAGAAGAGATGGGCCGGAAGCATCGAAAAGATCGACGACAACCGCTGGCGTCTGCCGCGGGACCCCGGCATTGGAATGCAAACCGACGGGATTCTCTATGCCGACGAGGAGCTTCTACGGGACCTGCGCGATGACTCGGCCCTGTGGCAACTGGCGAACGTCGCCTGCCTGCCGGGGATCGTCGGTCCGGCGCTGGCGATGCCGGATTGCCACTACGGCTACGGTTTCCCGATCGGCGGCGTCGCCGCCCTGGACGCCGAGCACGGGGTCATCTCCCCCGGCGGCGTCGGGTATGACATCAACTGCGGCGTGCGGCTCATCCGCTCGAACCTGACGCGCGCGGAACTGCAGCCGCACATCGACAAGCTCGCGAGCGCGCTATTCCGCGACGTGCCGTCCGGCGTCGGCGAATCGGGCCTGGTCACGGTCAGCGACGCCGAACTGGACGAGGTCCTCGCCAAAGGTTCGGGCTGGGCCGTCAAGCGCGGCTACGGCACCGAGGCCGACCTCGAAGCGACCGAGGAGCGCGGGTGTATGCCCGGCGCGGACCCCTCGACCCTCAGCGACCGGGCTCGCAAGCGCGGCCGCCCGCAACTCGGCACCCTCGGCAGCGGCAATCACTTCCTGGAGGTCCAGGTCGTCGACGAGATCTACCGCCCCGACGTTGCCGCCGCGATGGGCATCGACGAAGTCGGGCAGATCACGATCATGGTCCACTGCGGCTCTCGCGGCTTGGGGTATCAGGTCTGCGAGGATTCCCTGGACGTCATGCAGGCGGCCATGCAGCGCTACGGCTTCCACCTGCCCGACCGCGAACTCGCCTGCGCGCCGGTCCGCTCGCCCGAGGGGCAGCGATACCTCGGCGGAATGGCCGCCGCCGCGAACTACGCCTGGGCAAACCGGCAGATGATTATGCACTGGATCCGGGAGGCTTTCGAGCGCGTCCTGAAGATGGGGACGGACGCGCTAGACTTGAACCTTGTGTACGATGTGGCGCATAATGTGGCCAAGTTCGAGGATCACATCGTGGACGGGCAGACCCGAAAGCTGTGCGTCCATCGCAAGGGCGCGACGCGAGCCTTCGGTCCCGGCCGGCCGGAGCTTCCCGAGAGATACCGCGTGATCGGCCAGCCGGTCGTCGTGCCGGGCGACATGGGCACCGCCTCCTACCTGCTCGTGGGCACCGAGGCCGCGATGGAGCAGACCTGGGGATCGACCTGCCACGGCGCGGGCCGGCAACTCTCGCGCCACGCGGCGCTGAAGTTGCAGTCGCCCGCCGACGTCATCCGCAAGCTCAACGATCAGGGCATCGAGGTCCGCTCCGCGGGCAAGCGGACCCTGGCCGAGGAAGCCTCGGAGGCATACAAAGACATCGACCGCGTGGTGCAGGTGTGCCACGAGGCGGGCATTTCGCGCAAGGTCGCCCGCCTGCGCCCGGTCGCCGTTATGAAGGGATAGAGGGAACACTCGAAGGCGCGGGCGCTCGAATCCGGGGCCGCAAGGCGAGCGCTCAAACGGGTTCACATTTTGGACATTCTCACTCACTGTGCCGCAGCGCTGGGCGCGCTTGTCATCATTTTGCTCGGCTGCGAGTTGTTCACCAACGGCATCGAGTGGCTTGGCTGCCGGTTGAGCCTCGGCGCCGGCGCGGTTGGCAGCGTGCTCGCAGCCGTGGGCACGGCTCTCCCTGAGACCGCCGTGCCGCTGGTGGCGATCCTGGTGCTCGGCGGGGAGGCCGGGCGCGAGATCGGCGTCGGGGCGATCCTCGGCGCGCCGTTCATGCTCTCCACCCTCGCGTTCAACATCACTGCCGTGGCCGTGGTCTACCACGCCCTGCGCGGCCGCCGCGGCTACCGGATGGATGTTGACGCGCAGGTCGTCGGGCAGGACCTGTCTTATTTCTTCGTGGTCTATGCGGTGGCGATACTCGCCTCATTCCTGCCGTGGCATGGGGCCAAGGTCGGGGTTGCGGTCGGGCTGCTGGGATGCTATGCCTATTATGTATGGCTGCACTTCCGCAAGAAGTCAACACAAGAGGAGCAGGAACTCCGCCAACTGCATTTCTGTCACTGGCGCGAGGGCGACCCCTGGATGTGGCACATCATCGTCCAGGTGGTGGTATCGCTCGCGGCGATCGTCGCCGGCGCGCACGTGTTCGTGAACGCATTGGAGCACCTGGGCGGCTACGTCGGCATCTCAGCGCGCGCCCTGTCGATGATCGTCACTCCGATCGCCACCGAATTGCCCGAGAAATTCAACAGCGTGATCTGGGTGGGCCATCGCAAAGACACGCTGGCGATGGGCAACATCACGGGCGCGATGGTGTTCCAAAGCTGCGTCCCGGTAGCCGTCGGCCTGATCGGCACCGCCTGGGTTTTGGACACAGCAAGCTGGACCTCGGCGATCATCGCCCTCGTGTCCGCGGCTGCCGTGTACACGGTTCTCAAATGGAAGCGCCACCTCGACGGGCGCATCCTATTTCTTGGGCTTCCGTTGTACATTGTGTTCATCGTGGTGGCTCTTCGCAGCAGCGGATAGCGCCTCGTAGCCGCGCGCTGTGGCCGTGGTCGTTGGCCGTTAGCCGTCCCCCTCCCGGCACGGGAGGGGTGTCTCGCCGCAGGCGAGACGGGGTGGGGCCGTTCCCCCTCTCCACGAGTGGAGGCATGTGTTTAGCGGCACATCTCTCAGACCATTCTCAGACCATGTGGGAGCGCGATTCATCGCGCGGATCACGTCGCATAACTACCAGCATTTCCGCTTTCAAGAGGATGCTTACTCGTGCCAGCGGTGCAATGGGCGGAGAGCAGTTTGGGCCTGCATTTGGCGCGATAAATCGCGCCGCCACATGGTCGAAGAAGGCAGTCGCTAAACAAGTACGAGTGGAGAGGGGCCGGGGGTGAGGTTGCCGTTGCCGGGGGTGAGGTTGCCGTAGGAACCCGCAGTCGGGAGGGTGTATCGCCATGCTAGACCGCCGTATCATCCGTGAACAGCCTGACCTTGTCCGCAAGGCGCTGGCTGACAGACACGAGGACATCGACTTCGAGGCCGTGGTGCGCCTGGAGGAACGTCGCCGCGAGCTTCTCGGCGTCGAGGACCTTCGCGCCGAGCGCAACGACCTGTCGAAGCAGATAGGGCAGACGATCAAGGCCGGCGGCTCTGCCGACGAACTCCGCAGCCGGGTCAACGCCATCAACGAGCACATTTCGGCGATGGAGGAGGAGTTGGCCGCCACTGAATCCGAGCTTGAGGCCCGCTGCCTGGAGATCCCGAACATCCCGCTCCCGGCCGTGCCCATCGGCGGCGGCGAAGAGGACAACGTCGTGGTCAAGACGTGGTCCGAGCCGAAAACCTTCGACTTCTCGCCCCTCCCCCACTGGGAGATCGGCCCGGCTCTGGGCATCCTCAACTTCGAGGCCGCCACGAAGATCGCCGGCGCGCGCTTCGTGCTGACGATGGGAGCCGGCGCGCGTCTCGAGCGTTCGCTGATCAACTTCATGCTCGATACGCATACCCGCAAGCATGGGTATCAGGAGGTCCTGCCGCCGTTTCTTGCCAACGAGACCGCGCTGATCGGCACCGGCAATCTGCCCAAGTTCGAAGCTGACCTGTTCAAGACCCGCGAGGGCTTCTACCTGGTCCCGACCGCCGAGGTCCCGCTGACCAACCTGCATCAAGGCGAGATACTGGAGGAGAAAGACCTGCCGAAGTTCTACGTGGCTTACACCCCCTGTTTCCGCAGTGAGGCCGGGGCCGCCGGGCGCGAGTCGCGCGGCATGGTGCGCGTCCACCAGTTCCACAAGGTGGAGCTGATGAAGTTCGTCACCCCCGAGAACGCAGATAACGAGCTCCAGAAGCTCACCTCGAACGCCGAAGCGATCCTCGAGGCCCTCGACATCCCCTACCGCAGGCTCGCCCTGTGTACCGGAGACATGGGCTTCGGATCAGCACAAACGTTCGATCTAGAGGTGTGGATGCCGGGCATGCAGCGATGGCTGGAGATCTCCTCATGCAGCCAGTACACCGACTTCCAGGCGCGTCGCTGCAACACTCGTTACAGGCCGGGGAACGGAGGCAAGCCCCAATTCGTCAATACGATGAACGGCTCCGGCCTCGCAGTGGGGCGGACGTTCGCAGCGATACTCGAAAACTACCAGACGCCCGAGGGCACTATCGTCGTGCCTGAGGCTCTGCGCCCCTACATGGGCACTCCTGAGATCACGCCGCCGCTCCCCTAAGCGCCCCGCAGACGCGCACGCGACGGCCGGCGGCTATGGTGCATCATGTCGTCATTATCGGTCGTTGCTCTATTCATCAACGGCATACAAGCCATCCTGCCCGCGCCGGCATTCGTTGAGGGTGCAACCTCATGGGTGCCGGCGCGTGCCGTTCTGGAGCGCCTGGGTTGCGAAGTCCTGTGGGCCGGGCCTAAGTCGGCGCTGCTGGCGCACGCACCCGGCGGTCGAATGTTCGTCTTCGTAGCTAAGAGCGGGCCACAGGGGCATGCATCATTGGCCGCAACGAGTTCTTTCATGTATAAGAATGAGCAGACAATCATATACATATCTGCAAGCGACTGCGCGGCGGTGGTGGGTGGCGCGGCAACGTGGTCCAGGGAATTGCGCAGGGTCTTCATTACGTCCCCCGCCCTCCTTGCGAGCGCGCCGTCGCCATTATCGGTGAGCGATGTGGCCGCTGTGGGGCCGGAGGGGTTCGGCAAAACCTACTTGGTGAACGGGGCGTACGGGGGATGGCATGAGCCAACGCCCAGCTCCGCCGTCATGCGGAGACAGGCGACGCCCGAAGCGCCTCAGGCCTGGGTCCTGAGCGACGGTCGGGCCTCCGTCCAATGCGCAAATGCCCAAAACGCTGGGGAGCCACTGCGATTCTCACCCTTTGGAGAGCGTGGCACGCCACTGCAGGTACTCGCAACAGCCGAGCCAGCAGACGACTGCCCTGGGCTTGCGCTCCGAGTCTATGATGTAACGAAACGTCGGGGCGAGGGCGGCGGCACCTGCCGCCTTGAGGTGGCGCGGACAAGGCATAATGACGCCCTCTTGATTTGCGCGACAGTGTGGGGTGCTCCCGATGCGGATGCTATCGCGCGTGGGCTCAAGGTGACCGCCTCGACCGACAGTGGAGCGCGCATCCCGATAACAAACACCATTTACACACAAAAGACATCAAATACTGACACGGAATCTTGCGCGGTCATCTGCTTTCGGTGGATTACCACTGATGTGTCCCATGGGGAGTACCGCATTACTGCAAGCTTAGGGGGCAACGTGACAAGCAATGAGGTGGCGGTGACGGTTGGGAGCAGATAGGCCCGCAGCAACATCTCGGCAGCAACCATCCATACGTCGGAGCGTGCGTGCTGCTTTCCGCGGCGCGCAACTCTGGCGGACCTGTGCCGCTTTCAGGCTTGCGCGCCGGGGGGCCCTTGTGGGGAGCGTTCTCGTCGCAGCGGCGCTGTGCATCGGTGGCGTTGGGGCCTTCACCCTCGCGCGATCCCATTCGATGGGAATAGCCGGCGGCATCATCGACGCGGCACGCGGGGACCTGGGGGCAGCCAGCACTCAGGTGGCAGCTCTGGAGCCGGGGATAGCCGTCGGCGTCGGCCCTGCACGCCCCGCGCGCACGCCGGATCTACTTCCTGCCGATGCGCGAGAGCTGTTGTGCTTCTATGAGTTCGCCAGCCTGCCCCCCGACGCACCGCTGACCTGCAACTGGGCGCAGCCCGGAATGCTCGCTGCTCCAGTGCCCAGCGACTGCTGGCGGCCCGAAAAGACGGCAGCTTGCGCGAAAGGCGTCTTTGTACTGAAGGCGCCGAGCGCAGCGGGGATGTCTGTAGGAATCCATCAGTTGGACATCAGTGACGCCACAGGCTCGGTGGACCAAGCATCCTTCGTCATTGCACTTGGCGCAGCCGGGATCCTGAACGCGTCGGCCCCCAACTCACAGGAGACGCGCGTGCTGTCCGCTGTAGTGACCGGTACCGTCGCGCCCGATGGCTCGCCTGGCCCAGCCTCCGCCGTCTTCGCGCAGACTGGGCGTGTCAACCTTGTCTTCCGTTACCAAGGCGCGGAGAGTGGTATGACTTTCGCGGTCGATTGGTATGCTGACGGCGAACGAATCTCCCAGGCGCACCAGGACGTCGTAATCACTGCCCCGGACGGCTGGGGACGCGCCTGGATCCAAGCCGGCCCGGCCTCTCCCCTACCCTCTGCGGAGTACGAAGCGACAGTGAGCCTGCCGGGGGCTCCATCTCCCGCAGCACGCGTCACGTTTTCAGTGAAGCAGCCATAGACACGCCCCACCCTCGCGCACAGTCGTCGCAAGCTACCCAAGCAAACTCGTCGCTGGCGACATGGTCTCCACCAGACGGTCCAGATCTTCGTGGTCGTGGAACCGTATTTCAATCACCCCGCCCTTGCGTCCGCGACGTTTAACGATCACCTTGGTGGCCAACGCCGTCTGTAAGCGGGCCTGAACGTCCGCCAAATTGGGATCGATCGGGGCGGCCGATGGGAGGGCCGGCTGAACAGGCTTCGGTGGTGGACCTGCCAACTCCTCTCGGACAAGCCGCTCGGTGTCTCTCACTGTCAGCCCCTCGCCCGCCACCCTCGACCACAATTCGAGCATCTTGTCCCGGTTGGATGCGAGGCCCAGCAGCGCGCGGCCATGTCCTTCACTAATATCGCCGGCCTGAACGCTTAAGCGGATTTCCTCGGGCAAGTCAAGCAAACGGAGCGTGTTGGCAACGGCCGACCGGCTCTTCCCAACATACTCGGAAACCTGCTCCTGAGTCAGGCCAAACTCCTCGATCAGCCGCCTGTAACCCAAAGCGGCCTCGACCCCACTGAGGTCGTCGCGCTGCAAGTTCTCGATCAGGGCAAGTTCAAGCGCGCCCTCGTCCGGAACATCGTCCACAATGCACGGGATCGTGGTCAACCCAGCGCGCCGAGCCGCTCGCCAGCGTCGTTCGCCAGCGATCAACTGGTATGCATCGCCAACTCTGCGCACCAGAATTGGCTGGACAACTCCGTGCCTCTCTATCGAGCGGGCAAGGTCTTCAATGCTCTCGTCGTTCATCGTCTTGCGCGGCTGATAGGGATTGGGTTCGATCTCGGTGAGCACTACTTCAATGACCGACCGGCTCTGAGACAGCGCATCGCCGGAGATCAACTCGCTAAGGCCCCTGCCTAGTCCACGTTTACGCACGTTTGAACACCTCCGCGTAGAGTTTCCAATAGGCATCGGTGCCTATGCAAGACTTGTCATAGATCACGCCCGGCTCGCCGTGGCTGGGCGCCTCTGCGAGGCGAACGTTTCGAGGGATCACAGTGTCGAAGACCTTGCCCCTGAAGCTGCCTCTGACCTCCCGTGCAACCTCTGCCGAGAGGTTGGTTCGAGAGTCGTACATGGTCAGGACGACTCCTTCGATGCGCAAAGCCGGGTTGATCTGGCCTTGCACAAGCTGAACGACCTGCAGAAGCTGAGATAGCCCCTCGAGAGCGTAGTATTCGCACTGGATTGGGATGATGACCCGGTCTGCGGCGGCAAGGCTGTTGATTGTGAGTATACCGAGCGACGGCGCAGTGTCAATCACCACTAGGTCGTAACGTCTGAACGCTGGTTCGAGCGCTCGCTTCAGCTTGGTATCGCGCGCAATCGCGCTGGCCAGCGTCAGATCGGCCCCCGCGAGGTTGATCGTGGCCGGTATCAGGTGAAGACCGTCGATATCGGTCTCCACGGTCACCTGACGAAGACGCTCTTCGTCCGTTCCGTCCAACGCATCGGCGAGTAAGTCGTAAACGCACGCAGAGAGCTTCGATCTATCAACTCCGAGCCCGCTCGTTGCGTTCCCCTGCGGATCGGTGTCGACGACGAGCACCCGCTTGCCATCAAGCGCCGAGCACGCCGCCAAGTTGACCGCGGTGGTTGTCTTGCCGACCCCACCTTTCTGGTTGACAACAGCGAATGCCTTTGCCAAGCCGACACCTCCATGACCGCGACGCAGCGCGGCTCCATGCGTACGGCCGCAATCACTTGACTATCCTCGGCCGTTGATCGAAAACTCCGTCATGTCCAGGCCGTCAACTCCGGTCTGCACAGTCGAGATGTACCTTACGCCATCAGGCAATACGACATTTGCCGCTTCTCCCGCACGATGAAGCCACAGCACTCGCCCTCCTTCGCGAACAATGCTGGCCGCTGCCTGAATCGCGACTGGACCGGCCGCAAAGGCCCGCACAGCGACAACGTCAAACGGGCCACCCACTTCTGATGGATCATCGACCGGTAGAGTGGCCTCCTGAACCCGGACGTTCTGCAGGTGCAACCGAGCCGCTGTAGTCTCAATGAAAGCCACACACTTGGGCCTCCGATCAAGCAGAACGACGGGCAATGCGGGCAAAGCGACGGCAACGGCCAGACCAAGTGCACCACTGCCGGGTCCGATTTCGGCGAAAGAGCCCGTTCTGCTCTCGGCCACAACACGGACAATGCCCACTGCGGGCATCATGCCACGCATCACGACCAGTTCGGACGTCGAATAGTGGGTCAATCCTGTAGAACGCCCAGCAATTGCCAGCCAGTCCGCCAGTTGCGACAACATCCCGTGCGCAGGTGCGCCACCGGCCTCGCGCAAAGCGGCATCGAGTCTATTCATGCTATCAGGCGATTCGTGTTTCACGTGAAACATCCGTCATGGGTTATGGCAACGTTGCCGCCGCCGCTCAAGCCATCTGTGCGGCGAGCCGCCTCGCTATGCAAGTGAATGTTCCACGTGAAACATTCACATCGGCCCAGCGACGTACTTCACTTGCGAGATCGCAGCAGCATTGTCAAAGTCGCAACGTCGGCAGCACAGATGCCCGTGAGCCTCGCGGCCTGTCCCACCGTCGTCGGTCGGGCACGCCCAAGACGTTCGCGCGCTTCCAGACGCAGGGGTGTGATACGATAATCAAAGTCGCCAGGAATGCTGAGACCCTCTGAATGGCAACCTGAAGTACGTGTTTCGTAGGGCCGGAACCGTGCGGTCTCCTCGAATGCCGACCACAGCCGTTCAGGAAAGCGCATTGGCGGAAGAGACCCTGCCGCTGCCTCTTGGTATGAGCCGCCACCTTGCACTTGCGCCAGCGCGCTATCAGCTTCGGCGGCTTGTACCGCACTGAGACGCTGCATCTCCGCCGCAACCGCTGCCGCGTCATCTGACACGACACCGTGTCGTTGCCGGTCGGGGGCCAAACCAGCGTTGGATAACCGTTCGCGAGCGGTACGAACTCCGAGAGCAAGCCGCATTTCCGCTCGCCCAGTCAGCATCCGATACGGCTCGTCCAGACCGCGAGTAGTCAAGTCATCAACCATCACCCCGATGTATGACGATACGCGTGGCAGCATGACCGGTGCACGACCCATTACCGCGTGAGCCGCGTTGATCCCTGTAATGATTCCCTGTGCAGCGGCCTCCTCATAGCCGGACGTGCCGTTGATCTGTCCCGCGCAATACAAACCAGCCAGCTCGCGAACCTCAAGGGAATGCACAAGTTGCCGCGGGTCGAGGCAGTCATACTCGATGGCGTAGCCCGGACGCAGCATCACGCACTCCTCAAGACCATCCATCGAGTGAAGCATCGCAAGCTGTACATCACGGGGCATCGAATTCGAGAGGCCCTGGACGTAGACCTCCTCGGTGTCCCACCCCTCCTGCTCCAAAAACACCGTATGCGAACTGCGGTCCGGGAATCGAAGCAACTTCGCCTCGATCGAGGGGCAGTAACGTGGGCCGGTGCCCGTGATACGTCCGCTAACCAGGGCCGACCGATCGAAGGCAGCTCTCAGAATATCGTGCGTGCGAGAATTCGTGCGGGTCACATAGCAGGGAAGCAATACTCTCGGGGGGCGCTGAACTGGCGAAGCCGACAAACGCAACGGCGCCGAAGCGCTGGGCTGAACTCCGACCCGAGAGAGGTCTATCGAAGACAGGTGTATCCGTGGGACCGTGCCCGTCTTGAAACGCTGGAAACGGATGCCGAGGGCCTGCAACGACTGAGCCAGGTCAGTGCTGGCCTCTTCTCCCGCCCTGCCGGCGGGGTAGGACACATCGCCGATGTGAATCAGGCCATTGAGGAACGTGCCCGTGGCGACCACAACGCTTTGAGCGGTGAATAAGCAGCCGGTGCGCGTCGCGACGGCGAACCCCCGCTCTCCGTTCCGTGCCAGGCCCGTCACCATGTCCTGATAGAGGGCCAGCCCCTCCTGACCTTCGAGAGTCGCTTTCATCGTCGCCCGGTACAGGGCCTTGTCGGCCTGTGCCCGAACTGCCCTGACCGCGGGCCCGCGGCTGGAGTTGAGGAGCCGCACGTGGGTCATTGTCTGGTCGGCGACCCGGGCCATCTCCCCGCCAAGAGCGTCGATCTCCGCCACAAGATGACTCTTGCCGGGGCCGCCGATGCTGCAGTTACAGGGCATGTGGGCCACCATATCGAGATTCAAGGTGATCAGCAGTGTCCGCACGCCGGAGCGCGCCGCGGCAAGCGCGGCCTCGCAGCCGGCGTGCCCGCCGCCGATCACGATGACATCGAAGTGGTCGCCAACCATAGTATGATCTCCAGACAAGCAGATTGTACCACGACACCAGCCGAAGGGCAAGACATGCTACAGGCTCGATTGACAGATGCTCCAATCTGTATAAGATACTATTTAATATAATGATATATTAATATTATAATTGTCACGACGCCCCGGATGGCAGACTATCATTGACAGGAAGGTACTCCCTCGCGCACAACGAATAGCCCGCCATACTATGACGGTCCGTTCACCGTACCCATCTGATCGTGCCCTATCGGCACCAAGGAGGAACAGCCAATGGCCCAGAAACTGAGAGTCGGCGTGATCGGCTCAGGGGGCATTTTCCAGGGAGCGCATCTGCCCGGCTGGAAAGCCCTGCCCCAGTGCGAGATCGTCGCCATCGCCGACGTCGCACAAGGCGCTCGCGAAAGCGCCGCCGCCGCCACCGGCGTCCCGCAGGAGATGTGCTTCGAGAGCTATAAGGATATGCTGGCGAAAGTCGAATTCGACATCGTCGATGTCTGCACCCCCAACTGCTACCACAAGGACCCCACCGTCGCCGCCTTCGCCGCCGGCGCGCACGTCATCTGCGAGAAGCCGATGACGACCTCCACCAAGGACGGCGTCGCCATGATCGAGGCCGGCAAGAAGGCCGGCAAGCTGTTCATGGTCGCCCAGAGCATGAGGTTCGACGAAAGCTCGCTGGTCATGCGCGACTGGGTGGACGCCGGGTATCTCGGCGACATCTACTGGGCCCGCGCGTCCCTGCTGCGCCGCCGCGGCGTGCCCTCGTGGGGAGCGTTCACCGTCAAGGAATTGTCGGCGGGCGGCCCGTGCTACGATCTCGCGGTCCACATCCTCGATCTGTGCCTGTCGCTCATGGGCCATCCCGAGCCAGTGTCGGTCTCGGCGGGCATGTGGCTGGAACTGTCGAACAAGCCCTCGCTGATGCTCCACGACCCGAAGAAGTACACCGTCCCCGAGGAGCTTTGCTGCGGCTACATCCGCTTCGCGGGCGGCAAGGGCATCTCGCTGGAGACGAGCTGGGCGGTCAACTCGCCGAACGAGACCTTCGACGTGTTCCTCACCGGCACCAAGGGCGGCATGCAGAAAAACCCGCTGACTCTCGTGCGCGAGGAAGCGGGGATGTACCTGACCAGCTCGGTCGGGATCAACCCCTACGCGGGCATCGCCTCTCACAGCGAGGAGATCAAGCGCTTCGTGGCGGCGGTCGAGAAGGGCCTGCCCTCCCCGGTCCCCGGCGAGCAGGCGCTCATCACCCAGCGCATCCTCGACGGCCTGTACAAGTCGGCCCAGAAGGGCGCGGAAGTCAAGGTGTAGACGGCAGGAGTTAGGAGTTAGGAGCCAGAAGCCAGGAGACGGCAACGGCAACACCGTCTGCCGAGGCCACACCGTTCCCCAAGGGGTGGGGTGTCGGCTCTCTCCGCGACCCGTGCCGTTCGGGTCGCGGAGAGAGCCGACGGGGACCCCGCCCCACGGCGCGGGCCGCCGAGGAGATCGGAGCGGGCGATAGGGGAGAGGCGAGCGGGGGCGACGCGACGGGACAGGCAAGCCCCCCACGTTACCTTGTGGTCGCGCGGTTCACCGCGCGATTTGCGCCATGAATGGCGCGGCCACACGGGCAAGAGGGGCGGCGCACCAACACCCAAGGGGCGGGGTGTCGGGCTCTCCGCGATCCCGCGCCGTAAGGGATCGCGGAGAGCCCGACGGGGACCCCGCCCCCCGGCGCGGGCCGCCGAGGAGATCGGAGTGGGCGATAGGGGAGAGGCGAGCGGGGGCGACGCGACGGGACAAGCAAGCCCCCCACGTTACCTTGTGGTCGCGCGGTTCACCGCGCGATTCGCGCCATAAATGGCGCGGCCACACGGGCAAGAGGGGCGGCGCACCACCCAAGGGGCGGGGGGAACGGCACCGGAGATAGCGAATGGGGGAGAGGCGGGGCGGACCTTCGGCGGTTCGGATATAACTCGCGTCGGGGGGTGTGGGGCCTCACGCCAGCGCGAGCGGGCGACGGATGCGCATGCAACGGGAGGGAGCCATGTCGAGCGAAGCTACGGCCGCGCCATCATGGGACGTGTTCATCAGCTACGCATCAGCCGACCTCGCCATCGCCGAGGACCTCTACCAGCGCCTGTGTGACGCCGGCTTCCGCGTGTGGTTCGACAAGCGCGAACTCGACTGGGGCGACCACTGGCACGAGAAGATCGAGCAGGGCTGCGAGAACAGCCGGATCATGCTCCCTGTCATCACGCCCCGATGGCCAGAGTCGCTGTGGACGCGCTACGAGACCTACGGGCATGATTGCGTAATCCCCATTTGGTTCGAGAGCGCGAGGTACGAGGACACCGCCCCGCCGCCTCTACGGGTTCCTCAGGCCGCGGACTTCCGCGATCCGGACGTACGCGACTGGTCGAGGCTGATCACCTGGATTCGCGGGTGCTTGGCTGAGGCGTCACCGGAGAAGGCCCCGCGCCTCGTGCGTCTGCCCTTCGCCCGTAACCCCTACTTCGTCGGTCGAGAGAAGCTGCTGCTGGAAGTCCACGAGAAGCTATGCTGTGCGCCGACGGTCGCATTGACGATGACGCCTGCGTATGTGCTCGCCGGCCTTGGTGGGGTCGGCAAGACGACGCTTGCTCGCGAGTATGCAGAGAAGTTCTGGCGGCTGTATCGGCAGATACTGTGGGTTTCGGCGGCGGAAGTGGGCGCGCTCCCCGGGGAGTTCGCACGTCTCGCACTGGACATGGGCGTCATTGGCGAATACTCGGAGGACGTCAGGCAGGACGCACAACGGGCGCTGGCCGAGCTTTCGCGCGTAGATGACCAGGCCACCCCGCGTCTGCTGATTCTCGACAATGCGACCGACGAGGAAGCCATCCAGGACTGGATCCCGAAGCACGGCAAGTGCCGCACGATCATCACCTCGCGCTTCACCGACTGGTCACCGGAGGTGCAGACCATCCCGGTCCATGTGCTGGAGCCAAAGCCTGCGCGGGAGTTCCTGCTGCAGCGCAGTGGGTTACCGGACACGGATGAGAACCGTACCGCTGCCGACCACCTCGCCGCGGAACTCGGCTACCTGCCGCTGGCCCTCGAACAGGCGGCGGCGTTCGTGAAGCAGGCGCAGGTCTCGTTCGGGCGGTATCTGGAACTCTACGCGCAGTCGCGGCAAGAACTGCTCGCGCGCGGGGTTCCGGGCGGCACGCGATACCCCGACTCCGTCGCCACGACCTGGCTGACGACCATCAAACGTCTCGGACCCGAGGCCATCGCCATCCTCCGCCTCGCCGCCTTCCTCGCCCCGGACAACATCCCGCGGGACATGCTGCAAGGCGCACGCAGCATCCTGGAGATGACCGACATGGAGATCGAGAATGCCCTCGCCGAGCTCGCCGGCTACTCCATGATCATTCTTCCGCAGGACGCCTTCTCCGTCCATCGCCTCGTCCAGGCAGTGCAGCGCGACAGCC
>CAYWBK010000063.1:0-4681 GCA_964455745.1 uncultured Armatimonadia bacterium
GAGGATGTTCACCGTCTTGCCCCAGCGGCACACGGCCAGCGCCGCGGTGCAGTCATCACCGTGCGCCGCCCCCCAAAGCTCCCGCGCGCGGCTGTGCACGTACTGGGAGATCAGCTTGGTGGGCACGCCGTTGGCGAGGCGGTCGTTGACGAACTGCGTGACGCCGTCGAGGCCCCAGCCATTTTTGAGGCCCACCCCGAGGCCGGCCTGGGTGATGCCGTCGCTGACGATGAGGATGCTCTCACCCGGTTCGAGGTGGCAGTTCGTCTCGGAGATCAGGGTGTTTTCGAGGGTAACCGTGCGTTGGGGGAGGACGGTGGCGTGGCGAGTGCCCACGAAAATCGGGCCGGGTATCTCGTAGGACAGGATCGTGCCCTCGCCGTCGTTGAGGATCCGAACCACCGTGAAGACGGCGTAGGGCAGGTCGGTGCCCCTCGCCTCGTTCATGGTCTTCACGACGCTTGCGAAGCTCTGGCGCAGCGATGCCCCGGTCCGCAGAAGTTCCATCAGCCGCGAGACGCACATCGTGGCGGCGATGTTTGCTCTTATGCCCGAGCCGAGGCCGTCGCTGCAGACCATCGTCGTGGCCGCAGGCGCGCGCTCCCACGCGCAGACATCGCCGCAGGGCTCGCCCGCGCGTTTGGAGCTTTGGGTGAGTTCTATTTCGACGTGGATGTATCCCATGGCAGGCCGCTGCCGTCTTCCCTGGGCGTATTCGCGTCCTCACCGGCCAGATGCAGCAGGTTATCGACCAGGCGCTCCCCCTGCGCGGTGCTTTCCCCGAGAGCCTGGGCCATCTGTTGCGCCATGCGGATCTGGTGCTCCAGAAGCTCGCGCGCCTGCTTCACCGTCTGCTGGCGCAGCTCGCCTAGCTGCCGCTCGTTCGCCTGGCTGTTGGTGATGTTGACGAAGATGCCGACATACTGGCGCTCCTCGCGCATCGGGTAGAGAATCTCGTGAGTGACCAGATTGTACCGCTCGTGGCGAACTGTGGTTTCGATGAGTTCTTCATCGCCGGCGGCGAGGCGCTCCCAGGGGTCGGGGTCCATCAGGTACGAGATCTTCTTGCCCAGCACCGCCTCGGAGCACATGAAGAAGCGCCGGAACGCCGGGTTCATGTGGATGATGTTCAGGCGCTCATCGAGGATGACGATGCCGTTGGGGCTGCTCTCGATGATCTTGTCCGTGCGCTGCTCGGCAAGGCGGCGCATATACGGGATGCACATCTCGGCCTCAGCCATCCCTCGCAGGACCGCGATGGCCTTATCCCGGCAGGACGGATACCCGCACGCCCCGCAGTTGAGCTGGTCCTCCGGCTTCGACTTGCCGGTTTTCTCCAGGACTGAGCGGATGGCTTCCTCGGATGGCTGCTCGCCACGGTCGACGCGCTGGTCGCTGAAACGGGCGGTGAGGTCTGCCGGCGTTTCGGGCCCGGGCTCGCGGCCCTGGTTCTCCTCGGAGTACGAGAGCACGTCGCGGCGGCGCTCGTAGACATTGTCGTCGCAGGTGATGGCCGGGCCGTTGATGCAGCCCTGCGGGCAGAACAGCGGCTCGATCAGGATCGGCGCGTCGGACGAGGCGGCGTTGTCGAGGGCTTGCTTGAACTCCTCGAAGCCGCTGACGGAAACGACGTCGCGCGCCAGGAGGTCGGTGGACAGATCGGCGGTGCGGACGCTGCCGCCCTCGATGGGGAAGAGGCGGGCATCGCCCTCCGGCTCCTCATCGAAGGCGCTCTCCTCCAGCGCCGAGAGGCTGATACCCTCGCGTTCCAGCCACTGGGCCAACTCGGCGAAAGTGATGACGCAGTCAACCAAGCCGGCGTTCTCGGGCCGGTCAGCTTCGGCTTTCTTCGCCACACACGGGCCGATGAAGATGACTTTGGTGTTCGCGCCTAGCTTGTCCTTGATGTGCTTCGCATGCGCCAGCATTGGCGACACGACCGGGGCGAGCAGGTCCACCATCTCGGGCTGGTAGCGCTCGACATAGCTCACGCAGGCCGGGCAGGCGGTGCAGATCGTCGGCTGGCTCCCTCGCGCGGCGGCCACCGCGGCCGTCTCTCGGGCCACGGGGAACGCGCCGATGGCGGTCTCGCCGACGTAAGAAAATCCGAGCTTGCGCAGGGCCGAGGGCAGCCGCCGGCGCTCCCACTCGCTGAAGACAGCGACGAACGATGGGGCCACGCTGGCGGCGACACCGCCGCCCTCGGAGAGCAGCCGGGTGGCGCACTCCAGGTCATTGCGGAACGACTTGGCCCCCTGCGGGCACTCGCGAATGCAGGTGCCGCAGGAGATGCAGCGCGACGCCTCGACGACTGCCTGGCCGTTGTGGATGCGAATGGCCTTGACCGGGCAAACGCGCAGGCAGCGGTAGCAGTCGCGGCACTGTGCCTTGTTGGTGAAGACGACTTGGTTGGGAGGGGTCTGGTCAGGCATGTTGCCCACCGAGTCCTATTATGAAGAAACAGCGGGAGGGAAGGCTGGTTGACCACGAAGACACGAAGACACTAAGAACGGCAACGGCGGACACTCGGATGAGTTCTATTGGTCGGAGCCTGTCCAGCGGTTCCGGTTGCCGTTCCTCGTGACTTCGCGTCTTCGTGGTTCAAGCCGTCCCCCCCTCACGCCATCACTTTGGCCAGTTCATCCGCCACGGCGGCGCTGGCTTGCTCCAGCGTGCAGCGCTCCAGCACCTTGTCGCCGACCGAAATCGTCGGGCCGCGGTCACACTGCTCGAAGCAGAAGGTCGCGCGCACGTCCACCGCATTCTGGAGGCCCGCATCCTCGATGTAGGCGATCAGGTTGTGCAGCAGGTCCTGAGAGCCGCGGATCAGGCAGCTCGTGCCGACGCACACGTTCACAGTCAGCTTGTTCTCGTCAGTGCCCGTCACCAGTGGCAGGTCTTCGTCCGTGATGCGGCGGCGGCTGTGATATTTGGTGTGCAGCAGTTGGTGAGCCTTCTCGCCACCGACTTCGCCAAGGGTATTCTGGTAGAGTTCGGCCACGAAGTGGTTGTCCTGCGACTTGTGAAGTTGCATCATCTTGTCGCAGTCATAGAGGCCCTTGGTGCGGCGGCTGCGGGCGTCGAAGTTCTTGGGCACCGGCTGGCCGGCTCCGCCGATGCAGCCACCGGGGCAGGCCATGACCTCGATGAAGTCGTAATCCGATTCGCCGCGCTGGACTTGCTCGGCGATCCTCTTCGCATTGGCCAGGCCATGCACCACGGCGATCTTCAGGTTGACGCCGTTGATATTGACGCCGGCCTCGCGGATGCCGTCTTCACCGCGCACGGAGTAGAAGTCTACGGCGTCGAGTTTGACTCCGGATATCTTCTCGAAAGCGTACCGGAGGGCCGCCTCGGCCACGCCGCCGGAGTTGCCGAAGATGACGCCGGCGCCGGTCTTGAAGCCGAGGGGCATGTCGAGCGATTCCGGCTCCAGCGCGTTGAACCGCAGGCCGGCTTCCTCGATCATCCGGCCCAATTCCTGGGTCGTTAGCACGAAGTCGACGTCCTTGAGGCCGTCCTTCTGGAACTTCGACTGGCGCGCCTCGAACTTTTTGGCCGTGCAGGGCATGATCGAGACGATCACAAGGTCCTTCGCCTCGACATTGAGCTTCTCCGGCAGCACCTCGCGAGCGATGGAGCCGAACATCTGCTGCGGCGAGCGGCAGGATGAGAGGTTGGCCAACAGGTCGGGGTAATACTGCTCGGCGGTCTTCACCCACGCCGGGCAGCAGGAGGTGAACTGCGGGAGCCTCTCGCCCTTCTCCTTGCGCGCGAGGAACTCGTTGACCTCTTCGATGACCGTCAGGTCGGCGGCGAACGAGGTGTCGTAGACCTGCGCGAAGCCCATCGCCTTCAGCGCGGCGACGATCTGGCCGGTGGTGACGGTGCCGGGGTCCATCCCGAACACCTCGCCGAGGCCGACGCGCACCGCCGGGGCGATCTGAGCAACGACGCGCTTATCGGGATCGTCGAGCGCCTTCCAGACATCCTCGACCTCGGACTTCGGCACGAGCGCGCCGGTGGGGCAGACGGCGGCACACTGGCCGCAGTTGACGCACTCGACCTTGGCGAGGTCCTTGCCGAAGGCCGGCAAGACCGACACGGCGCTTCCGCGGTTCACAAAGTCGATGGCGCCGATGCCCTGGATCTCGTGGCACATGCGCACGCAGTCGCCGCAGAGGACGCACTTGTTCGGGTCGCGGACGAGCGACGGCGAGGAGCGGTCAACGGGCTGCTGCTTGTGGACCGACTGGAAGCGCACCTCCTGCACGCCAAGACGCCGCGCGAGGTTCTGAAGCTGGCAGGAGGCGCTCGCCCCGCAGGTCGGGCAAGCCTGCTCGTGGTTGGCGAGCAGCAGCTCGACGGCGATGCGGCGGATCTCGCGGATGTCCTCGGTCGTGGTGCGGATCTTCATCCCGCCCTCGGGCGGCGTCGAGCACGCGGCCATGATGCCGCGGCCCTCGACTTGCACCAGGCACAGCCTGCAGGCTCCGTAGACGCTCAGGTCGGAGTGATAGCAGAAGGTCGGCAGATCGATATTGGCCTTGCGGATGACCTCAAGCAGGTTCCGCTCGCCCTCGATCGGTATCTCTCTTCCGTCGATAATCATGGTCGCGTTCTTAATCATAGTCGTACTCCGTTACGGTCCGTTTTGCTCCGTTATACCCCAGTGATGGCG
>CAYWBK010000063.1:4781-19440 GCA_964455745.1 uncultured Armatimonadia bacterium
AGCGAGCCGACCTGGACGGCCTTCGCGAGCTTCTCGAGCAAATCGAGGGTCTTCTCGGTGGCGCGGCCCTCCATGACGTCGTCGAGCAGCGCGGCCATCTGCTTGGTGCCCTCGCGGCACAGCACGCACTTGCCGCAGGATTCGTTCTGCGTGAACTGCATGAAGAAGCGGGCGATGTTGACCATGCAGCTTTGCTTGTTCATCACTACGAGGCCGCCGGAGCCGACCATTGCGCCCGCGCCGCGCAGGGAATCGTAGTCGAGGGGGAGGTCGAGGTGCTCCTCGGTGAGGCACCCGCCCGAAGGCCCGCCGATCTGCACCGCTTTGAAGCCTGTGCCGGTGACCTTGCCGTTGTCGTCCGTGACGCCGCCGCCGATGTTGTACACGATCTCGCGCAGCGTCGCGCCGAAGGGAACCTCAATCAGGCCGGTGTTGGCGACATGGCCGGTCAGGGCGAACGTCTTCGTGCCGGGCGAGTTCGGGGTGCCTAACTTGCGGAACTCCGGCGCGCCCATGTTGAGGATCAGCGGGATTGTGGCCAGCGTCTCGACGTTGTTGATGACCGTCGGTTTGCCCCAAAGGCCGCTTTGGGCCGGGAACGGGGGCTTGGGCGACGGCATGCCGCGCTTGCCCTCGATCGAGGCCATCAGGGCCGTCTCCTCGCCGCACACGAACGCGCCGGCGCCCTCCATGACGTGGAGAGAGAGGTTCAGGTCTGAGCCGAACAGCCCCTCGCCGAGCACCCCCAGCTCGGTGGCGTCCTCGATGGCCTTGCGGATGCGCTTGACGGCCAGCGGATACTCGGCACGCACGTAGATGTAGCCCTCATTGGCTCCGATGGCGCGGGCCGCGATCATCATGCCCTCGACGACGCTGTGCGGGTTGCCCTCCATGACGCTGCGGTCCATGAAAGCGCCGGGGTCGCCCTCGTCGCCGTTGCAGATGACGTACTTCTTCTCGCCGGGCTGGACGCGGGTCAATTCCCACTTCCGGCCGGTGGGGAAGCCGCCGCCGCCGCGTCCGCGCAGGCCCGAGTGCAGGATTTCCTCGCAGACGGCCTGGGCGGTCAACTCGGTGTAGGCGCGCTTGGCGGCGCCATACCCGCCGTGGTAGATGTACTCGCGGATGTCCTCGGGGTCGATATGGCCGGACTCCTTGAGCACCGACCGCTCCTGGCGGGCGTAGAAGGTGATCTCGTGCGGGCTTCGGCCATGCAGGCCGGTGACCGGGTCGACGTAGAGCAGGCGGTCGACGACCTGCCCGTCGATGAGCGTCGTCTGGACGATCTCCGGCACGTCCTCCGGCTTCACGCCGGTGTAGAGGATGCCTTCGGGGAGGATCGTAATCAGCGGGCCGGCCTGGCAGAAGCCGTGGCACCCACTTTTCGAGACCAGGACGCCGCCGGAAGCGTTGTCCTCGTCCTTGAGTTCGGTCACCACGTCGAGACCGGCTGCCGCGATCTGGTCGACGAAGGCCTTGTGAACCTTGAGGGAGCCCCCGGCCACACAGCCGGTGCCGGCGCAGACGATGATGCGGCGGGCCGGCTGGCGGATGGCGACGCCGAATGCTTGGGCGATGTTGTCGATGTTGAGAGTGGCTGGCGCTAGCATTGCTGACCTTCCTCGCTGGCGATGATGTCCTCGACAAGGCTAACCGCGGCGTCCGGGGTCATCTTGCCGTGCACGTCATCGTTAATGACGACCGCAGGTGCGAGCCCGCAGGCTCCCAGGCAGGACACCGTCTCGACGGTGAAGAGCATGTCGGGCGTGGTCTTTGTGTCTGCATCGAGGCCGAGTTTCGCGCGCAGAGCCTCGAGGATGGGGATGGACTTCTTCACATGGCAGGCCGTCCCATCGCATAGCCGGACGATGTACTTGCCCTTAGGCTCCAGCGCAAAATGGGCGTAGAACGTGGCCACCCCGTATAGCCGGGCGGGGGGAAGGCCGAGGGCCGTCGCGATGTACGTGAGAACTTCTTCCGGGAGATACCGGTAGTCATCCTGCACCGCTTGCAGGATCGGGATCAGCTTCGCAGGGTCGCGGTCGTAGCGGTCGAGGATCTCACACACGCGCTCGAACTTCCGCACCATGCGTGTGGACCTCTCCTCCGTCAGCGCCATCTGTGGCATCGGATACGCCTCCTACTATGTTGTGCATGTGCAATGCGGCTGAGAGCTTGCTTGAGAGCACCGCCAGGCCGGCGGAGAGCTCTTGGTTTTCGACGATCACGTCGTCGGGGACGTTGAGCGCGGCGGGGGCGAAGTTCCAGATCGCCTTGATCCCGCCGGACACCATCAGGTCGGCGGCAGCCTGCGCAGCCTCGCCCGGCACGGTGAGAATCCCGATGAGGATGTGCATCCGCCGTGCGAGGTCCGGTAGCTTCTGGACACTGAGCACCTGCCTGCCGTGGATTCTGGTCCCGATCTTCGCCGGGGCGGTGTCGAAGGCGGCGATGATGTTCAGGCCGTAATGCTTGAAGCCCTCATAGCCCAGCAGCGCCGAGCCGAGGCTGCCCGCGCCAACCAGGAACGCCTCGCTGACGTTGTTCCAGCCAAGGAAGCTCTCGATGGCCTCGACCAGCATCGGCACCTCGTAGCCGACCTTGGGCTTGCCGATGATGCCGGTGACGGCGAGGTCCTTGCGCACCTGGGTGGGGTCGAGCTTCAGTTCGGCGGCGATGTGTGTGCACGACACCACGGCGCGCCCGCGCAACTCGAGGCGCTTGAGGAGATGGTGATAGGACGGAAGCCGGCGGAGCGTCGGCTCGGGGGCTGTTTTGACATCCTTGGGGTTCACGTCGGCACACCTCCTTCGGGGGTTGCCGGCCTCTCGCGCTGGCTGGGAATAGTTTAATCGAGAAATATTTATCGAGAAACTTTTCCGTATATACTCCAGCCACGCTTGGATGTCAAGGGGTTTCTTACGGACTGGCGCTGAGGCCAGGAGCATCGTCTTTGATAGGGCACTTTCAACGGTCAAGGCGTGGGGTGTCGTGGCTTCGTTCCGGCCCGCGAAGCGGGATGGAACGAAGCCGTGACGGGGACCCCGCGCCATCCGGGCAGCCACCCGCTCTGGGGTCCCCGTCTCGATCCCGCTAGCGCGGAGCCGAAGACACCCAGAGCTTGGCGTGATCCGTAAAAAACGATGCTCCTGCCGCTGAGGCCGTCTTCCATGTAGGGCGAGTGCCAGCTGTCGGTCGCCAATTACGGACAAGCATACGGTGGGGCGCAAAGCTGCGCGCTCTGCGCCTGTGTCTGCTTACCCGCGCCCGACCGCGCGGTCGAGGTCGTCTCTCGCGGTGCTGTAGTCGTACAGCGCCTGGGAGTAGTTCACTTTGGCTCTGACCAGCGCGGTGAGCGAATCGAGAACCTCCAGCAGGATACCTTTGCCGGCGTCGTAACGCAGCTTGGCAACTCGGTGTTCCTCCTCGGCCTGAGCGACCGCCTCCATGCTCGCGCGGGTGTTTTGGTCGGCGGCGCTGAGATTGGCGTAGGCTACTCGCACATCGCGGTCCGCTTTCAGGCGCTGACTGTCGAGTTCTCGCCGGGCCTGCACGGCCTTCGCCTGCGCCTCCCTGACCTGCGCCGAGCGCAGCCCGCCGTCGGACAGGGGGATGCTGGCGATGAGGCCGACCTGATACTCTCCGAAGCGCCCGACATTGCTGTTTTGCGTGAGATTGCCCATTCCGGCAAGGGCAAGCTGCGGGTTGTAGGCGCTGTCTGCTGACGAGATCGCGTCCTGCGCGGCGGCGACCAGCGCCTTCGCCGAGGCGATCTCGGGGCGCTTCGCATCGGCCTCCTTGACCAGCGCGGGGAGGTCTTCAGTGAACGGCTCGTAGGCCAGCTTGTCGGCGAGGGTTGTGTTCGTCGCGAGCGGAGCGCCCATCTCGAGCTTGAGGTCCAGCAGGGCGATCTCGACATCGCGCCTGGCGTTGGTGAGGCCCTGCCGGGCGTCAGCCAGCTCGGCCTTGTCCCGCAAGACGGTGACCAGCGGCACTTTGCCGGCGTCGTATTTGTCCTGGTCGACGCGCAGACGCTCCTCGGTTTCCGTTACGCGCTGCTGCTGTATGTCCACGATCATCAGCGCAAGGGCCGTCTTCTTATAGGCGACGCGCACTGTATAGGTTAGATCGTTCTCTGCAGCGCGCAGGAGGTCTTGCGCGGAGGACAGCTCGTGGGCTTTCTGGCGCGTGTCGGCCCCGACGCGCCCACCCGTGGAGAGCGGGTACATGACCGTGCCGTTCAGCGTTGCCTGTCGCCCGACCAACTGGTTGGACAGGTACTGGGGCATTACGGGCGTCACTCCGGCTACGACCATGTTGCCGGTGCCTGCCGTCGCGAAGCCGTTCGCCGAAGTCGTCAGGCGTCCGGCGGCGCGCGCAGCGTCCAGTCGAGCTGCGGCCGACGCCGGGTCCTGGCGAGCCGCCTGCAGGTCCGGGTTGTTCTTGAGGGTGTAGTCGACGGCGGCGGTCAGGGTGAGGGGCGCGTCCGCAGCCCACGAGAGGACGGGCGTCAGAAGGACGAGAAACGCTGCCGCCGCGAGAAGCCGGTGCGGCGTTCGACGGCCTGTCGCCGATGCCGGATCAGAGCCGGGCGACCGTGGCATCATTTTCGCTTGTCCTCCGTATGCGGCAGCGTCTTGCGACGTTCGCTCAGGTACTTGTCTTCAAGCCGGGCTTTCTGCTCGGGTGACATGAAGGCGGTGGCCTGGCTCCAGAACTGGCGCAGGATGTCGTCTGCGCGGTTCGCGGCCTCGTCTACGGCGTCCATGCGCCGTCGAATGTCGCCCATTGCGGTTTGGCCCTGGCGCTGGCGGTCCATGTAGTTCGAGAAGTTGCGGCTCGCTTCATCGACCTTGGCCTTCAAAGGCTGCAGTTCCTGTGCGGACCGCCGGGAGAGGTTCTCCAGACCTTCCGCCGTCTTCGCCGGCAAGTTCAGGTCCTTGATATGCTGCAGGACGAAGTCCGGTGTAGGCAGATGACCGGAGTCTTTCGACGGCGTGACATGACGCTCGAGGATCGGCATGTTGGGCATCTTCGGCATCCACGGCGTCGGCACGGCGCCCCCCGCGTATTGCCGCCACAACAGGTAGGCTGCCCCCAGCAGGGCAATGATGAACGCCGGGCCTAAGAAACGTGGTCCGCTATGTGGACGGATCGGGGGGCGGCTCATTTTCGTGCGGGATCTCCTCGTGCACCGTTACCGGCCACTTCCAGTCCCGCCGAAGGAAGGTCCGGTGCAGTATCCTAATCAGGTCATCGACATACGTGTGCATGATGGGAATGTCGAACAGGCTCAGAATCGTGCCGATCAGCAACCCGCCGATGAGCACCACTCCCACCGCCGAGTATGCGTCCATCCCCGTCTTGGGGAAAAAGGCCACGGGGATCATAACCAGGATCGTGATGACCGATGTCATCAAGATGGGCCGCAGGCGCTGAGGGCAAGCGTCCATTACCGCTTCATCGCGTTCGATACCCCGGTCACGGTAGCGCATAATCATATCGACCAGCAGGATCGCCGTCGTGATGTCCATGCCGGTCAATACTATTATAGCCATGACGGACACAGTAGAGAAGCTGGTATGGGTCAGCCACAGCATGAAGAATACGCCGGCCAGCTCCAGCGGCAGCGAGAACATCATTTGCAGCGGCTGCAGGAACCCTCTGAACTGGGCGACCAGGATAAGCAGGATGAAGACCACCGCCAGCATCAGCCCTGACAGCAGACGGCGGAAGCTGTCCATCATCTGCGTCATGTCGCCACGGGTTTCGATGCCGTATCCCGGCGGGAAGTTGATGTCGGACATCGCTTGCATCTGGATGTCCATCCCCAGGTCCATCGACGGCTTGCCGCTGCGGCGGTAGTAACCGAGGATCGTGATGACGCGCCGCAGGCCGTCGTGTGTGACCAGCGACGGGGACTGGCGCAAGGTCACGGTCGCGAGGCTGTCCAGGGGCACACTGCGCCCGCCGGGCCCGGTGATGTAGATGTGGCTGAGGTCCACCGCATTCCGGCGCTGGTCGGCCTCGTAACGCACCAGTACGGTATTCTGGCGGATGTTGGGCAGGCGGTAGAATTCGTTGGTCAGCCCGCCGCGAAGTGCGTAGTAGGCCTGCTGGGAGATCGCGTCGACGCTGAGACCCAGTTCCTGCGCGCGGGCCGGGTTGACCTTGACCTCATAGTCGGGCTTGTCCATCGCCCAGTCGGTGCCGGCCTGGATGAGATGATGCTGCTTGCCGATGGCGAGGACCTTCTCCCCCATGCGGCTGAGCAGGTTCAGATCGGCGCCATACACGATGAGCGCGATCGGGGCCTGGGAACTGGCCATGACATCGGAGCCCATCTCCTTGATCTGGAACCGGCGGATGCCGGGAATCGTGCGCATCGCCTCTTCCTGCACGCCGTCGATGACCTGCCAGATGTCGCGCTTGCGCTCCGTCATGTCCGACAGCGTCATCATAAACGTCGCGGCGTTCACGGCGGGTACGGCGTAGCCGGTATAGTAGGTCCCCGTCGACTCGAACGCCGACTCGCTGCCGATCTCCGTCGAGACGCGCTGGATCTCGGGGTATTTGAGCATGATCTGCTCGACAGCATGCACGGCGCGCTCGGTGCCCTCGAACGAAGTGTCCGAGGACATCTCCAGGCTGCCGTAGGCCTGCCCCACGTCCGCGAGGGGCATCATCTCACTGCCGATGAAGTGGTAGAAGCCGAAGCCGATGACGACCGTGGCGAGGATGCGCGTGAGATTGGCGAAGCGATTCTTGAGCATCCAGGCGATGGTGCGCGCATAGCCGCGCTCCATGCGGTCGAGAAGGTTCTGGAACGGGTTGATAACCCACCGCCACAGCAGCAGGCGCTTCTCCGCCGCGCGGGCCGCCTCGGGCCGCAGCAGGTTCGCGCACATGAGGGCGGTGAGCGTGAACGACACCAGCATCGAGGCCAGAAGGCCGAGCATAAGCGGCCAGACGAGTTCCCGGAACATTAACTCGACGATCCCGCCGCAGAACAGCAGCGGTGAGAGCGCGAGCAGGATCATCACCGTTGAAGCGATGACGGCCAGGCGCACCTCGGCGATGCCGTCGATCGTCGCGGTCTTGGGGTCTTTGCCCATCCGCAGGTGCCGTTCGACGGAATGGATGTCGATGATCGTGTCATCGACCAGACGCCCGATCGACAGCAAAAGACCGATCAGCGTGCCGCTGTTGAGCGTCATGCCCATCGGCAGGAGGGCCAGGATCGCGATCGCCAACGACATCGGGATCGTGGTCATGGCGATCAGCGTTCCGCGCCATTCCCCGAGGAACAAGAACACCGCGATGCCACAGAGCAGAATCGCGATGCCAAGCTCCTCGAACATGTTGTGGAACAGGATGTCGACGAAGTGCGAGTTGTCGTACGCCACGTCGAAGGTGATGCCCGGGTTCTCGTGTTCGAGCTGCCGCAATACCTTGTTGACGGACCGGATGACTTTCCAGGAACTGGCCTCGGGGTTTTGGAGCACAGCCACCTCAAGCGAGGGGACGATCTCTCCCTGTGCGCCGGGGTCATGCTTGACGAAATCATAGGCGCTGCGACGCTCCCAGTGCGTGTCTTCGACCCGCGCTACATCTTTCACATAGACGATGCGCGGGCTTTGCGCGGGACCTGTCGCGACCGAATCCGGTGCCGCAGGCGCCGCGTAACTGCCGACCGGGTAGTTGGCGACCATCTGCGAATCGACGGCCCGGGTGTCGAAGCGCACGATGTTCTCGCTCGTGCCCGAGGTCAGCGTTCCGCCCGGACGGCTGACGTTGTACTTGTCGATGGCGGCGCTGACGTCGGTGATCGACAGCCCGTAGGCCGCGAGCTTCTCCTTGTCGCAGATGACCTGAAGTTGCCGGCGATACCCGCCGAAGGGGACCACCGAATACACGTCATCCGCGCCCTGTTTGATGCGGGCGACGACCGTGTTGTCGGCGAATTCGCGCAGCTTCACCGGGTCCCAGCCCTCACCGCGCAGGCTCAGGCTCAGGACCGGGATGTTCAGCGGGTCGATGGGCAAGACCCACGACGGCTTGACGTTCGCGGA
Organism: uncultured Armatimonadia bacterium; assembly: GCA_964455745.1. GTDB lineage: Bacteria > Armatimonadota > Zipacnadia > Zipacnadales > CAYWBK01 > CAYWBK01. The sequence goes on from CAYWBK010000063.1 coordinate 12,854, forward strand.
GGCGGCGGGCAGCGTGGACTGCACGACGTTCATCAGGGTCTGAACGTCGAACAGCGCCTTCTTCATGTCGATGCCGTAGGTGAACTCGAGAGAGACAATCGAGAAGCCGTCCTGCGAGGTTGACCGGATATACCGCACATTGCGGATATTGGTCATTTGCTCCTCGATGGGCTTGGAGTAGTAAAGCTCCATCTCCTCCGCCGACAGGCCGGGCATCATCGTCACGACGCCGATCAACGGGCTTTCCACATAAGGCATGAATCGCCGGGGCATGAAGCCGGTAATGGCGATGATCGCCATCACAACGACCCCAAAATAGAACGCGAGCACGATCATCGGATGCTCGATGCTCCACTTGTGAATCATGTGGAGCGCGGACAATCCGGTGTGACGCTCGTAGATTGGACGCTTAGTGATGTCAGCCATGAGGAGGGAAATGATGAACGCTGAACGCTAAACGCTGAACGCAGAATCAACGGCAAAGACGGCAGAAACGGCAGAAACGGCAGGAACGGCAGGAACGGCAGGAACGGCAGAAACGGCAGGAACGGCAGGAACGGCAGGAACGGCAGGTCCGCTGCAGCGTGTGGGCAGAACCAACTGGTGCCGGCTATCTCTCCTACAGGGCGTCCGGCCACCCTGAGCACCCGGCCGTTGTCGTCAGCCCCGAAGGGGCGGTCGCTAATTGCCACCGGCGGAAGCCGGTGGAACCCGCAGGAGAGCGACACACATAAGCCCCGCAAGGGGCGGCAGGCCGTCCGCCCCCCGGCGAGCCATCCATACGCATTGGGGAAGAACTCCGGGCCGTGCGGCCGCTACATCTTCATCCCCGGCATCGAATTGCCTTGAGTCCCCGACTGGGCCGCGGGCGGCGGAAGCTCCTTGGGCCCATTCGCGTCCCATGCTACCGGCCAGATGGCATCGCCCTCGTGCAGGTATTGCAGGCCCTGCACGATCACTTCCATCCCGTCCTTCAGCCCGCTGACGATCTGCGTGCGCTTGCCATCGGTGATGCCGGGGGTGACGGTGACGAAGTGGGCGGTCTTCGTGCCGGTCGCTTTCTCCGGCACCAGGGTCATCCCACAGATCGGGCAGTTACCGGGATGATCCTGACGCACCTGAGGGTGCATCGGGCAGGTGTAGATCGCCTTGCCCGCCTCGGCTTTCGCTGCCTCAGCCACCCAGATGCCGTAGGCGACGCCATTGGCCGGGCCCTGCGCCTGGCCTGTGGATTGCACGATGGCCTCCGCCGGCACCGACAGCGCGTTCTCCTGCTTGCCGGTACCCATCTCCAGGCTGACGAACTGGCCGGGCAGCATCTTGTAGTCGGGGTTGGGCACGAGGGCTTCGACGATGGAGGTGCGGGCGGTTGGATCGGCCCCGGGGAAAACCGAAGTCACGCGCGCCTGCGCAATGACCTTCTTGTCCGCATCGCGGGCAACCACCGGCGAGCCGACGCTGATGCCGCGAAGGTCATCCTGCGAGACATTCGCCTGCAGACGCACGCTGTCGATCTGTGAGATCCGCAGGATGGCCGTGCCGGGCTGCACGAGGACCCCCGGAGACACCAGGCGAGCGCCGACAACGCCGTTGACTGTGGCCTTGATGTCGGTGTATCCGCGCTCGATCTCGGCGGTGGTCAAGGCCTGCCCCGCCTGGGCCGCCCCGGCGGACGCTTCCCGCACCTTCGAGGCCGCCGAGCGCACGGCCGCCTCTGCAGCGGACAGCGCGGACCGACTGCGATCGAGGTCGGCCTGACGCTGGCGGACCCGCTCCTGCGACGCCGCGACTGCCGCGCCGGCTTGGTCGATCTTCGCGGTGGAGACCGCGATCTCGGACTGAGCTTGGTTGTACCTGGCCCCGGCCGCGGCTACACGGGCGTCGGCGCTGCGGCCCTTGGCACGAGCCGACCTGATGCTCGCTTGAACCTGGCTGATCTTCGCGTTCGCCTGCTCCACGCCGGACCTGGAGGCCACATACTTGGCCTTCTCGGAATCGAACTCCTCCTGCGAGATCGCGCCTTGCTTGAGAAGCGTCTGCTCGCGCTTATACTCGGTCTCCCAGTACTCGAGGTCCGCCTTCGCGCTCGCCAGACCGGCCTGCGCGTCCGGGAGCGCCGCCTCGGCGGTCTCCACGTCCGCCTGTGCCGCCGACTTGTCCTCCTCCGCCGTGTTCTGCTCCTGCTGCATGGCCTGGGCGGCCCGGCGAGAGGACTCCAGCTCGGCCTTCGACTGCCGAAGCGCTCCGGCGGCGGAATCCACGTCGTGGCGGGCCTCATCAAGCGCCCCCCGTGCCGCCGCTACCTCGGCCTGACTCTGGCGCGACGCGGCGATCATCTGGGCGTAGTCGGCCTGGCTGGTCGTGACCCCCTGCAGCGCCTTCTGGGTGCCGTAGTGAGCCTCTTGCGTCTTGGAGCCCAATTCGGCGCTGTCGAGACGCACCACGAGCTGCCCCGGACGAACGTGATTGCCGGGGTAGACGGGCAGGCTGACAATGCGCCCGGTCACCCTCGGAAAGACGTCCTCATCAGTGAACGCCACGACGGTGCCCGAGTACGTGACTGCGCCCTCGAGCGGTCCGGGGTGCACCACCTCGGTCGCGACCGGGACGGTGCCCTCCGGCGGCTTCATCGCCGACATGTCCATGCCCTGGGCCTCGAGGACGGACATCTGTCCGGCGGCCTTGTACTTGTGCACCACGTACCACGTGCCGGCGGTGACGGCGATGAGGATCGCCAGTTCGATGATGTGCTTGACCTCGATCGCACCTCGACGCGATCTCATAGTGTTTCTCCGCTGTGTGTTCCGTCTACATTGGTCACGATTTCGCGCATTGTCGAAAAAAACCTCTCCACCACATGGGGAACGCGCTAACTGAAGAACATAGCAAGGGTTTGGAGCAATTCTGTTACAAACAGGGAGTCACAATGGGACCTGGGGTCAGACAAGAGGAGGGGATCGGTCGCCGTGGCGCAGGGCTGCGCCGGCGCGAGGGCTGTGCGAGACGGCTAGAACGGAAGCCGACCATGTCTCATGCTCAGGGGCGACGTAGCGGAGGTTGGGAGCGGCATCGACGGCTAGAGTAACCTGCGGCGGAGCGGGTGCGGCGATGATCGTGCGCTCCGGGGCATTGCCCGACGAGTGCGCGCAGTGGCAGCCGCCCTTGCATGGAGTCCCTCCGGCGCAGCAAGGACACGTGCAATGGGCGGCGGTAGACTTGCCGAGCTGCGCCTGACCGCACACACAAGCTTGCGATACGGGCCACCCGGCCAGCGAGACGACAAGCGACAGAATGAGGAGAGCGGGAGTGCGTCGCATGAGAAGGGGCGGTCGTGTAGCGTCCGAACGATATTGAAAGCTGCAACAAATCGGCGAACGCAACGGTTCCCGCGTGCCGACGGGACACCCATCCCATGCGGGACTCATCCCCGAGGCACGGAGCTCGGCCACACACCGGCCCCGGATCCCCACGATGGCGCCGACAGCGCGCAGGTGCCGCCACGGGTGTCCCGCCCGAAGTCGGCCCAGACCCACCATGAGTCGCCGCTGCGGAAGGGCGCGGCGTCCTGCATCGCGCCGTTCACCCGAAGCTGCCAGCCCTGGGGTTTGCGCGCGAACGGCCCGAGCCGCACTCGCAGCGCCGGCACGGCCCGGTCGGTCTTCACGCGGAAGCTCACCGCGCGCTCGGCCCGCTCCATGAAGTAGGTGACCTTGCCCGTCACCTCGCCCGCGCCGGTGGCTATCGAGAACGGGTGGTGCGCGACCGAGATCGTAGGGAACCCGTCGGGCAGGCGCGGCATTAACGACAGCACTCCCGCCTGAGTGTCATCGACGCCCATCATCACCCGGAACACGCGGGTGACGAACAGCCCCTCGTCGATCCCGATGGTCCCGTTGCGCACCCGGAAGTCTCCGTCCTCATTCACCACGATCCCCTCGATGCCGGTAAACGGGTACGGGTGGCGCGGGAAGTACATGTACCTGGCGAGGTTCTCCAGCAAGGGGCGCGCCGTGCCCATCTCGTCGAGTAGCATCGCGGTCGGGGTCACCCAGCCCTGACCGTACCCCAGTCCCAGGCCGTGCTGGTAGTCGGGCGGGTTGCCGATCTGCAGCTTCAGCGAGTTCCGTGACACCCTGAGCCAGTCCTCGCTCAGCCGCGACTTGTCGAAGCCTTTGAGGTACGGCAGCTCGAATACCGGCGCGAGCCGCTCGTCGAAGTGTGGCCAGATGCTGTTCGGATGCACGCGCCACACCTGCCCGTACACGGGATGGGTCTCGGTGCAGCGTTTCAGCATGGCGGTCTCGATGCGCTCGGCGTAGCTGAGCCACCGGCGTGCGTGCTCGCCGTCTCCAAGCGCCCGGGCCATCTCCGCGTACTGCCGCAGGGCCTCGGCGCCGAGAGTGTTGGTGAAGACCTCATAGTGGGGGTACACGTCGTAGGGGTGCTGTGCCTTGGGGTCGAAGCCCGCGCCGTAGCAGGTGCCCTCGCTCTCGCAATACAGCACATCCTGCTTCGTGTAGTCCATCACGAAACACAGCCACTCCGCCGCCGTGACGGCCCGCTCCCAGCGGGGTTTGAGCCACGCTGTGTCCCGGCCCAGCGCCCGCCACTGCGCATACCGCATCATCATCGTCAGGGCATGACCGTCGTTCTCGTCGCCCGGTATCTCGTTGTTCCCCGGCGAGAGGGTGCCCTCCGGGTGGTCGGCCATCGTCGTCCAGTGGGCCGGCCAGGGCATGGTCTTCCCCTGCCACGTCATCCGCAGCGGGCATTGTTTCGGGTAGTAGTCGAGGCAGGTGTCGGCCCAGTCGATAGCCCGGGTCACCTCGTCCGAGTACCCCCAGGCCGCGAGGTCCCGCAGGTACTCATAGCCGCGCGTCCACGAGCTGGTTGCGCCGCGGCTGATGACCTGGTAGGTGCCGATGGAGTTGTACGCGTTGTAGTCCGGCATGTCCGGCGGTGCGCAGTAGATGTAGCCGTCCTTGCGGATAGACTTCGTCGCCGCCGAATGCACCGTGTGGTAGTACGCGTTGGTCAGGATGTCGCCGAACACCCCGCCGGTCACGCGGAAGTCCGGGCCGCGGAAGCCTTTCGGGATGTCGCGCGCTACCCTCGCCGGCATATCGGCATCCGTCATGCCGATCGCGCTCTTCAACCGCTTCAGAGGCCCCTCGTACCCGTGCTCGGCCAGCAACTCGGGTGTAATCCGGTGTGCGGTGAGCCACGCGTCATCGTAGGCATGGTGCGCCAGCCGCACCATCCCGGCTGCAGGCGCGTCGGTGCGGACCGACAGCCCCCAGAATGCCGGGCATCCTGCCTTGGCCGGCGAGTCGACGAACACGACGCGGCTGACCACCTTGTCCCGGCAAGCAACGGCCAGGACATACCTGGAGGCGCCGTCGCCGGTGAGCACTTCCTTCAGCCGGCATGACGCGTCGAAAGCCGCCGCGGCCACGGGGTCGGAGGCGATAGGCTCGCGGTTCATACGCCACGGCAGGTCCCACCACATCGTGAAGCCGAAGACGAGGGGCACGACGGTCTTCGTCCCGTCGGCGTATTCGATCCGTAGCTCCCCGGCGCGGTCGCCGATCATCTGCTGCTGGGTGAAGTCCCGCGTGAACTCCGTGTGCGCTCCCCACGGGGGACAGCCCTGGTCCAGCGTGCTGATGCAGCCCAGCAGATACAGGTCCTTCACCCGCGCGCCGACGGGGACGGCGTGCTCCTTGTTGTCGTAGACGGGCGATCCCGCCCAGGTCGCGAACGCCACCCCCGCGCCTTCCATGATTGAAGCGCCCGGCGTCGATCCGACGGCGTAGAGATCGCTCGCCTCGGCGTTCACGAGCGGCCCGATGTCCACCAGCAGGACCCGGTCGATGGCAAGCCAGGCGAAGCTGTCGTCGGCAGCGTTGTCCACCACTTCCATGCGCACGTCCTGTCCCTTGTGCGCCCATACCTGCCACCGGATCTCGACGAAGTTGCCGGTGCAAAGCGGCGGTCGGCTCTGGGCGATGATCGTCCCGTCCAAAAGCCTGAGCCTGTACCAGTTGCGCCCGCCCGTGCCGTCGCGCAGGTCCCAGCCGTTGGCGAGGAAGCGAATTTCGTCGGGGCACTTGAAAACCGGGCTGCGCAAGACCCCGGTCGCCCGCTCGCCACCGAAGCGCGAATCGGCGAAGAATTCGCCCGCTCCTCGACGCCCGAACGGTTCGCCGGCCACGCGGGTCAGGCCGAAGGCCGTGCCTTCAGTGGTCCAGCTCCCGAACCCGTGGTCGAAGTCGGAAAGCGCCGTGATCTTCTCGGAGGCCAGGCACAGCGCAGGCAAGAGCGCCATCAACGCGAACGCGGCGACACAGACGCCGACTATCCGGCCCGTGCGGGCTGGGGTGGTCGGGAACGACTGCACTGTGCAATGGGACGTGTCGGGCATGGCTTCTACTTCCTCTGATACCGTCGCCACCAGAAGCGCCGTTTGCCGTTCGCCGTTCCCCTCCCTCTGAGGGAGGGGGGTATACGCGCTTGGTTAGGGCCAGACGCTGTTCAAGGAGGGGCTAACATGAAACGGCCCGCCGTTTGGCGAATGATATTGCGTC
>CAYWBK010000064.1:0-19017 GCA_964455745.1 uncultured Armatimonadia bacterium
TGCTGGGCAACTACGAGCCGGTTCCCTCGCCTGAATCTACCGAGCCCGAGTAGCACTGAAGGCCAAATGTAGTGTAAAAGCCCCCCTGAGACCCTAACAGGCTCAGGGCTTCGCTGAACCAAACTGTCAAAGTTGCGCTAGATTCCTGTGCCTTTTGAACGGAAAACGACTGGTAAGGTACCAAAGCGGGTCCAGCCTTGGTGGTAAGTCGATGACTGCCGTGGGACCGGGATTGTGGGCAGGAGTCCAGACGTCTCGTGCCGAAGAGACTCCAACCACGCGACGTCGTCGCGACTGATCACAGAACCGCTGTTGCCGTCGCCCCTGAGTGTCCCACTTGGGGGTGTTATAGGACAGAAGCCGCCCCATAATTCGGCTTATAGGCTCACTCTCCGTCTCGTAACACCCAGAGTAGGGGTATAATTATTATTCTGTTGGCACTCGGACGCCTCGGAGTAGACACAGTATTTCCGCTTACTCCGGAGTGACCTCGTATGCGGCTCAGAGAGTGCACAGAAGATTTTCTCCGCCACCTGCAGTACGAACGTAATCTCAGTTCACACACCACCTCCCAGTACGCCCGAGACCTCAGGGACTGGCTCCAGCACCTCGAACAACACGAGGTATCACTGGACACCGACGCCATCACCGTCCAGGTGATGCGGCGGTGGCTGCAGGAGATGGCCGAGTCCGGCAGGCGTCCGCCGACGGTCACCCGCAAACTGTGCTGCCTCCGCTCCTTCTGGAAGTTCGCCCGTCGCTATCACGACATCGAACACGATCCGATGTCGCCGCTCATCACCCCCAAGCAGGATAGAAAGTTGCCGGAGACGCTCAAGCGGAGTGAGGTGATGCGTCTCTTCCAGGCCTGCGACCAGAGCCACTACCAGTTCCACCGCATCGGCGACAGGGCCATCGTCGCCGTCTTGGCCTGTCTCGGGCTACGGCGGCAGGAACTCATCGACGCACGGGTGGAGGACTTCGACCCGGAGAACCGGACGCTGCTGGTGAGGTCGGCGAAGCGAGGGCGTGAGAGGCTCGTGCCGCTGACCGACGACCTGGTCGCCCTGATCACGCAATGGCTCCCGGTACGATCGGCATTCGACGATCCACACCTGTTCGTGACCCGCCACGGCACGCCACTGACGCCCAAGCGACTCGAGGACATGCTCGGGCGGCTGGGCAGACAGGCGGGGTTCGAGAGACGACCCTGCCTCCACATGTTCCGACACTACGCCGGGACCTCGATGGTCCAGCAGGGCGGGATCGAACGGGCCCGTCGGCTGCTCGGGCACCAGAGCCCCGAGACGACGGCCATCTACTCGCACCTGAGCGTCGACGACCTGCGGTCCGCCGTGGACGAGACGGCCGTGCAGAGCGGGATGGCCCGTGGCAACTCGGCTGCTCGTCCCGACATCCAAGTCGATCCGGGAACCGAGATGGCCCTGTACCGATTGGAGCGGGCCGTCGGTGGACTACCGGACGGTTGGCGACGGCGGGACACGGTGCTGCGGGACCTGGTGAGCCATTGGACCGCCGAGGTGGCTTCGGGCAGGGACGAGGCCTTCACCATCGACGCCGTGAACGAGATACTCTGGTCCCGGGCGACGGTGCCGGGCCTGTCCTTCGATGACCACGTGGTGATTGCCAACTTCGGCAACGCCGCCGGAAGGCACCTCACCGCTTGCGACGGTCGTCCGCCAGACGCTGGAGTGCTCGTGGCCATCGGCGGTGAGTTGGCCCACGGCCTGCGGACGACGGAGTTGATCGGCGAGGGGGTGACGGACGAGCAGATCGCAAGGGCCGTGGAGGGTCTGACAGATCCGGGTACGGAGGGCGGCGTGTTGGGGACGCTGGCGCGCGTGGCGGGTCTGTGTGCCTCGCTGCAGCCCTACAGGGTCGACATCCCTCATGGGCGGCAGGCGATCGAACTGCTGGTGGGTCTGACGACTTGGTCGAGGGGGCTGCCCCCGCTCATCGTGCCGGCGAGCGAGAGACGGCTGTGGGGTCTGCTCGTGGGGCGGTTCCTCGTGGGCGACGGCCTGCCCGTCGTGGCCTACGCCACTGCCAAGTTACAGGGCCTCATGGAGCGGATAGACGCCATCCTCCAGTCCCGCTGAGGACCGCTCCAGCAGTATGGCGAGCATGTTCTCCACACGATCCATCTTGGCCCCCATGGCCTCGAGGTCCGCAGACGAGTGGGGTTCATCCTCACTCTCCTGGCCGAAGATCGGGTTGGCGTCCATTCGTTCCCGCAGTTTGCCTGCGGCTCCCTGGATGTACGTGGCCGTAGTCTTGGGATCCTCGTGACCCAAAAACGCCTGGATGGACAGCAACGGGATGTCCTCATCGTGCATGAGCGACGAGATGCCCCGCCGACACGAATGCAGGGTGTACCCGTGCTCGCCAAGACCTGCCCGTTCGAGGAGTCGTTCGAACCACGCCTGCAACACCTTGTCGCTCGCACGGACGCCATCTTGGCTCAGGAATAGTGGCTCCCCGTAGGACGCACCGGGCCGGGTGGAAAGGTAATCGACAAGCAGCGTCCTCAGGTTTCGTGCCATGGGTACCAGTCGCTCCTTCTCCCCCTTGCCCCTCACGAGGATGCTCATGTTGTCCAGATCAGCCGAGCCGATGTTCAGGTCGACCACCTCGTGCCGACGAAGGCCTGCCCAATACAGGCACCCGAGCATCGCCCGATCCCGCTTCGTCTTGCAGGCGGCAGCAAGCAACTGGTAGTGTGCCAAGGTGACAGCAGACTTCACCTTTCGTGCTTTCTTCGGCTTCTTGACGAACTCTACGGGATTGACCGTGATGAGCCGCTGCATCCTGGCCCAGTCGAAGAACACGGAGAGGGCCACCAGTTTCCGCCTGATGGTCGCGGGCTCGAGACCGTTCATCGATGACTTCCACGTCTCCACGTGACGCTCTTCCAGATCGGCCATGTGTAGGGGGCCGAGCGGGGCCATCGCCTCGAGGAACTGGCCGAAGTCCGTCAGGTAGGCCCGCTTGGTGGCCTTGCCAAGATCCGGCGTGTTCGACAGCCATTGCAGGAACCGGGTGGCCTCGAATTCGAGAGGTGCGTCCGCCGGTGCGGCGGCTGACGACGGTAGCTCGAGCAGCTTCGTCACGTCCATCTCGTAACCAATGACCTGTGGCATGTTCATCTTCGTCCCATGATCATCGTCTGACCGTATTCATCCATCTTCAGTACTACACTTATACATCGCACATGCTCTGTTCGTGCGGGGGCACCAACCGCCGCCGTGAATGCCCGAATCTCGTATGTCCGCCAGCGGAGTCGCTTGATGTCTCTGTGGCCTCCAGCACCCCGTCAAGCCGCCCTCGGTGACACGATGACGGGATGACGGATCATCTTTGGAAACTTCTCAAGGTGCGACGGGGACCGCTGATCGGCTCTACTTCGGATCCCCGAGGGCGAAGTGGCCCACGTAGCCCCGGCACCCGGCGTCGCGGTGGAACTCCATGTCGAACTCAGTCCCGTCGTCGGCACGGGTGGCCCAAGGGCGGCCCTCTCGGCCTTCCACGATCCGCTTCAGGCGCTTGCCGAATGCCAGGCCGTTGGCGGCCGGGAGATGGAGGCGGTTGCAGTGGGCCACGTAGTCGTCGTAGAGACTGGCCGTGGCGACCTTGGTCCGCGTCTCGGACGGCTGCAGCGAGTCGCAGAACCACAGCAGGATGCTGTCTGACTCCTCGCGGTACTGCACCGTGGCTCGCCGGGCGGCGGCGGCCTCGGTGAACCGCCAGCCGCCGTCCCGCAGGCGGCGGTAGCCCTCGATGGCGAAGTTGAAGATGCCGGGCAACTCGGCCACGAACCGATCCTGCAGGTTGGCGTCCGCCGCCGGGCCCTCGAAGGTGCTGAGGAACGGGATCACGATGGTGCGAGCCCACATGCCCTTGGATCGGTCCCGCGTCGCGGGCAGGTCGTTGCCGGCCATGATGAACGTGGCGAAGGGCTTGAAGGACACCGGGACCTTGTAGACTTCCTTCGCCGTCAGGCCCTCGCCCGAGACGATGGCCTTGAAGCGGGCGTCGGGGATGGCCTTCCCGGCGTCGAGTTCCGTCTGGACGGCCACCAGCTTGCCCATGAGACGGAGCGTCATCTGGGGATCGCCGAGGTCGCGCACGTCGAAGTCGCAGGCGTTCTCCTCGCCGACCACCTGGCGGACGATGCGGATGAGGGTCGACTTGCCGTTGCGGCCCTCGCCGACGAGGAAGAAGCCTCGCTCCGCCCGGCAGTCGGTGGCGAGGCAGTAGCCCATCATCTCCTGCACGAGGAGCCGCAACTCGGGGTCGGGCAGGAGCGGGCTGGTGTCGTCCGCTGGATCCACGGGACTGACCAGCACCTCGTCGAGGAACTGCTCGAAGCGGGGACACGTCGCCGTGGGGTCATGGTCGTACTCACGGCCGATGGTCAACATGTTCTCCGGACCGTGCGGGAGCAGGCGGTCTCGCGACAGGTCGTAGACGCCGTTGGCGAAGGCGATGAGGTCGTGGTTCCGGTCGAACCCATCGGGGTCGACGCAGTAGTCGTGGAGCGTCTCGAAGAGGATCCTGCGCATGGACCGGTAGCGAGAGGAAGCCCTGTTCGCCTCGCCCTCGGTGCGGAGTCGGGCCAGCACGAAGTCGTAGAGGCGTCCCGCGAACGCCACCGCGTCGCTCGCCGAGAGCCGTCGCCAGACGCCGCTGGCGGCGTCGTAGCTCCAAAGCACGTCGCGGTTCGAGAAGCGGAGCCGTCGGCCGTCGGCGTTCTCCTCCGCCATGAAGGCCCGGGCGAGACTCCGGTCGTCGTCTCCGACGGGCTCCGGGGCCTCGTCGATCCTCGGGGACGGGATGATGCCCGGGTCATCGCCGACTGCGGGCACGGCCTCCATGTCCGCCGTCGTTCGCCGCAGGTACTCCTCGGTCATCGTGGTCGAGCTTCCGGTGTCGGTGCTCATCGTCTCATCTCACTCTCTGGCTGCCTCGGCGGCCAGGACGGTCACTCGTCGTGGTGGCTCGACGGTCCGACCGCCGGTCGTCTCTCCGGGCATCGCCCAAGGGACGTGCCCGGCGGTCGTCGTCTGTGGTCACGCCGCCATGCGCATTCGCTCCGCGTCCGCCTGCTGCAGGGCCGCGAGTGCGGGCCGCAGGGCGAGTGCGACGGCTCGGGCCAGCGGCGGGGGGACGGCGTTGCCCACCTGCTGCTGTGCCGCTGCGATGCTCCCATGAAAGACGAACATGTCCGAGAACCCCTGCACACGGGCCATCTCCCGCACCGACAGGAAGCGGTGCTCGTGGGGGTGGACGTGGGGCTGGCCGTTGTTCGCCATGATGGTGAAGGCGGGCCGGTCGGGCCGGAGGCGACGGCAGCCCCCCTTGAACGTGTCGAAGAGCGGCTCGCCGTGAGACAGTGCGGAGATCCTGGCCTGCATTGCGGCTCGAGGCTCCGGCCAGTGGTGGTTCGGCACGGCCCCCTGTGGCAGCTCCCGCAGGTCGGCGATGACCTCGTCGACCGTGACGAAGTCGCTCTCTGCGTACAGCGGGCGGGGATAGGGGATCGCGAGGCCGTGTCGGTTGGCCACGACGATGATCCGCTTTCGCAGTTGCGGCACCCCGTACTCGGCCGCCAGCAGCGTCTCGACGGCCATGGAGCCGTAGCCCGCCGCAGCCAAGGCGTCCTGCAGTTCGCCCAGGGGGTCCTCCGGCATCGTCAGCAGGCCGCAGACGTTCTCGATCACGACGAAGTGGGGTCGCAGCAGTTTGGCGAGGCGGACCATCTGGCGGAGCAGCGGGGCCCTGTGGTCGTCGGGGTCTCGCTTCCCGTTGGTCGAGAAGGGCTGACAGGGCGGCCCCCCGGCCAACACGTCCACGTGAGTGTCGCCCAGAGCGGCCACGATGGTGTCGTCGTCTGTCCACTCGATCTTCCCCTCGAGCAGCGGAGTGTCCGGGAAGTTGGCTCGGTACGTCTCGGCGGCGTGCTCGTCCATCTCGATGGCCAGCAGCGTCTGGTAGCCCGCCATGTGGAACCCCTCGGACAGACCTCCGGCTCCAGCGAAGGCATCGACGACGGTGTAGGGCGTATCCATCGGTACGAGATCGGTGTCGATCCGCTCCGTGGCTGGTGCGACCCGCTGCCGGGCCATCGGCCGAGCAGAGTGGCCGGAGTCGACGGCGGCGAGCGGCTCGAGGGGCGACTCGTCGCCGCGGAGCAAGCGGATCGTGCGGTCGAGCTTCTCGCGGGCCATTCGGCAGTTCTCCTCGTAAAGATCACACCCGAGGAACGATCGGCCCAGCCGCAGGGCCACCACGCCCGTGGTTCCCGTGCCGCAGAAGGGGTCGAACACTATCGCTGGCGTGGCGTCGTGGGCGATCTCGGTCCAGCCGAGTGGCTCGGGCTTGCGGGGGACGTAGATGCGTCCGGTGTCTTTCCGTCCCCGCCCGCCCTCCACCAGCAGATCCAGATGGCCGTACTTGCCCATTCGCCGCCGACCCCGGCCATCGTCGTACTCGACTCTGCCCACCAGACGGTGCGGCAGGGAGCCATCGGCATGGACCCAGAGGGGGCAGGTGAGGGCGATCGGCAGCTCACACACGATCTCCGGCCATGGGGCCACGTGGGCCGCACGGCTGCGGTCGGGCCCGAACAGCCACACGTTGGGTGCCACGCGGCCGTCGAGTTCGGTGCTGATGGTCATCCGGTCGGGCGGCAGGTAGCGATCGCCATCGCCATTGCGCCGGTGGATCAGGGCGGCACACGGGTCCGACCACGGGCGGGCGGTGCGACTGAAGCGGAGCAGGTGCTCCCAGCCGTTGTCGTTCAGCCGCCACGGGTTGGGATCCATCATCGTCTGGCCCAGGGTGGTCCCATCCGGCATCAGTGCGGACTTGGCCCAGACCACTCGGTCGAGCAGCTTCCAACCCCGATCTTCCATGGCCACGACGAAGCGCTCGGGGATGCCCAAGAGGCCACGGTCGTGACGCTTGTCCTTGATGTTGACCCAGACCGATCCGAGCGGGTGAAGCGGGATCTGGTCGAACACGTCACAGAGTGTGTCGATGTACTCCTGGGGGGTGGCCTCGTGACCGATTTCCGACCGCGACTCGCCGTACGTCTTCATCTGGTAGTAGGGGGGCGACGTCACCACGCAGTGCACCTGGGCGGGGGAAGGGACGACTTCCCGGATGTCGCCGCATTGCACATCGAACCGCTGACGGTCGGGCGACGGGAAGGGGGTGTGGTGGGTGCGACGGCTCTTGACCTCGACGCCGGACTCCTCCGTCCGCTCCAACATGCCGTGGTCGGCGTCGACGGCGGGGAGGGCCAGGGGGTCGGGCGGCGTGGGGGCGTCGACCGGCTCGCACTGGTCGGCCAAGCCGCACATCCGCTCACAGCCGAGACAGCGGGCGTGGACCTGCCCACGGGGTTCGTCGTACGACCCGTCCCCGAGTGGCACCCGGTACTCGAAGCCACCGCCTTCCGTCGCCACGGCTTCCACGCGGCGGTGGGCACCGTCGTACCGTGCGTCGCCACAGGCTGGTCCCAGCCCCAGCAGCGGCAGGTTCTTGAATTGGCCACTTGTGTGCGGGGACTCGATGATCCACTTGGCGGGCACCAAGTCGAGCACGCGGTCGGCCACCGACCAGTTGTCCCACGCCGGGTCCGTGCATATCCACACCCGGGTCTGGACGCCGAAGTCCAGGAGGTGGCGGATGGCGTTCAGCCGAGACTCGAGTTCGTCGTCGGACAGCCACGCAGACACGCTGACACCGACGACCAGGTTCGGAAGGGCTGCCGCCCAGCACAGCATGGCATCACTGGGACGGCAGATCTCCGAACTGATGGCCACGAACTGCTGGGAGGGATTCTCGGAGGCCCACTGCTGAGCGATGCCGAGTGCCAGTGACACCGAAGCATCGGCGTTCCCGCAGTCGATCCGCCAACGGGTGCAGGGCTCTTGTGTGTCCGGATCCATGACGAAGTCGAGCGTGGCGTCACCATCACGGGGGAGCGTGATGGTCATCAGGTCGTTGACGATTCCATTGTGGACGACGTTGAACTTGTGGTCGTCACGCTGGTTCTGGCTCTGGGCGGCCCAGAGCGACGTGTTTGCGTAGCATCCCCCGGAGCCGCTCTCATCGCTGTAACAGGGCAGGTCACTCTTCTGGAAGCCAGTGCCCCACCTGAGACAGCCGTTGGCGACGGAGCAAACCAACGGCATCGCCAGATGGCCCTTCGTGTTCCCCTGGGGCAGAATGAACGTGCCGCCCTTCGACTTGCGTGTGATCGGGAGCCTGGCGATCACGACGCCGGCACGCTTCACGGTGATGGTGCCGGGCGTCTCATATTCGACTTCCAACTGCCCGGCGGGGAGTGCGGCGATCTCGTCCGGCGTGAGGACCGGGGCCCACTGGCTCTCCGGCTCGTCCGTCGCCTGCCAGACCGACTTGGCGGTGGCGATCTCGCCCGCCACCTGCCACGCCACCGCGAGAGCGGCCGAGAGATCGGGTTGTCCGGGGACGAACGGAGCGTCGATCTGGACCCGGTGCGGACACCCAGACGTCTCGGTCACTCGAATCCCGAGTGCTTCGAGATCGAAGCCCGCACGCTGGCAGGCCAGCCGGACCGCCCGCTCCAGTGCCGAGCCAGCGAGCTGGGGGATCTGGGCCCGTCGTGGGGCCGATGGCTGTTCGCCGCGGACCAGCCGCAGGGCCGCCGTCACGGTCTTCGGAGCGTCCTTCGAGAGCAACAGCTCGACCACGGGAACCTGCTCGTCATGGGGGAGCCGCGAGATCTCGGCGATCCGAGCCAAGTTGGACGCGAGCTTGGTCGGGGCCAGCATCTCCACGGCAGCGGGCGACAGGTCGTCCGCCATCTTGACCAGCCGCTCGACGTGACGGTCACTGATCCCGATCTTCGTGCTCGCGTCCTGACAGAAGCCAGGGGTCCGCTCGGACTTCGGAGTCTCCGCCCTCGTCGCCGTCATGAAGTCGGGACTGCCGGGCTTGGCTTCGGGGTGCAGGGCGTAGTACAGGTCCCTACGACGCCCGAGAGCGACCACGAACTCGAGCTTGGTGAGTCTCCGCCTTTGGATGTGCACGTCGATGGCGGCGATCTGCTGCCGGGCTTCTTCGTAGTCGAGCACGTGGACCTCGATGCTGTCCCACCCCAGGGCCCGACCGGCCAGCAGGCGGTACCGCCCGTCGAGCAGGCGGAGTTCGGGGGTCACCAGGATCGGGACCAACAGGCCGACGAGACGGATGCTCTCGATGAGGGCCTGCAGCCGCCCTTCGTCGACGGGGGTGGTTGGTTCGGGGACTCGGATGGAGTCGATCGGCACGGTGTCGACTTTCATTTCGGTCACGCTCCTGCGGTTGGGATGCGGACGGGGGGTGGCCCCGCCGTCCGTCGGCGCTGTCGGTGACACCCCGGAGCCCCCGATGGGCGGACTGGCCTACAACACGTACATGTCGTTCGCTCGCGGACCCAAAAAAGAGAGACACGACTGGACGGTGAGCCCGACGCCGTGGTGTCCACGCCTCCGGTGACACTTCGCAGCGCCGATGGGAGGAGTCCGGTGTTGTTCTCCAGCGCCGAGCCGGTGAGATCGAGGGTCGCAACGTCACGTCTGTCGGCATCCGGCGAAGGGGCACACTCACGCCGTCGAACGACGACCGTCCCGAAGCATCGACGGGGAGCCGGTATCCGTCCGATGTGCACGTATCGTTGGCTGCGTCGGACGGGGCGGATGGAACCGGGTCTGTGTCTTTCACGTATCCGGTGACACCTCGGAGCCGCCGATGGGGGGAGTCTGGTGCGCTCTGTGGGCGCTGACGTCTATGCCCGCAAAATCGCAATGTCACGGCTGTCGGCATCCGGCGAGGGGGCACACTCACGCCGTCGAACGACGATCCCGAAGCATCGACGGGGAGCCGATCTCCGTCCGATGTACACGTGTCGTTGGCTGCGTCGGACGGGGCCGATGGAACGGGGTCTGTGCCTTCCACGTTTCCGGTGACACCTCGGACGGGACGATAGGGGGAGTTGGGACTGCGGGGGCCGACCGGACAGGAAATGAGATCGAGTCGCAACGTCAAGTGTGTCGGCATCCGGCGAGGGAGCACACTCACGCCGTCGGACGACGATCCGGAAGTATGGACGGGGAGCCGGTCTCCGTCCGATGTACATGTGTCGTTGGGGACGGTCGGTTCGGGGACTCGGACGGAGTCGATCGGCACGGTCTCGACGTTCACCCTGGTCACGCCCCTGCGTCTGGGGGGCAGACGCAGGGTGGAGTCGTCGTCCGTCCACGCGGTCGGCGACGGCTCGGATGAGATCGTGGGACCCTGGGGTCCGAGCGACACACGTGTGTCGTCGGGCAGGGTCGTGGCGGTGGAGTCGGACAGGGCCGATGGAACGGGGTCTGTGGTTGTCACGTCGCCTGGTGACGCCGGCAAGTCGCCGATGGGCGGGCTCCGGTCTTCTTCTCCAGCGACGAGCGACTGCGACGGAAAGTCGCAACGTCACGTCCGTGCCGGCATCCGGCGAGGTGGGCACACTCACGCCGTCCAACGACGATCCCGAGGGGACAGGTGGGGGATGGAGTCCGTCGGTCGCTGGCCGACGTCCGAGGTGTGGTGGACTGGTGGCGTCGTCGTGCAGTGGCCTCGTGCGGCAGCGGCAGATCGACCGGTGGTCCAGGGCGGGGGGTGCGGACGGGGAACGACCGAGGGGTCAGTGCGGGGCGAGCCGCCCGAGGGCCTGGAGGGCCACGAGGCCGCAGCGGAGCCGACACC
Organism: uncultured Armatimonadia bacterium; assembly: GCA_964455745.1. Taxonomy (GTDB): domain Bacteria; phylum Armatimonadota; class Zipacnadia; order Zipacnadales; family CAYWBK01; genus CAYWBK01. The sequence goes on from CAYWBK010000064.1 coordinate 10,798, forward strand.
GCGTGCAGTGGGCGTGGGCATTGAGCGGCATCCGTCGTGGCATCTCTTCGGGAGGAGCGGCGAGGTCGTACTCGAGATTTGCCCCATCGGTTCGGTGATCGGAGCAGGCCCCCAGCGGGTTGGCTCCCAGCAGCGGCAACTCCTGAGCCCAGGGACCGCGACGGTAGGGGCTCTCGATGATCAACTCGTCGGGCACGAAGCCTCGCACCCGTTCGAGCACGGCCTCGTTCTCCCAGCCCACGCGGGTGGCGATCCAGACGACGGAGGGGATGCCCCAGTCCACGAACCGCCGGATCGCATCGAACCTGACGTCCACCTCCCGTGGCGAGAAGGCGGCCGAGACGGTGTGGCCGGCCCACGTGTTCTGCAGCGCCGCCAGCCACGCGAGCATCCCGTCGCTGGGCCGGACGGCGTGGCTGCAGATCGTGAACATCCAGTGGCGGGGATTGGCCTCGGCCCAGGACTGCAGCAGACCGAGGGCGATGCTCAGGGAGCCGTCCGCCGACTCGCTGTCCACTCGCCACAGGTCCTGATCGTACTCGGCGAGACTGCGTCGCCCGCTCTTGGGCAGCCGGATCCTCAGGCAGTCGTTCACCAGCCCATTGCGGGCCACGTCGAAGTGGAGCGAGCTGTGCCTCTGGGCGACCCTGGTGTAGTTGGCGAAGCACCCGTGGGGGTTGTCCGGCCCGACGTAGCACGCCTCGTGCGTCCCGGGCAGGCCCGTGGCGGCCCGAAGACAGCCCTGGCTGATCGTGTTCACGATGCCGCACTCCGTGCCGGTCTTGGTGTTCCCGTGGGGATAGATGATGCCCCCGGCGATGGGGGGGCAGCGTTCCACGGACAGGTGCAGCATCGGCGTGCCGGCCTTGCGGAGTTCCACGAGGTCGGGGCTCACCCAGGAGGCCTCCAGTTGGCCCGGGGGGAGGGCGAGGACCTCGTCGAGGCTCGAGGGCGGGGGCGGGTCGACCGTCGGTCGTCCCTTCGCTGGCCGCCAGACGCCCCTGACCCGGCCGACCTCGCCGGTGACGCGAGCCGCCGTCGCCAGGGCCTCAGCGGCTGCGTCGTCCAGCACTGGTGTGGCCACTTCCAGGTGTTGACGGGCGTCCCCGCCGTGGGGCCGCCTCAGGCGGACCTGCACCCCCCGACAGCCGGGGTGCAGTCGCTCGACCGCCAGGGTGACGGCCCGCTGCAGGATCGCCTCGGGCGTGTGACTGACCCGCCGCACGGCATCGTTGGCCAGGTGCGTGGTGACCCGCCGCCGCAACTCCCGAATCGGCATCCGTGACGCATCCCCGCACCGGGCCACGAAGTCGGCCCGCGACGCCGGGTCGGCGATCCTCGCCAGTTCGATGAGCTGGCTCACGCCCCAGCCTCGCTGCGGGTCGTCGAGGCCGTCCAGCACCTCCGCAGCCCGGACCCAACGCATGACGCTCGAGTAGTCGGGCCGCTCTACCTTCCCCAGCAGCCTCCTCTGGATCAGTTCAGTCAGCGACTGGCACCCGAGGGCCTCCAGGTCGTCTCGAGTCAGCGACAGCAGGGCCAGACCGACCTCGAGTTCACGACCCGAGGCCTCGGTGACCATCGCCTTCAGAGCAGACACGCTGGTGCGGTTCAATGGGCTCACCGATCTGGGCGGTCCAGGTGACGGAGTGACGGATGACAGTTGGTCGCCCAGAGAGTCTCGGGGACTCCCGATGCCGACAGTTCGCCCGCCACGGCGGGGTCCCCTGCCCCCGGAGCAGCGATGGCGGAGGTCACGGGCGGGAGACGTGGAACCAGACGTCGTGGGGTCCAGCAGCCGGACCACCACGACCGAGACCAGTGGAGACCGATCACACTCGTGTTCACCCGACGACTACTCGAGACCCACCTGTGGGACTGTGCGGCCACGCTCCGCTCCTCCCTCGACACGACCGAGGTCCGGAACCACGTGCTCGCCCTCGTGTTCCTCAAGCGGCTGCTCGACCAGGCGGAGTACGAGGCCACTCACCCGCCCACGCCGAGGCGGAAGCGTGGCACCGGGGCCGGGCGGGGCGGACGCATCGCCATACCCCCCGGCTGCTCGTGGGCAGACCTCGTGGGCACGCCGGAGCGGAGCCTCGGCAAGCGGCTGAACGAGGTCACGGCCGAGGTCGGAGCCGCCAACCCGAGCCTCCGGGGCGTCTTCGGGCTCGTGGACTGGAACGCCAGGGTCGGGGTGGGGAGGGACCGCCGGGCGAGGATCGATGGCCGAGTCCTCGGAAGCCTCGTGCGGGCGTTCGACGCACACGACCTGTCCAACGCCAACGTCGACCCGGACCTGCTGGGACAGAGCTACGAGTACCTCCTCGCTCGGTTCGCCGGCGAGACCCGGGCCCGTGGCGGAGAGTACTACACGCCGCGAGAGGTGGTCGAGACCCTCGTCCGCCTCCTCGATCCCGCCCCGGACGCCAGCATCCACGATCCGACCTGCGGGTCGGGTGGGATGCTCGTCTACGCTGCCGAGTGGATGCGGGGGCGGTACGGGCCGGACGCCGTCTCGGGGCTGAGGCTCTCGGGCCAGGAGCGGAACGCCCAGACGTGGGCCATCGCGAAGATGAACGCGCTGGTCCACGGGCTCGACGCCGACATCCGGGGACCGGCGTCCACGCTCACGGAGCCCGAGTTCGTCCGGGACGGGAGACTGGAGCAGTTCGACCTGATCCTGGGGAACTTCCCGTTCGCCGACCCGGACTGGGGCCACGACCGACTCCAGGCCGACCCGTACGGACGGATGAAGTACGGCCTGCCGCCCCCGAGGAGTGGGGACTACGCCTACCTGCAGCACATCGTGGCCTGCATGGGGGACGCAGGTCGGGCGGGGTTGGTGTGCGGCCAGTCGGTGTTGTTCCACGCCAAGGCGGAGGGCGGGATCAGGCGGCGGATGCTCGAGGACGACCTGTTCGAGGCGGTCGTCGCCCTGCCGGGGAAGCTCTTCGGCGGCGTCGGCTCCCCCACGTGTCTCGTCCTGCTCAGCCGCTGCAAGCCGAGGGGGCGGCGGGGGAAGGTGCTGTTCGTGGATGCGAGCGGCGACTGCGACGAGTCGACGCATCCGAGCCGACTGCGGTCCCAGGACGTGGACCGGATCGTCGAGGCCCATCGCCGGGGGAGGGACGTGGAGGGCCACTGTCGGCTGGTCGACGTGAAGGAGATCGCGGCCAACGGCCACGGCCTGACGGTGGGGCGGTACGTCCACGGGGCGACCGAGGAGCGGGGCGACGGCCTGCGGGAGGCCGTGGCGGCCCTGCGGGACGCCTGGGCCGCCCAAGACGAGGCGATGCGGGAGCTGGACCGGCACCTCGAGGAGTTGGACCTCGATGGATGAGCGACGACCGCTCGGGTCCGAGCACCGCGACGTGCCGCCAATTTGGCGTCTCGTCGACTCCACCGAGGCCGTGGCGGCCCTGAGGGATGCCTGGGCCGCCCAGGACGAGGCGATGGGGAAGCTGGACGGATACATCCTGGACGGGTACCTCCAGGAGTCGGGCCTCGATGGGTGAGCGACGACTGCTCGGGTCCGAGCACCACGACGTGCCGCCAATTTGGCGTGTCGTCGACTCCACCGAGGCCGTGGCGGCCCTCGGAGCCGCTCGGGCCGTCGGAGACGAGGCGATGCGGGAGTTGGACCGGCACCTCGAGGAGTTGGACCTCGATGGATGAGCGACGACCGCTCGGGTTCGAGCACCACGACGTGCCACCGAGCTGGCGTCTCGTCGACTTCACCGAGGCCGTGGAGGTCAACCACATCCACCCCGTGCCACTCGGTGCGACGTGTGCCTACCTGACGATGGCCGCCGTGCGACCCGACGGGCGGGGCATCGGCGGCGGGTACGAGCGTCGCCGCTGCGAGAGGGTCGAGGACAGACGCTTCCTCGAGGGCGACACGCTCTTCGCCAAGATCAGCCCGTGCTGCGAGAACGGCAAGGTCGCCTTCGCTCGGGACCTGCCCACGCCGTTGGGCCTGGCCTCCAAGGAGTTCCACGTGTTCTCGCCGTCGCCGGAGTTCCTGGTCCCCGAGTACCTCTTCCTGCTGGCTCGCAGTGGACCGTTCCGGGAACACGCCAGGTCCCGGCTGGAGGGGATCACCGAGCGGCTGCGGGTGCCCCCCAAGGCGTTCTCCGGGTTGCCGGTCGCCCTGCCGCCGCTGGAGGAGCAGCGGGTGATCGTGGACGTCGTCGTGGCTGCGGACGGGGCCCTGGAGCGGGCGGAGGGCGTCGTGGAGCGTGCGCTCGAGGTGCAGCGGGCCCTGGCACGGCGGCTGCTGAGCGAGGGTCTCGGACACCGTGGGTCCGTCGAGACCTCGGTGGGCCCGATGCCGGCGGGTTGGAGGGCGTCACCCATCGGTGAACTGGCGAGAGTCAGGGAGGGCACGACGCTGAAGCGGTCTCGGCTCGCACGCCGGGAGGTCGGCACGACTCCGGCGGTGACCTCCGGGGAGTCGGCGGGCCACTCGGTCCACGAGGCCGAGCAGTTCGTCGAAGCGCCGCTGCCGGGCACTCGAGGGTCGTCCCTGCTGCCCATCGGCACGCTGGTGGTCCTGGCGAAGACCAGGGGGCGGACACGGGGGACGGCGGCCCTGCTCGAGGTCGAGGCCCCGATCGGCGGGGACGTGTTGGCGATCCTGCCCAGCGACGCGTTGGACTCGAGACTGCTCCTGGCGTGGTTGGAGTGCAATCGGGAGACAGTGTCGGGCGGTGCCTCGGGGGTCGTTTCCGGGAGCGTCAGTCGCCGGCACCTGGAGTCGCTCGTCGTCCCGGTGCCCCCGGCGGACGAGCAGCGTGCGATCGTGGAGCGTCTGGACGCCGTGGGGGCGGCCGTGGAGCGGAGTCGGGAGGAGGTCGAGCGGCTGAGTGAGGTCAGGCGGGGACTGATCCGGGACCTGCTGACGGGGCGAGTGCGGGTCCGGATGCACCGGGGCTGACCGGAGGGACAGGGCCCTTCCCGGATTCGCCTCCGGCCCGGAGGACTCTCCATGTCGGGATTCGACCCTGGGGGGCTGGTACTGGCGGCACGGGTCCCATCGCTGGAGTCCCGAGGCAGCCGGACTGCGGACGTTCGGCTCGACGACTGTGGGGTTCTCTGAGGCGTCGGAGATGGGCGGAGGAGGTGTGGGCCTCGGACTGGCGTCGCCCCTCCTCGCAGGGGCTCCTCGGGCGTTCTGGAGGCATCCCGACGTGGAGCGACCGACGGGGCCATCCTCGAGCCTACGACGCCGGAGACCGAGCCGTGGCCGCCAGGGTGTCGGTCGACGGCTGGAGCAGTCCGGTGCGTCGGGCCGGCATTCGCCCCGCATCGTCACGTCCTCGACGACACCGCCGCTCGGCCGGGCAGGGCGATGACGGATGACGGGATGACGGGTGGTCTCCAAGAGTCATTCCGGGATCGCCCGACGATGACGCATCTCGGCCGTGGCTGCGAGTCCCCCTCCCACGCATCACCGGCATCTCGGGCGACAGCGGGCTGTGCGGGTGGCGTGATGATCGCACTGTGGGGTTCTGTGAGGCGTCGGAGATGGGCGGAGGAGGTCCGGGCCTCGGACTGGCGGTGCCCCTCCTCGCAGGGGCTCCTCGGGCGTTCTGGAGGCCCTCCGGCGGCGGGGCGAAGCAGGGGAGACAGGGCGAATGACGACTGATCGCCCCCGCAGGGCGGCGGCGATGCCACTGACGGCCAAGCGGCGACGTGGAGGGCCCGGCCCGTCGCCCGGCGAAGCCCGGCCAGTCCGACGGGAGGGCCCACAGGGGTCGATCATCGACCGGGATCGGCGACGGCGACCGGGCGATGGAGTCCGACGGACAGAGGTGTCCGGACGCTCTCGGCGAACTCGACGACGCACCGTGAGACCGGAGGAGAGACATGTCCAACGAACCGGATGTGCCGGTGACCGCAGGGGGACTGTGGGCGTCCCACGTCGACACGGGCGAACCCCTCGGTGAAGACGAGGTCGCAATCGTGGTCGCCGCCGGATTGGCGGAGGCGGAGGACTGGGAGAACCGTGGGGGCGGGCTCTACTGGCACACACCCACGTGGCCGGACGCGGACTCGGGGTGAGGCCTGGTGATCGCCGAGTCCCTGGAGTGCCATCGGAGTCTGGAGTCTCAGTCCTCTCCTGACCTCGCCCATCACCTCGTTTGGTCCCTGCCGAAGCCCGCGTCCTCGGACGAGTGACCCGCCCCAACCCCGCCGCCGCCAGCGAAGCGCCGCGTCCGCCGTCCGGGGGGCGGTCGCAAGAAGCTGAAAGCCACGGATGCGACGTTGTTGGCGGATCTGGATGCGCTGGTTGAGCCCAGCACCCGAGGCGACCCAATGTCGCCTTTGCGTTGGACCAGCAAGGGCGTGCGGCAGTTGGCGGCGGCGTTGGTCGAGCAAGGGCATAAAGTGAGCCATCAGGTCGTGAGTGAACTGCTGCAAGAAGCCGGCTACAGCCTTCAGTCCAACGCCAAGCGGCTCGAAGGGAGCCAACATCCGGATCGCGACGCACAATTCGTCTATCTCAATGAGCAGGTCAAGTCGTTCATCGCCCAACACCAGCCGGTGATCTCGGTGGATGCCAAGAAGAAGGAACTGGTGGGCCAGTTTAAGAATGCCGGGCGGGAGTGGCAACCCAAGGGACAGCCCGAGGCAGCCAATGTCTACGACTTCGTTGATAAGACGCAGGGCAAAGCGATCCCTTATGGCGTCTACGATGTGGAGCGGAACCAGGGCTGGGTGAGCGTTGGGCACGACCATGATACCGCCAGTTTCGCGGTCGAGACGGTGAGCCGTTGGTGGTCGTCGATGGGCGCCCAACTGTACCCTGATGCGCAGGGGCTGCTGATCTGTGCCGACGGAGGCGGCAGCAATGGCTATCGGGTCCGGCTGTGGAAAGTTGAACTGCAGCGGCTGGCGACGATGACAGGTCTGAAGGTGACCGTGTGCCATCTGCCACCGGGCACGAGCAAATGGAATAAGATCGAGCATCGGATGTTTTCGCATATCAGCATGAACTGGCGCGGTCGCCCGCTGGTGAGCCATGAGGTTGTCGTCCAACTCATCAGCGCCACCAAGACGAGCTGCGGTCTGAGAGTGCATTCTGAACTCGACGAGGGGTTGTACCCCACGAAAACCAAGGTTACCGACGAGCAGATGAAGGCGCTCAACATCAAGCTGCATGAGTTCCATGGCGAGTGGAACTACACCATCTCACCACAGCCCGATGTCCAGTAAATGTAAATGTTATTTCTTGACGAACACTTACCATATCATTGAGCTGCAACCTTACCCCGGCGTAGGCAGTCTGCGGGTTAGAGGGAACGTCCCTGGTCGGTTGACCAGGCTGAACCGATCGACACAAGATCAGCTCCCCAAGCTTGCCATCTGCAGCCCGATAATCCTCCGCAACGGTCGCCCGGTAACAGCCAAAGGGATCGATTACTGGCCTAACCCCAAAGACCCGAACGACCCCGATTCGGGCAGGGGGACCATTGGGAACGAGGTGAGCTGGAATCCCGCTGCGACTTGCACATCATTCACGGCATTCGGCGTCACTGAAGACAAACGCATTGTGGCAGTGTCGATGTTTGAGGGTTCGCGGATCGGCGAAGTCCCCCGTAATCATGGGATACTCGCCACGGAGATGGGATGGTTGCTGAAGAAGCTGGGAGCGAGTAGCGGAGTGATTGGTGGTGGATCGGCAGATACGCAGCAGTTCCTGGATGCCGACGACTGCGACATGCCGAAGCTGATTGTGGCGTCGCCCAGACCCAAGGACCGGGTGGAGGCGGCCCGCAGCGAGGTCGAAGGCCCCAGGGGACTCGGGGCCATCTTCGCGGTGCTCCAGAAGTAGCTCAACGCGGGGTCAGTGCTTTCGTCATGGCGGGTGATCCCCATCAAGGTGCGGCATTCGCACGCGCATCCGTTGCTTCGGGCTCGGATAGTGAAATGCGTACCGCGTTGACTTCGGCGTCAGTGACCCCTCCCACCGGCCGGATGAACGGGGCGAGTTTCTGGATGACGGCGAGGACAGGACGGACGCCTTCCGCATCGTGAGCGCCGTTCCTGCGCCATTCGCATCGCCACCGCCTATCTGGTTCCCAAATATAATGTCGTAAAGTATATGAAGTAGATATTAAACGATTAACGAATACTCTCAAAAAGGGTAATATAACACAAACTCATTTTCCGCACATTGACAATTGGTGTTTCGGATGGGTTGAGCGGCCAATA
>CAYWBK010000065.1:0-18768 GCA_964455745.1 uncultured Armatimonadia bacterium
GGGCATCTCATTGCCGAGCAGGGCCGCGCAACCGGCGTAGTAATACTACCTACAATTGAAAGACGCACCTGGAGCATCCGAACGCTCGAATGGCAGACTGGATGGCGCTGTTCCCGCAACCGTTGGACATAGGCCTGCCGGGTTCGAATCCCCCACGGCCCCAGGCGCTACGAGTTGTCGAGAGGAACAGCAATCCAGCATCCGCCTCAGGAGTCCAGCCGAATCCGGGTGGGCATGATCGCGGCGGCAAGATGGAGGCGTGGCGCACACATGACTGGTACAGGCTCTACCGGCCGGTCAGATCGCAGGTGGCCGGGCACGCAGATGCTGTGCGCGGCAGTGGCAGTGCTGTGGGCGCTGGTCCCGTCAGTTGCCTGCCTTGCACAGGGACAGGAGGGACCGAGGATGCTCTATGTGTCCACGCACGGCAACGACGGCTGGTCCGGCCGGCTCGCAGATGCGGATGCTACAGGAACGGACGGCCCCCTCGCCACGCTCGAGCACGCTCAGGCGACGCTGCGCAGGATGAAAGCCGCCGGCCAAACGCCAGCGGGGGCGACGGTGCTCGTGCGCGGCGGTATCTATCGCCTCTCGAAGCCGATGTCATTTGGGCTTGAGGACTCTGGTTCGGCGGAGGCCCCTATCGTCTGGCGCGCGTATGAGAAGGAGAAGGTCACGCTGACCGGCGCAGTGCCGGTTACAGGTTTCAGACCCTGGAAGGGCAAGATCGTAGTGGCCGATCTGAAGGGCACGCCGCTGGAGAAGGTCGCCTTCCGCCAGCTCTTCTTCGGCGGCCAGCGGCAGGTTTTGGCGCGCTACCCGAATGTGGACCCCAAGGACCCGCATTTCGGCACATGGGCCTACGTGCTCTCGGTGGACGGGCCGAACGTCAAGGACCACTTTACCGCCACCAGCGATGTCATCAAGGACTGGCAGAAGGTACAACAGGCCGAGGTCGCCATCCATCCGGCCTATGGCTGGGCCTGGAACATCGTACCGATCAAGTCGGTGGATCGTGAGAGCGGGGTCATCACCCTCGCCGGGAACGTGAGCTACGACCTCATGGTCGGGGATCGCTACTTCGTCCAGGGGCTCCTGTCGGAGCTGGACGCGCCAGGCGAGTGGTACCTCGATCGCGACGAGGCGAAGCTGTATTTCTGGCCGCCGGCGGACATCAAGACCGCCGAGGTTAGCGCGCCCGTGGCCGGGTCCCTGGTCGTCGCAGACGGCGCCAGCCATGTGACCCTCCGCGGCTTCACCCTCGAGGCCTGTGGCGGCGATGCCGTGACGCTGAAGGGGTGTGAGCGGTGCCTTGTGGCCGGGTGCACCATCCGCAACACGGGGATGTGGGCAGTCAGCATTACCGGCGGTCACAACACGGGCGCATCCGGGAACGACATCTACGCCACCGGCGCCGGCGGAGTGAGCATAGACGCAGGCGACCGCAAGACCCTTGCGCGAGGCGACTGCTTCGCCGACAACAACTACATCCACCACATCGCGGCCTTCCAGCGCACCTACAACACGGGTGTCAACCTCTTCGGCGTCGGCAACCGCGCCAGCCACAATCTCATCCACGACTGCTATCACCAGGCAATTCTGATGGGCGGCAATGACAACGTGGCGGAGTACAACGTCATCCACCATACGAACCTGGGTTCCGAGGACACCGGCGGCCTGTACATGTCCTCGCGTGACTTCACCCAGCGCGGCAACATCATCCGCTACAACGTCTTCCATCACATCGGCGGCTTCGGCAAGGACAGCTCCTGGCAGCCGGTGCAGAACGGGCGGGTCGGGTATCACTACCCCGGCTTCACCTGGGGCGTGTATCTTGATGCCCCCGAGGTGGGTTGTACGGTGTTCGGCAACGTGCTGTACAGCGTGCCAGTGTGCGGCCTGTTCAACCACGAAGGCCGGGATAACATCTGGGAAAACAACATCATCATTGACGCGCCCGCGTTCCAATGCAGCAGCGGCAACTACCCCGACCTCGACGAGCAGTCCTACTCGTACATCAGGACTCTACGCGAGAAGGGCGGTTACGACACCTACCTGCAGCACTACCCGGAACTCGCCACCTACACCGACGATGCGGCCTCCCACCACACCTGCGTCCCCGGCAAGTTCGTGCGCAACATCATCTACTACACCCGCGACGGCGGCAAGATGATGCGGGACCGCAACCACAGCGCCTGGGACGGCGGGCAACTCGTGTGGACCTTCACGTCGAACAAGCTGGCCTTTACCGGCTTCCAGTTCGACTATAATTGTATCTACGGACCGCCCGGCCTCCCGCTGCGGTTCTCCCTGACGGCGCGCCCCGATGCCGGCAAGCTGCTCAGTTGGGAGGGCTGGCTGAAGACCGACCAGGACGCCCATTCGGTCAGCGCCGATCCGCTGTTCGTGGACCCGGCGAAGCATGATTACCGCCTCAGGCCGGACTCCCCGGCCCTCAAGCTCGGTTTCAAGCCCATTCCACTGGAGCAGATCGGCCCGTATCGAGACGAGCTGCGCGCGAGTTGGCCCGTTGTGGAGGCCCCGGGCGTCAGCGCGCTGGGCGACTTCACCACCGAACGCTACTTCCAACTGCCCGGCCAGGAGCCGGTGAAGGCCACGGCGGTTCAGACGCGTGGAGGCCTCGGCAACGTCGTCGCCAAGCTGAAGGAAGGCAGGCCGGTGATGGTCGTTTGTTTCGCCGGCGGCACTCATCAGCAGGGCGGCTGGTTCGGCGAGTTCGTCGCCCAACTCAAGCAGAAGTACCCGCAGGCGCAGATTACCGGCGTCAATGCGGGCATCGCCGGCGGTTTCCGCGGCTCCAGCGCCAGCGTCTTTCGTTTCGGTCACGAAGCGCTCCGCCACAAGCCCGACCTCGTGATCGTGGATTTCGCCGCCGATGACCAGGAGGGCGACAGCGAAGCGGCCAAGGCAAGTGTCGAGGGTATGGTGCGCCAGACGTGGCAGGCCGACCCGCGCACCGACGTGCTGTTCGTCTACGCCTTCCGCGCGGGCTACGAAACCGACTACGCGAAGGGCGTCTGCCCGAGCGCCGTTTCCGCCCACGAGCGCGTGGCCGAGCGGTACGGCGTCCCGTCCATCAACTTCGGTTACGCGATGGCGAAGATGGCGCGCGAGGGCAAGCTGACGATTCGCGCCACGGCTGAAGAAGCCAAGATGTCACCCGACAAGCCGGTCTTCACCAACGACGGCGTCTACACGACCGCCGCGGGCTGGGGGCTATGCGCGAAGCTCGCCGCGGATGGCTTCGCTACCGCGGCGGAAGGTGCCGCCCCCGGACCGCACGAGATCGCAAAGCCGCTCATGTCTGCCAACATGGAGGGTGCGGTGGAAATGCCCATCACCGCCGACATGCTCACCGGCGACTGGCAACGGGTTGCCCCGCCCGCGCTCGGCGGCGGCGACTTCGGCCAACACTTCGATGCCTTGTGGGCCACGAAACAGCCTGGCGCGAAGATGAGCTTCAAGTTCACCGGGACGCGCGCGTGGATATTCGACGTCTTCGGGCCGGCGACCGGGCGCGTCAAGGTCACCGTGGACGGCCAGGACAAGGGCATCCGGGAGCAACTCGACCGCTGGTGCTACTACTACCGGCTGGGCGGGCTGGAGATCGCCGCCGGGCTGGTTCCGGGCGAGCACACCGTCGTGCTGGAACTGTTGGCGGACGCGCCCGACCGCAGCGTGCCCATCGCCGAGGCCAGGAGGCTCAGTACCTACCAGCCCGCCGACTTCGAGGGCGTGGCCTTGCACCTCGGCGCGATCTGTGTGGTGAAGTAGAGCGCCGCGCCGCATCGCTGAAAGGAGGCTCACCGTGCAGATGCCCACTGCTCTTCTGGTCGTCTCGTCTTTTTCGGAAAGCCCATCTGGACGCCGAAGCATCACGAGGTCGGGGGCGAATGCCCCGATCTGGCTGTCAAGCTGGTCGGTCTGAACGGGGCCGCCCGCTGATTGCAGGTAGGACTGCCGCAAGCATGGCGTCAGGGAACGGAGCAGGACACAGGATGGATGGGACTTGGGGGATGGCTCCGTAGAAGCATAACCTCCACGGCTTGTCGTTTGGCCGTTGAATACGGCCTGATTCCCGCCGATTGCCTACCATATACTACGCTGCTTTGACAACCGGCGAGCGAAACGTTCGGAATCTTGTCAGAAGCTGACCGTATCCCCAGATGAAGCGCGAACGGCATTGAACCACGGAGACACAGAGGGCACAGAGAACGGCTGGGAACGGCCGCCTGGCCCATGATAGACGCTCAAGGACAGTGTCGTTCACTGTGTCTGTGGCTCCACGATGACGCCACACCCCCCGGCAAGACCGGCAAGGACGGAGAACGCTTCCTCTACTACGCCTACACGACCGTCATGCGGGAGCCGAAGCGCTGCTGATGGTAGACCGCTTTCCGGACGCGCTGCGGAAACGTGGATGCAGCGCCGTTACACCGGTCCGGTTCGAGCCGGCAGGAGCGCCGCGATCACTGCGGCGGCCCGGCCGTTCGACGCGCGGGCACCAGGGCGATTACCAGGGCGGCGCCGAGGAGCAGGCAGCCGGCGATCACGTATTGGCCGATGGCCGGAGTCCCGGTGCGGTCATTGATCCAGCCCACGATGGAGGGGCTGACAAAGCCGGCGAGGCCGCCGATGGAATTCACCAGCGCGATTCCCGCCGCGGCCGAGGTCCCGGCGAGGATCGCGGTTGGCATCGTCCACGAAATGGGAAACGCCGACAGGATACCGGCAGTCGCGACAGACAATGCGGCGAGCGACAGCGGCACGTTGCTCGGGTTCAGCGCACTGACGATCAACCCGATGCTGCCAGCGATGGCGCTCAGTCCGAAATGCCAGCGCCGCTCCAGCCGCAGATCGGAACTCCGACTCATGACGTTCATGGCGATGGCCGCACACGCGTATGGGACAGCCGTATAGAGGCCAATCTCGATCGGGTTCTTCACACCGGTGTTCTTGATGATCTGCGGGAGCCAGAATCCGATGCCGTACAAACCCATACTGATGCAGAAGTAGATCAGCGAGAACAGCAGCACCCACGGATTGGCGAGTGTCTTGCCTATGGAAAGGTGCTTCTTGTCGCGTCGGTCGTTGACGATGTAACCCTCCAACATTGTCTTCTCCGCCTCATTGAGCCATTTGGCCAGGCGGATGCCATCATCGAGATACAGGAGAACGACTATGCCGATCAAGATCGATGGAATCCCCTCGAGCAGGAATAGCCATTGCCAGCCGGCGAGTCCGTAGACGCCCGTACACCTCTCCATGATGAAGCCGGAAATCGGGCTGCCGAGCACACCGGTAACCGCGATGGCCGACATGAACAGGGCCACCATTCGAGAGCGGCGTTGTGAGGGATACCAGTAGGTCAGGTAGAGAATGACCCCGGGAAAGAACCCGGCCTCGGCGACGCCGAGGAGGCAGCGGGCGACGTAGAACCAGGTTTCGGACTTCACGAACATCATGAGGGAAGCGATGATGCCCCATGTGATCATAATACGCGCGATCCAAAGGCGGGCACCGATCTTCTCGAGAAGGATGTTGCTCGGAACCTCGAACAGGAAATAGCCGATGAAGAAAATGCCGGCCCCGATCCCGTACACCGTGTCGCTGAACGCCAGGTCTTTCTGCATCTGCAGCTTGGCGAAGCCCACGTTCACGCGGTCCAGGAATGCCGCGATGTAACAGATGAACAGAAACGGTATCAGTCGCCAAGTGACCTTGGCGTAGGTGGCGCGCTCGAATTCCGGGCTGGCTGCGACGGGGGAACTCATGAGTCACGGCTCCTGGTTCTTGATGTTGACCTTGCCTATGAAAACGGGTCCAGGTTGAATGCCAACGCAAAGGATGCTGGGCGGAGGGCCAATATTGGCGACAGAAGTGGATGCTACAGACATCACTATTTTTCCTCTTCGCCTCACGCCGCCCAAATCCCTCGGTTGTGGGCTCTTCTCGGGTGTGTGTGGGTAGCTTGATCCCGCCGGGGCGGGATTGAACAGACTGCCTCGACACGGGGTCGTTATCCGTGCCGTCGCGTCCGCAGGACGCCCGGCCCCGCCGCAGGCGGGGACCCTCAGCCGGATGCTTCAGCGTCCGGGATCAGTCGCGCCCCATATCATTCCGTCCGCAGGACGGGTGGCCGAAGGCCCGACCAGCCCGCGCGTGCCCTACGGCTCCGGGCGGCTTACGCCGCCATGCGGACGCAACGGAGGTGATTGCAAAAGTCGCTGCGTCGTCTGTAGGAGCGGTCTCCAGACCGCGATTGCCGTTAATATGCCGCCATAATGACATACATTAGTCATTATCTATTTCATTATAGCGGGAATAACGGCTTGTTCGCACTCTGGAGAGTGCTCCTACAGACTTTTGCAATCGCCTCAACGGCAACGGTTTACCCAGAGCAGTTGGCTACCGCCCTCGCCAAGACCAGTTCATGGCATCTACCCACACACATTGAGAAAAAGCCAAGAGCCCCCGGCAGGATTTTGCGCATTCATACCGAAGAAGTAGTCGTTCCGACAGCTCTACGAGGGATGATTCGTCGAGAAGGGGGCGTGCCATGACGACGTATCTGGGCTGGGCAGGCGTCATCGTCGGGCTGATCGGTATACTCTATGCGGGGGGCGTCGTTGCCGCAACACGGGCAAGAAGCCAGGTCTCATCCCCTCTTCGTCTTTTCCCCTTTAGTGGAGAGCTGCTTCCCCTCTTGATCTCGATGGTCGGCCTGATTGTGATCCCTGCCGTTCTTGCCGTGTTGCTGAGGGACCCGCCGTTCGCCGCGGGCGGGCAACTGGGCTTCGGCTTCCTGCTGGGCGGCGCTTTTGCGATCGTAATGGTTTGGATCGGCCCCTTGGTGGAGGCGGCGCTACCGGCAGACGTCAGCCCGCCGCGACAGTGGGTGGCTGGGACGGCCTATTCGATCGGTCTGTCGGCCTGGGCGCTCGCGGGCGTTACCACGACATTCGTCATCTTCGGCGGAGCGAAGGAGCCGCTGTTGGCGGCGCTGATGGGCTACTCCTTGGCCTTCGTGACCGTGGCGCTACTGGCACATGCGGTGGGCCGCACGACAGATGCGGGCGAGAGTCTGGGCAATTGCTGGGCTGCTCAGGGGTCCCAGGCGCTCCTCGTGGCGGGGTTGGTAGTCGGCATCTGCCTGTCGGCAGAGCGCTTCAGCCGGCCTGGCGAGCGCCTCTGGTGGTCACTGCCGCTCGCGCTGGCGGCCACAGGGATACTGGCGGCGATCGTCGGCTGCAGACTCGCAAGCCTGAGCACACGAGCCGGCTACAGGACGCGGCTGTTCGTCGCCGCCCTGATCGGCCTCATCATCACCGGGATCGTGAGCCTGCCGCTGACCGTCACGCTCATGCAGTCATGGCCGGCGTTCGCCTGCGTGGGGCTGGGTCTGTGTGGTGTAGGGTTGGCAGTATGGCTGACGTTCGCTGCCCCGGAGTCGCACGAACCCGCGTCGGCCTTGCAGTCGGCCGCTCTCTGCGGGATTGTCGTGCTGGGGCTGACCGCCGCGTGTTTTCGGTTGCTGGGGGGATACGGCCTGGCGCTGGCGGTATGCGGCAGTTGGGGGATTCTCATCCCGGCGTTCGAGGGCCTCGCGCCGCCGGCGGAACCTGAGCACGCTTGGCGGCTGGACCGAGCGGGCAAGCTGAACCCTTATTTGTGTGCTCTGGTCCTTGCTGAGGTTTACCGGCTCTTCCTGGGTCGTTTCCGCGCCGACGCCTTTGGCGCGGACGTTCACTACGGTTTCATCGCGGCGGCTCTCGGGGTGCTGGCCACGCTGCTCGCCGCCGCTTACGCCATGCGTCGAACGGGACAGGTCCGGATCGGACGCGGCATGGTCGGGCATGCCCTCTGCAAAACGGGCGTGGTGGGCTTGAGCGCAGTCGCCATGCCATTGGTCGTGGCCTTGATGTGGGGCAAACAGGCGGAATCCGGGCTGCTGGCAGGTCTCGTTGTCGGCGCCCTCGTGCTCGCAGCCTGGCGTTCGCCGACGCCTGACGGCGGCACGGCGCCCCCGGAGGGGTGGCTCTTTGGGCTTGGCGCTGCGCTCGCGGCGGTACCGCTGACGCATCTTCTGGAGCCATTGCTCGCCGCGAGCCGCACCACCAAGCTGCTACCCGCGCTGGTTGCATTGCTGGTCGCGCTCGTGTGGGTGATCGTCGATGCCGCACGCGCCCGAGAGACTGACGTCGCCCCCGATCCGGACGCCGAGACAGGTGCTGACATTTCAGTCGCGCCGCAGGCGGAGGAGGTGGAGCCATGAAACGCCCGGTACGCTTAACGTCCTGGCACATTGCCGCCTGCTCGGCGCTCGCGTTCACTGCCGGCGTCTTCACCTACCTGGCCCGCACGGAGGTGCCGCTGGGTGTCCTGTCAGGACGCGCAGTCTCGGAGGAGACGGGCCTGCCACTCACTCGGGCGGAAGTGCTCGCCCGAGCCTACGCGCCGGTGGGCAGCCCTCTCGCACTGACTGTGGCCCTCAAGACCGACAAGGACGGCAACTTCGGGCCGCGTCGTCTTCCGGCCGGACACTACGCCGTGTCGGCTCACTCCCGCGGGCACTCGCTGGCTCCGACCGAGATCGCGGTCGACGAAGGCAAGGTGCGTCATCTGTCTTTGGAGTTGGCCCGGCGAGTATCGCAGCTCAACGTGTACCTGCATCGCCACGTCTGCCACGTCGGCGAGCCGGCGCCGTTGCTGTGTGAGGGGCTGCTGCGGGACAACGAGATAGTCGTGTCGGTATACGCCAGCGACCTCACCCGGTACATGGTGATGGGCAAGGCCGACCTGGGGGCGTGGGTCGCCGACGTTGAGCGCCGCTTCCCCGAGGGCGTTGCCGCCAGCGAGCACTGCAAGCTCATCAGCAGCGCGAAAACGAGCGTGGCGGGTCGCGATACTGAGGGCGTCTTTCAGCAGCGCGTGCCGGTGCCATTGCCCGGCGCGGGGCTTTACCTGGTCACAGTGAGCGCCGACGGCATTCGCCGCATGCAATGGGTGTTGGTCACCGACCTGGGCCTGATCGTCAAGCAGGACGGTGACCGGCTGCTGGCCTATTCCACGCATATCCTGACCGGCCAGCCGATAGCGGGCGTGCGGTTGGCCGCCTACCGCGAGCAGAAAGCGTTCGTGACGCGCCCCATAAGGACCGAAGGCCTGGCGCAGTCGGGATGGCCGCCTCCTCCGCCTCCAGAGGCGACGGTCTACCGGGAGCAGGCGCCCGTCGCGACGGGCCTCACCGGGACCGATGGCCTGACGCAGCTCAGACTGCCGCCCGCGCCGAACGGGGAGACGCACGATGGGGAACTGCTGGTCCTGGCCGAGCAGGGGAAGTCTTTGGCAGCCGTGCACTGTTCGACTGAACCAGCGGAGGCCAACGACTTTCAGTTCTATATGTGCACTGACCGACCGGTGTACCGCCCCGGAGACATGGTGCACTTTAAGGGGATCGTTCGTCGAGCCAGCGGCGACCGTTACCTCACCCCGGTGAACGAACCGGTGGCACTTGATATCCGCGACGAACTCGAGACGCTGCTCTACCATCAGACGTTGCGCACGAACGACTATGGGAGCGTCCAGGGCGACCTCAGGCTGCCGAGCACGGCCAGCCCGGGCAGCTATCAGATAACGGCTGCGATTCGCGGGGAGCCACACGAGGCGGAGTTCGAAGTCGCGGCCTACCGCAAGCCTCAGTTCAAGGTCGCTGTGAAGAGCGCCCAGGAACGCCTCGTCAGCGGCGACGATGTCGATATGGTCGTGAGCGCCGAGTACTACTTCGGCACTCCAGTCGCAAAGGCCAGCGTCGAGTACCGGGTCTATCGTGAACCGTACTGGTTCGACTTCACCGACGAGGTGGAAGAGAGTGTGGACGAGGGGGCAGAGACAGACGAGGAAGACGACAGCGTCCATGGCGAGGTTGTCGCGTCCGGGCGCACGAGAACGGACAAGCAGGGCGTGACCCACGTCCGACTTGCGACACGGTTCAAGGACAAGGATGACCCCGACGCGGATTCCGATTACCGCGTCAGGGTGGTGGCGACTGTGAAAGGGCCGGGAGGGCAGGAGGTCGAAGCCGAGGGGCAGTGTCTCGTGACACGGGGCGACTTCCGGCTGGATGTGATTCCCTCGCGCTGGATGGCCAAGCCGGGCGAAACGGTTCATGTCGTTACGCGAGCGGCGGACTACGATCGGCATCCTCAAGCCGATCTCCCCATCGAGGTTGTTCTCCAGCGCCGGCAACAGGTGGACGCAGAGTCGCAGACGACCGTTGTCACCCGGACGGCGGGCCGGACCGACGCGCAGGGGAAGGCGACGGTGGACATCACCGCTCCCGCCGAGGGGCACTATTCGCTCGTTGTATCCGCACGAGATGGCCACGGTAATCGGGTGGCGGCGCATGACACGCTGTGGGTCTCGCCGGTATCCTACGCGGAGTTCGACTATCAGTACCCGGAGTTGGAGATCGTCACCGACAAGCGCGCCTACGAGGTCGGCGATACGATCCATGCGCTGGTGAACAGCAAGGTCGTGGGAGCGATGGCCCTGGTGAGCGTCGAAGGACAGGGCCTACGCCGCTGGTTCCTGAAACCGCTGCGCGGCAAGTCAACGCTGGTGGATGTTCCGGCGCTGGAGGAATACGCGCCAAACGTCTATTTGACGGTGGGCTTCGTGCAGAACGAAGAGTACGTCTTCCGCACCAAGCGCATCGAGGTCTCGCCGCGCCCGAAGATGCTGACGGTAGAGTTACGGACCGACAAGAACGAGTATCACCCGGGCGAATCCGCAGTCTGTCAGGTCACCACGCGCGACTCTCGGGGCAATCCGACACCCGCGGAGCTTTCGCTGGGCGTGGTGGACGAGGCCGTCTACGCGATCCGCGAGGACAACCCCGACGACCTCCTGCAGACGTTCTACGCGCGCCGTCCCAACCATGTGCAGACCCACTTCTCATCTCCCACCCTAACTCTGGGGCCGAGGGTCAAAGGCGCCGGCACGGTGGCGATCCGCAAGCGCTTCCCGGACACCGCCTTGTGGCGGCCCGACCTGCGGACGGACGCTCGCGGGCAGGCCAGTGTTCGCTTCAGCATCCCCGATACTCTGACCACGTGGCGCCTCACGGCTCGGGGGTGCACGACCCAGACGCTGGTCGGGTCGGCGGTCCGCAAAGTCCTGTGCAAGAAGGACTTCATGGCGCGGCTGGAGATGCCCCGCTTTCTCGTTCAAGGGGACCGGGCTGCTCTAACCGGGGTCGTTCACAACCAGTCCGGGGAGAGGCAGGCAACCCGCGTCACGTTCAACGCCGGCGGATGTGCCGTCACGCGCGCTCCACGCCTGGACTTCAGTCTGCTGCCCGAGAGAGTCAGGCAGTTGGAGTGGCGGGTCCTGGCCGAGACTCTGGGCCCCCAGGTAGTCCGGCTGACCGCGGAAACGGGCGGGGGCCCCAGCGACGGTCTGGAGCAGCCGCTGCCGATCCTGCCGCAGGCGCGGGAGCATGTGGAATCGCGCGCCGGGGTGCTCGATAAGGCAGGAGGCGAGACCTTCACAATTCGCACCGATGCGGTCCCCGAATTGAACGGCGCAAGGCTGCTGTTGGCCCCTTCGGTGACTGCTCCGATATGGTCGGCTCTCGACTATCTGGCCGATTATCCGTGGGGTTGCGTCGAACAGACGATGAGCAGCTTCCTGCCTGACGTGGTGATCGCACGGGCACTCAAGCAAGCGGGCCTCGCCCGGCCTCAGCTTCAGGCTAAGCTGCCCGATATGGTGCAGACCGGCCTCCTCAAGCTCTACGGGTTCCAGCGCTCCGATGGCGGCTGGGGCTGGTGGCGCTACGACGAGGCCGATCCGTGGATGACCGCCTATGTGCTGTTCGGCCTGCTGGAATCGCAGGACGCCGGGTTCCCGATCAACACGGACGTGCGCGACAAAGGTCTGACGCGGCTCAAGGACATGGGGGACAAGAGCCGCCTCGACAACCACGACCTGGCCTTCGCGGCCTATGTACTGGCCCGAGCGGGAAGCCCCGCGACGGCCCGCAAGTGGCTTGGCAGACTGGAAGCGGTCGCGTCCCAACTGTCGGCTGAATCGCTGGCGCTTATGTGCCTGACCTACCACCAGATAGGAGACCTGCCACACGCCGAGCAGACCTACATCCGCCTTTGGTCCAAGTCGAGGACGCCCGGTTCGCTCTGCTCTTGGCCGGGCGACGATCGGCCGACAGATCACTCGGCGGCCGATACCGAGGCTACTGCACTGGCGCTCAAGGCGAGCCTTGCCGTGCGCCCCAATGACCCACGCCTCGGCAATGTTGTGCGCTGGCTCATGGCCCGGCGCGAGGGCACGCACTGGACTTCCACCCGCGATACGGCGTTCGTCTTGTACGCCACCGCCGACTACGTGCGGGTCTCCCAGGAGTTGAAGCCTGATTTCAGTCTGCAGGTCTCGCTGAACGGCAAGCCCCTAGGATCGGCGATGCGTTTCAGCCCTGGTGACGTCTTCGCCCCGGAGCGAACGCTGGAGATACCCGCGTCTTTGCTGCAATCGGGAGAGAATACGCTGTGGTTGGCCAGGCGCGGGACCGGAAACGTGTGCTACTCGCTGCAGATCACCCAGTATGTGCCGGATCAGTCCACCGCCGACACCATCACGTCGTCGGGGCTACGCGTCGAGCATACCTACCACCTCCTTTCCCTGCAGCGCGACCCGAAGAGCGGAGTCCTGGAGATGCAGCCGGACCCGCATCCGCGAACCCGCTTCCACGCCGGCGACCTGGTTCGCGTGAAGGCGTCTTTGTCAACTCGCGCGGAACTGGGGTACGTGATGCTCGAGGACCCCTTGCCGGCTGGTTGCGAAGTCGTCACCCGAGGCGACCTCGATCTCGACGAATGGGTCAATTGGTACTCCGACATGACTGTGCGTGACGATCGGGTCGCCTTCTTCGCGCGGCGGTTGCCCCCCGGACAGCATGAGATCGAGTACGATCTGCGTTTCGAGGCGCCGGGCGTTTATCACGTGCGACCGGCAACAGTTTCGTGCATGTACCAGCCGACAATTGCCACGAGCGGCGAAAGCGCGACACTGGAGGTGAGGTGAACGGTGGCGCGAAAAGCGGAGGCACTGGCGCTGTTAGCGGCGATCGCGCTGCTCGGAGCGGCCGCCTGCGCGTTCAGCCTGTGCGCCGGACGGGAGTCCACTCTCGGTGGGTATGCGACGAGTCTGCGCGGACGCAGTCCTGCCCAGAAGCACAACGCCCAACTCGCCGCGAGGCGGCTGAACGGGACCGCCATCCCTGCCGGCGGAACCATCTCGTTCAACCGGATCGTTGGGTCCTGGACGGCCGACCGGGGTTATCTGCGCGCTCCGGTGAGCTACGACGGCGAGCTGCTCCCGGCGTGGGGGGGAGGCGTGTGTCAGACGTCGACCACACTCTACAACGCTGCCCTTCTCGCCGGTCTGGAGATCAAGGAACGCCATCGGCATGAATATGTGCCCCACTACGTCGCTCCCGGACGTGATGCCGCGGTGGCCTATCCCGCCATCGACCTGGTCTTGCGCAATCCGTATCCGTGGCCGGTCCATCTGATAGTGGAGGCCGAGCACGACGTACTACAGGTATCAGTCATTGGGCCGCACAGGCCGGCGGACACAGTGTCCATCGTAGAAGAAGCGCATTCGGTCATCCCGGCTCCAGCCGTCGTGCAGGTTAGTGCGAGCGATTCTCGACGGTGCGGTGTGGCCAACCCGGGCCAGGCGGGGCGTGAGGTTGTGATTTACAGGGTTCGCCGGCGGGATGGCCGGCCGAGCCGGTACGAGTTGGTCTCTGCCGACTACTATCCGCCCATTAGCCGCGTCGTCAGAGTGTCGCAGGAGAGGTAATCGTCACTGCGGGCGGGCCGGGGCGTCGCGTCCGGCAGGGCGTCCGCAGCCCCGGTGGCGCGCGCTGCCCTGGAGAGCTCGCGCCGCAGCTTGTAGGCGCGGATAGTGGCATTTCCCCGCGTCATGGGCCTCGACTTTCGCTCGCAGGTGCCCTGCCCCGTTGCGTCGAACTATTCTCAAGCGGTCTGTCGCCAGCAGCATTGCTGTCCGATCCTCACGATCTCCATCTGGTAAAGAGATAGGGGGCGGAGAGGACGCTGGCTCCGCTGCGAAGTCGGGCTTAGTGGCGCGGGGTTCCACAATGTGAAAAGGAGTACGGTAAATGTTCAGGAGCTATAGGGCGGTTCTTGCGGTGATAGGGGTGCTGGGTGCGGTTTTGACAGGCTGCGGCGGAGGTAGTAGTACTCTTCAATACATTTCCATAACCGGCACTTGGCTGGCGGTGAGCGCGACCAAGGATGGCCAGACGGATACACTCGCCGATGCCTTCGCGTGGGACACCGGCACGACCAGCATGACCCTGACCTTCAACAACAACGGTACCTGGGTTGAGACCGAGTTGGGGGCGGGGAGCGTTATCATAGGGCAGAGATCGGGGACCTGGAGTTCGTCCGGGGACATCATCACCTGGCAGCAGACGCAGCCCACCGCTCTGAGCGAGCCGGACCTGACCTATGGCGTCTCCGGCAACACAGCTACGTTCAGCTTCACTCCGACGAGCGGCAGCAATTCCGGTCACAAGATCGTGGCGACCTTCAGCGGCACATCGACCACCTGATGCCCGCGGGCGCAGGTGACGACGGTGCTGGCCGCGTAGCGGTTGGCCGGCCCTGCTGACCCGTCCAGGACCGCCGAGCGCGGGCGCATCAAGTCTCCGGAGGAGCGACACCTCCCAACATGAACCGGCACTCGCACCTGCCGCATCCCGCCTTGATTGTGGCTCTCTGTGTGTTGGCCGCTCTGGTCGCAGGCCCGGGCATTGGCGCGCCGTCGGATACATCCAACCCCTCGATCCCGATCCGGTTCGCTCTGCGGGAGCCAGGCTTCGTCACTATCGTCATCGACGACCCGCAAGGCCGGCGCGTGCGCAACCTCGTCAGCGAGACGCCCTTCAGTGCGGGCGAGAACACGGTGTGGTGGGACGGTACGGATGACGTCGGGCGGCTCCAGACCTCGATTAACTGCAACTTCCAGGTCCTGCACGCGCTCGTGGCCCCCGGCCAGTACCGAGTGCGCTCCCTGGTGAGACCGGCCATCGGCCTGCAATATGAGTTCACCGTCTACAACCCCGGTCGTCCCGCATGGGCGACGGCGGACCCTTCCAGCGAGTGGCTGGCCAACCACACACCGCCGAGCGGGGCATTGTTCGTGCCCGAGGCTGATGCGAAACTCAGTCCGGCTGGCGATGCGCCCGGCGGCCTGGTCCTCGTGTGCAGCTTTGTCACCGAGGGCGGCAGCGGCCTCGCATGGCTCGACCTCGATGGCCACAAGCGCTTCGGACAGCACTGGGTCGGGGGCGTCTGGACCGGGGCCACCCATCTGGCCCGCGATGCCGGGCCGAAGCGCGTCTCCGGCGTCTATGCGTATGCAGGCTCGGCGTGGGAGGCGAGCGCGGGGGGCGGCTATGACGGCTCGCGGTCGGAGCTGCGTCTGGCCGAACTGCTGACTCGCGAAGCCAAGGCTGCCGCCCCGCGCGATGGCCGCTTTGGCGTTGGCTACGACAGACCCCTGCTCGCCCCATCGTCGCCGAATGAGGGGCTTCTGCCGCCCGGCGCGCAGAAGCTCGGGCAGCTGGGCGAGGACACGCGCTACGCTTTCCCCGATGCCGCACATACCGGCCTGAGCGGGCTGGCGATCTACAACGCCCGCCTCGTAGCCGCCCTGCCCAAGATGAATCAGCTTCTGTGGGTGGACGCCGCGAAACGCCGAATCATCGGCACCGCGAAACTGGCCGACCCTCGCGGCCTGGCGTTCGACGCGCAGGGCAGACTGCTGGCCCTTTCGGGCAAGCATCTGCTGCGCTTCGTCGTCGGCACGAACCCGCTGGCGCTGCCACAACCTGAGGTGCTGGTTGCCGGCGGGCTGCAGGACCCGGTCGGAATCGCGCTGGACAGCGCGGGGCGGATCTACGTTAGCGACCGCGGCATAAGCAACCAGGTGAAGGTGTTCGCCACCGACGGCAGGCCGGTTCGCGTCATCGGCCGCGCCGGCGTGCCGAAGCTAGGCCCCTATGATCCCCTCCAGATGCACAACCCGAACGGTCTGACCATCGATAGTCGCAACCAGCTTTGGGTGGCGGAGACGGACTACGTGCCCAAGCGCGTGAGCGTGTGGACGCTCGACGGCAAGCTGGTGCGCGCCTTCTACGGGCCGATGGAATATGGCGGCGGGGGGGCTATCGATCCGGCAGACCCGACACGATTCGACTACAACGGGATGGAGTTCGGCTTGGACTGGAAGACCGGAGCCTCCGCGCCGGTCGCTAACTACTACCAGCCGCAGTCCGACGCGCTGGGGCTGCCGTCGCAATTCAGGAGCCGCGCGCCGGAGACGGCCATCTCTTTCGGTGGCCATCGCTATCTGACCGACTGCTACAACGTCAGCCCCACGAATGCGGCGGAAAGCGCGGCGCTGTGGTTGGTTGACAAGGGGGTGGCGAAACCCGTGTCGGCGCTCGGCAGCGCCAACGAATGGCCGCGGCTGGCGGGGCTGTTCCCCCTCAACGAGAACTACTCCATCCGCTGGACCGGTCAGGTGATGCCGCGACAGTCCGAGACGTACACGTTCACCACGTTCTCGGACGACGGCGTGCGGCTGTGGGTCGATGGCAAGCTCATCATCGACAACTGGACACCGCACGGCACCACCGAGGACCGGGGCGCCGCTTCTCTTCTGGCGAATCACCGCTATGACATTCGACTGGAATTCTTCCAGGCCGCCGGCGGAGCCGCCATCAAGCTGCTGTGGTCAAGCCCCAGCCAGCCGCGTGAGATCATCCCCGCCGCATACCTGTACCCCTCCGCCAAGGCCAAGCTCGCCGGTGGCCTGAGCGGGCAGTACTTCGGGAAGCGCGACCTGACCGACCTCCGCCCCGAACAGGTGGACCCGACTGTCGACTTTGAATGGCCGACATCACCCCCGAAGGCGCTGCAGTCGAAGCAGGCGTCGCCGTTTGCCAATCGGCTGCCTCCCGGCACGAAGCCCGGCGACCGCCTCATCTTCACGTGGTCGGATCTCAATGGTGACGGCAAGGTGCGACCGGAAGAGACCTCCTTCGCCAAAGGCGACGCGTATGGCGTCACCGTCATGCCGGACCTGTCGTTCGTGGCCGCCTATCTGGACGGCAAGGCGGTCCGCTTCGCACCCGTGGGCTTCACCGGACAGGGCGCGCCGCGATACGACCTCACGCGCGGGACGGTCATCGCCACCGGCGCCCGCAAGCCTGCGACCAGCGGGGGCGGGCAGGCGCTGATCGGCGACGACGGCTGGACGGTCCTCACCGTGCCGCCGGAGCCGTTCGCCGCGCAGGCCTCGATGTCCGGCGTCCGCAATGGTCAGCCGATGTGGAGCTATCCCAGTTGCTGGCCGGGGCTGCATCCATCGCACGATGCCCCGATGCCCAGCTATCCGGGGCAACTGATCGGCACGACGAGGCTCCTGGGCGGGTTCGTGAAGCCCGTCGGTTCGGACCTCGGGCAGGTGTGGGCGATCAACGGCAATAAGGGGAACGCCTATCTGTTCACCGCCGACGGGCTGTTCGTGGCCACGCTGTTCAAGGACTGCCGCACAGCCTCCTGGAACGCGCCGAAGGCCGAACGCGGGATGTCGGTCGCCGACCTCAGCCAGCAGGAGGAGTGCTTCTGGCCCTCAATCACTCAGGCCCGCGACGGGCGGATCTACATGGTCACCGGCGGCAATGGCGGTAGTATCATCCGGGTCGATGGCCTGGAGAGCGCGCGTCGCCTCCCCGATCAGACCCTCACAGTGACCGCCGACCAGTTGCGCGCGGCTCAGGAGTGGCAGGTGGCGCAGGAGCTGGCCCGGGCGCGACAGGCCGGCCCGAGCATCTTGCGCGTCACGATGCCGACAACGCCGCCGGCGGTCGACGGCAAGCTCGACAAGTGGCCGGCGAGCGGCTTCGCGCAGATCGATGACCGCGCTTCAGCGGCTCTCGCTATCGCGGGCGGGCGGCTGTTCGCGGCATTCCGCACGTCCGATCCGAGTCTTCTGAGCAACGCCGGCGAGTCGCTCCCGCTGCTGTTCAAGTCGGGTGGGGCGCTGGACCTGCAGATGGATTCCGTCGCCGGCGGGCTGCGGCTGCTTGTCGCGCAGGTGCGAGGCAAGCCGGTCGCGGTGCTTTACCGTTCACAGGACCCGGAGGCGAAGGGGCCGCCGGTGCCGTTCACCTCGCCGATGCGGACCATCACGTTCGGCAGTGTCCGCGACGTCAGCGATCAGGTTGCCCTCGCCGCAGATGGACAGGGCGGTTTCGAGCTATCCGTGCCTCTCGCGCTATTGGCGCTGAACCCCGTGGTGGGAGATAGGCTGCGCGCCGACGTAGGCATCCTGCGCGGGAACGGCTACCAGACGCTGCAGCGGGTCTACTGGCACAACAAGGCGACCGGCGTCACCTCGGATGTCCCCAGCGAGGCGGAACTGCAGCCCGAGCTTTGGGGTCAGTGGGAGTTCGGCGCGGGCGAGCCCCCCAAGTAGCAGCAGGAGGGGAGTCGCCAGGACGAGGATGGCAGCGCCTCACCCCCCCGTGGCGACGCCTTCCTCCTCGCAGTTCCGGTGCGCGGCTTTGCCACGCCGCCGGGTCACGGCTGAATGCCTTTGCGCTGGACGGGACGGCGGTAGACCTTC
>CAYWBK010000066.1:0-11562 GCA_964455745.1 uncultured Armatimonadia bacterium
CGGGGTAGGGCCGTCAAGTTCCTGAGGCTAAATCATGACCGAACCGAACATCAACGTCATCCTCGCCACGGACTGTGGCTCGACCACGACCAAGGCGATCCTCATCGAGAAGATCGACGGGGAATATCGCCTCGTCACTCGGGGCGAGGCCCCGACCACCGTCGAAGCCCCGCACGAGGACGTGACGCGCGGCGTGCTGAACGCCATCGTGGAGGTCGAGGAACTCTCGGGCCGGCAGATTCTCGATGGCGGCGACATCATCCGCCCGGCGGCGGGCAAGCGGGGCGTCGATATTTACCTGAGCACGAGTTCCGCCGGCGGCGGCTTGCAGGTGATGGTAGTCGGCCTCGTCCGCAGCATGACCGCCGAAAGCGCCCAGCGCGCAGCTCTCGGCGCGGGCGCGATTGTCATGGACGTGCTCGCTCTCGACGACGGTCGCCTCCCCCACCAGCGCATCAGCCGGATGCGCGAGATGCGCCCGGACATGATCCTCATCTCCGGCGGCACGGACGGGGGCGATACGCGGCGTGTCGTCGAGATGGCCGAACTGGTCGCCGCCGCCAACCCCAAGGCGCGTCTCGGCGCGAAATACGAGCTGCCGGTGATCTACGCAGGCAACGTCGAAGCGCGCCCGGCGATCGAAGACGCGCTGGGGGACCGGGTGGCCCTGACTCTCACCGCGAACTTGCGCCCTACGATGGAGCGCGAGAACCTCGCCCCCGCGCGGGCGAAAATCCAAGACCTCTTCCTCGAGCACGTGATGGCGCAGGCCCCGGGGTATTCGAAGCTCATGCCCTGGACCGACGCCGATATCATGCCGACGCCGGCGGCCGTCGGCGCCATTATGCAGGAGATTGCGCGGCGGGAGGGCATCAACGTCGCCGGCGTGGACATCGGCGGCGCCACGACCGATGTGTTCAGTGTCTTCGACGGCCAGTTCAACCGCACCGTCAGCGCGAATCTGGGCATGAGCTACTCGATCTCCAACGTTCTCGCCGAGGCCGGGATCGACTCGATCCTGCGTTGGGTGCCGCTGGACATCGACGAAGGACGCCTGGGCAACCGCATCCGCAACAAGATGATCCGACCGACCACCGTGCCCCAGAATCTCGAGGGCCTCAAGGTCGAGCAGGCGGTCTCGCGCGAGGCGCTTCGCCTGGCCTTCGAGCAACACAAGATGCTGGCCACCGGCCTCAAGGGCGTGCAACAGCAGCGCGACATCTCCGACGCCTTCAGCCAGGAGGTCACCGGCCAGGGCCTCATCGAAATGCCGCGTCTCGACCTGCTGGTCGGTTCCGGCGGCGTCCTCTCCCATGCGCCCCGCCGCGCGCAGGCTGCGATGATGCTGGTGGACGCCTTCGAGCCGGAGGGCGTCACCGGCCTCGCCGTGGACAGCATCTTTATGATGCCCCAGCTCGGCGTGCTCTCCACCGTGCACCCGGAGGCGGCGACGCACGTCTTCCTGCGCGACTGCCTCGTCCCGCTTGGCGTTTGCATCGCCCCCACTGGCCGGATCGGCAAGCCGGGGTCGCCGTGCGTTACGGTGCAGGTGAGGCGACAGGACGCAGGCGCGACGGACGAGCGCTTCGCGGTGGCGGCAGGCGAGATGCTCTGCATCCCCCTGGCAACCGGGCAGGCGGCGGAGGTCACGATCGAACCGGCGCGCGGCCTCGACTGCGGCGGCGGGCCGGGCAGGCCGCATACCGCGACGGTGCAGGGCGGCGAGGTGGGCATCATCATCGACTGCCGCGGGCGTCCGGTGCGGTTCGAGAGCGACCCCGCGCTGCGCAGGACGCAAGTTGCCGCCTGGCAGAAAGCGCTGAGTGCATACCCGGAGTGAAGGCCCCCGGTCCCACATCCGGCCACAGTTCATCATAGAGGTGATTGCAGAAGTCTGTAGGAGCACTCTCCGCGCCGGGCTGTGCCCGGCAATGCGACCCAGCCGCGCGACGTACCAAACGGCATCGCGGTCTGGAGACCGCTCCTACAGACGGCGCCGCCACTCCTGCAATCGCCTCCCCAGTTACACTTCCCCGGCAGTCTCGCCGAGGCCACAGCACGGAGGCACACTACATGGCACGCAAAGTCAGTCCGCAGGCTATCAAAGCCCGCCAGCAGCCGGTCCGAACGACACCACCGGCGGATCCGTACGATGTTCCCCCACCGGCTCAGAAAGACGCCAAGCCCCAGGACTATCTGGGCATGTGGTCGATGTTTATGATCGTGCTGGGCATCAGCATGGTCGCAAAGCTCGGACCGGTGACCGGCGTCATTGCCGGCGCGGTGATCGGCGGCGTACTCGGCCAGGTACTGCCGGTGAACGACGAGGGCAAGCGCCTCCCCATGCCGGTTGCCGCGGGGCTGATCTTCGTGGGCCTGATCCTGATCGTTATCGGGCTTCTCTTTGTCGGCAAGAAGTGATGACCTGGAGTGAGGCGGGCCCCCCTGATGACCTATGCTGACGCCGTCGCGTACTTGGAATCCCTGGTCGATTACGAGAAACTCGGCTTCCGCCGGCACTTCGCCGGTGGCGTAAGCCTGGAATCCATGCGGCAACTCCTGACCCTCCTCGGCGACCCCGGGGAGGGTCTGCGCTACATCCATATCGCCGGGACGAAGGGCAAAGGCTCTGTCGCGGCGATGACTGAGTCGATCCTGCGCGCGGCAGGCTACACCACCGGCCTGTTCACATCCCCCCATCTCGTCTCCTTCCGCGAGCGAATCCGCATCAATGGCGAGCCGGTGTCCGAGGCGGGCATCGCCTCCCTCGTGGATGCCGTGCGTCCTGCCGTCGAAGGCATCCGCGCCGCCGGCAGGCTCAATCCCGCCACTTTCTTCGAGGCCTACACCGCGATGGCGATCCTGCAGTTCACGCATCTCAGCGTGGACTTCGCGGTGATTGAGGTCGGCCTGGGCGGAAGGCTGGATTCTACGAATCTGATCCGCCCGATCATCTGCGCCATCACGACCCTCGGCATGGACCACACCGAGATCCTCGGCGACACCATCGAGGCCATCGCCGCCGAGAAAGCCGGGATCATGAAGCCGTGGGTGCCGTGCGTTGCCGCCCCGCAGGTCCCGGAGGCGGCGCGAGCGCTGGCGGAGACTTCGGCGCGAATCAGTGCGCCGCTCATCCCGGCTCCGGCGTCGTCGGCCCAGGCGGCTCCGAAGCTCCCTATCCCCGATGCCAGTCCGCAGGCCACTCTCCCCCGCCCGATGCAGACGGTAGAGATCGACGGGCACGGCTCCTTCTCCCTGCCGCTGCTCGGTGCGCATCAGGCGACGAACGCCGCGGTGGCCGTCGGAATCATCATCCAGCTTCGCCAGCAGGGCTTCGACATCCCCGACGAGGCGGTACGGGACGGGTTAGCGAGCGTTCGCTGGCCCGGGCGGTTCGAGATCGCCGGGACGCGCCCGTGGCTCATCTATGACTGCGCCCACAACGGGCAATCCGCACAGGCCCTCGCGGCAACTCTCCGCGCCTCTCTGGAGTACGACCGCCTGATCGTGGTGCTCGGCGTCTCCGGCGACAAGGACGTGGCAGCGATTGCCGAGCAACTCGGCCCCGTCGCCGACCACGCGATCCTCACCCAGGCCGCAAACACGCGGGCGCTCCCCGCGAAAGACCTGGCCGAGGCCACCGGCCAATACTGGCGCAGCCATGAGGTCGTCCCGCAAGTGTCCGAGGCCCTCGGCAGGGCGCATGAGCTTGCCGATGAAAAGGATGCGATCTGCATAACCGGGTCGTTCTACGTGGTCGGCGAGGCGATGGAGACGGCGACCTGACCACCGGTTCTCTTCTCGCTTCCGGGGGGCGGCGCCCTGGAATTCGATTCGCGTTCAGTGTGCGCGAGGTTGCGATGAAGACGGCAGTTCGAACCACGAAGACACGACGACACGAAACGGCAGTACAGGTTCCGAACGAAGTGACTTCGCCGTTTCGTGTCCTCGTGTCTTTGTGGTCAATTTTTCTTTCAGTTCCGGCTCCGCTTGGCTATGTGACCTCGAAAGGACAAGTGACCTGAGATGGTACGAATTCTCTCAGCCCTTCCGTGCATCCTGGCCGTCATCACAGCGGCTGTGGCCCAGGCTGGCGTCGAGGTCAGCCCAAGTCCGGGCGGCATCACCCTGTCCGATGGCGGGCGGCCTTTTCTGACCGACGGGCGCTTCACAGGCCATGCGGACATCGGCCTGACCGTCCAGCAGGTCTCGAAGGCCGGCGATTGGACCGTTACGCCGGCGAAAGCGGCCGACAGATTGCGCTTCGCGGCGACGGTGGACTGGGGGGATGATGCCTTCCTCTGCCGCCTGACCCCCGGCTCGCGACCGGACATCGTGCAGCTCAGCATCGGTGAGGTCCAGTCCTCGCTCGCGAATGCTCTGTTCTCTCCGTCGCGGGATGCAGGGGTATCGTTCGAGGGCCGGCAGGTGCGGTTGCAGCGCAATGGAGAGCACTGGACCGTCACCGTCTCTGATCTGACCAGCATTCAGGTGACGCACGATCATTATAGAAGAAGTGGCATCACGTACTACACTCCTCTGGACAAGAGCGTGTTCAAACGCGCGCCTGCCGGGTGGTGCTCGTGGTACGAGATGTATCAGGACGTTAGCGAGGACAAGATCATCGCGAACACCGAGTGGCTGGCGCGGAACCTCAAGCCTCTCGGCTGTGAGTACGTGCAGATCGACGACGGCTGGCAGGGCGTCGGCCACGGAAATGGCGAGAACCGCGACTGGTTCGTCACCGACAAACGTTTCCCGCACGGGATGAAGTGGCTGGCCGACCGCATCCGCGCGGACGGCTTCAAGCCCGGCATCTGGCTGTGCCCCTTCGGCCAGAGCGATGAGAAGCTGTTCCGGGACCGCCCCGACGTGTTCGTCCGCCGGCCGGACGGCACGTCTATCGGCGAAGACCTCACGAACCCCGACGGAACCGGAGCGAACCAGCGCTACAATTGGGTCGGGCGCTACCTCGTCGATCCCACCAGCGCCGCCGGGCAGCAGTACCTGCAGAAACTTTTCCAGATGCTCTGCCTGCAGTGGGGCTATGACTATGTGAAGATCGACGGGCAGGGCGGAATGGCATACACGTATGCCCAGTGGCAGAAGCAACTCGCCAACCGGAAGATGACCGGGGACGAGGCATACCGGTATGGCCTGCAGGCGATGCGCAATGTCATGGGGCCGAAGCGCTTCCTGCTCAACTGCGGCGGGGCGTGGCAAAGCGTCGGCCAGTGCAACGGCATCCGCATCGGCGGCGATGTCGGAGCCGACTGGAACGGTATGCAACCGGCCATCGACTGCACGATGCGCTGGCTGTTCCTCAACAACATCGCCTTCTGGACCGACCCGGACGCCGTCTGCGTGCGCGGCTCGCTGACTGAGGACCAGGCTCGGATGTGGGTGACCCTTGTCGGCATTACCGGGCAGCTTCTCATGGCCAGCGACGACATGACGCGGCTGCCGGCGGAGCGGGTGGAGCTTCTCAAGCGCATCTACCCCGTCGCCGACATCCGGCCGATGTGCCTGTATCCGCTGCAAGGCCGACCGGCTGTGTTCGACCTGAAGGTGGCGCGCGACTGGGGCACGTGGGACGTGGTTGCGCTGTTCAACTGGAGCCGGGCGACCAGCAAGTCGATCTGCATCGGGCCGCGCGATCTCGGTCTCGAGCCGGGCAAGTACGTGTACTACGACGTGTGGGCGAAGCGCCTGCTGGCGGCCGGAGAGGCCCCGCTGGCGCTCGACTTGCCCCCCACCTCCTGTAGGGTCGTCGC
The DNA here is from genome assembly GCA_964455745.1 of uncultured Armatimonadia bacterium. GTDB lineage: Bacteria > Armatimonadota > Zipacnadia > Zipacnadales > CAYWBK01 > CAYWBK01. Next base: position 5,775 of record CAYWBK010000066.1, read on the forward strand.
CGTGCACCGGCTGCAGGAACACCCGCAGCTTCTGGGCACCTCGCGGCACCTAACGCAAGGCGCGGATGACCTCGAGCGCGTGACCTGGACCGCCCAGGGCGACCAGAAGGGCACGCTGTCCGGCGTCAGCCACGTTGTCGCCGGCGATCCGTATGAAATCCGCTTCAGCGCCCCGCCGGGGTGGGATGTCGGCGGCGAGGGCATTCAGCGGGAAGGCCGCACGGCGGTACTGACGCTCAAGCGCGACCGCAGCGGCCCCGTGTCCTGGCAGGTCCACTGCATCCGCGAGCCTGTACCGAGCGAGGCACTCCTCCCGCCGACCGAGCCGCGCCTGGACCGCGGCGACGCCGGCATAGCGCTCTCATGGCAGCCCTCGCCCGGCGCGCTGGGCTACAACGTCTATCGCAACGCAGTCCTCGTGGGCAAAGTCGTCGAGCCGCGCTTCACCGAAATCCCCCGCTTCGGCGCGATGACCTGGACCTACAGTGTGGCGGCCTACAACTGGGGCGGTCGGGAATCCGAACGCGTCACGGTTGGCAGCATCGAAGGCATTCCACCGAAAGACTGCTGGCTTGACGAGGCAGGCCCACTGGAGAATTCGCAAGACTACGGACAACTGCAGCTTCGCCGCAGTGTGGACGGCAATCCCCTGCGCATCGGCGGCAAGACGTACGAGCGCGGCCTCGGCACGCACGCCTTCTCGACGATTATCTACGACGTCTCCGGGTACGCGCGCTTCACAGCCGATGTCGGCGTCGATGCCGAGAAGGGCGGGGCCGGGACAGTTGGGTTCGAGGTTTGGGTGGACGGCAAGAAGGTGTTCGACAGTGGCGTCATGCGCGGCACCGACCCGGCGAAGCACGTGGAGATATCGCTCACTGGGGCAACAACCCTGAAGCTGTTCGTGAACGACGGCGGCGACGGCATCAACTGCGACCACGCCGACTGGGCGGACGCGAGGCTGTATGCGCGGTAGTGCGCTCGCCCAAGAGCGCGCGGGATCGTAAGATAGGGAATCGGGCTGGACCACGAAAGCACGAAGACACAAAACGGCAATATAGGTCTCGACAGAAGCCGTCCAGCCGTTTGGTGCCCTCGTGTCTTCGTGGTCAATCCCGCCCTTATTTTCAACTGCGCCGGGCCGGGGCGGGGAACTCGCCAGCCCTTCCGGTGTCTGAGTCGCACGGGATTGCCGCAAGACTGCCACAAGGGGGAACTGACATGCCACGTATCGTCTGGCTGTGCGTCGTCACTCTGCTGGGAGCGGCGGCGTTCGGGGACGGGATGTTCATCGAGCGCCCGGTGAGTGAACGTGTGCAGGGACGCGGCGGCGTCGCCTCGACCGAGCAAAAAGGCGTGGTGGTGGAGCTTCCCAACAAGCGGGAGGCACTCCTGCTCCAAACCACCTACCAGGGTCCCGCCGATCAGTTCGCGTGGGTGGTTCCGGTGCCGGGCAGGCCGGAGAAGTCGGACGTCTTCCTCGCCGAGCCGAAGTTCATCGACGAGCTTCTCAAGAACACCGCGCCCCGCATCGACACCAAGATCATCGACGCGCGTCGGAAACCTCTGTGGGGCAACGGGTTCGCGGCTTCACGCAGCATACCGATGGGCGGGATGATGAAGGGGGCTGCCAAGGATGAGATGGGCGGCCCTCCGGGCGACGAGGTTCCCCCGCCGGTCACGGTCTACGACCGCATGGAGGTCGGCGACTACGACGTGGCGGTGCTGTCCGCCACCGAGGGCCACGCGCTGGCGTCTTGGCTATCGGACCACGGCTTTCGTCTGCCCGACTCCAGCAGCCCGATCCTCGCGCACTATGTCGATCAGGGCTGGTACTTCGTCGCCCTGCGGCTGCAGGCCGGCAAGGCGCAGGAGCAGCCACTGCTCAAAGACGTGGCCCCAATCTGTATCCGCTTCCCGGCCAGTCGTCTGGTGTATCCCCTGTACATCTCCCGCGCCAGCTCGCGCGATAACACCGCCCTGACCCTCGCCGTGCTCTCGCTCAGCGCCCTCACCTGCGACACGTACCCGGAGGCTCAGCTCTCCCTCGGTAAGTGGTCCGCGCGCGGCGGCTCGTACGCGAGGATCAGGCGCGAGGCCGTGCAAGCCCAAAGTCCGTCGGTGGTGTGCGAGTACCGCGGCCCGAACGGAATGCCGTATGCCGATCTATCCTATAAGAAGGACTCGTGGGACTCCGGCGATGGCCGATACTTCATGCCCGCCACGCTGTGGACAACGCGCTACTGGACACTCCTGAAGCGCGACGACATGCAGGACATGACCTTCAGCCCGACGGACAGCAAAGACACGATGCGCCTCGTCGTGAGCCGACGTGCCGTCATTTGGGCCCCATTCCTGTCATCCTCAGCGGGAGCGGTGTGGACCTACGGCGTATTGGCCGTCGTGTGCTTCCTCCTCGCCGCACTAGGCGGCGCACGCGGCTACCGGCTGCAGCCGAGCCATATCAGCGTCGGCGCAGTCCTTCTCGCAGCGCTGGTGGTATCAACACTGCTGTTTGGGCCGATGGGTTGGGCTCTGCTCGTCGGTCTGTGCATCGTATATGGCCTGGGCGCCATCGGCGGTCAACTCCGGGAAGCCGAGGCTTCGCCGACGCCCCTCTCAGGCCGTCTGGGACGTAGCGAGATCATCGAAGGGGTGGCGCTGGCAATCGGGACCGTGGTCTTCGGGCACGTCGTGACTTTGATGCTTCTCGACCGCACATTCTTCACTGGCAGCACGGTAGGGGTGTGGGTGTCCGATCTCTGGCGGGGCGAGACCCCCCTGTTGGCGACGATCCCCTTGCTCTTCGCCCAACTGGCGTGGTGCCTCCTGGCGCTTGCCTGGATTCGCCAGGGCCTGCGCGGGGGCGGTTGGAGGGGTGCGTGGACGCTGCTGCCGATGGGTGTCCTCACGCTCGTTATCGCGGCGCCCCTCACGAGCCGGTTCCACGGGGTTCAGGGCCTGGCGCACATACTGCGCCCGGAAGGGCAAGGCGCTCTCCCGCCCGCGCAGGCGTTGATAGCTGCCCTGTGCACCGCTGTAAGCAGCCTCGCGGTGGTGGCCCTGCTTGCCGTGGTCTCTTTCCTGATCGCCGGCCCGGCAGTAACGGAGACGGGGCGACGCCTTGCCCAGCCGCTGTTGCTGGCAGTGGCCGGCGTCATCGTACTGGGCACGGTGGCGAGCGCCGTCGAGATGTCGACTGCGCACGCCGGCATGAGCGGCTACCTGGAAACAGGCCGCTCCGAACTGGACAGCGCGCTCGCGGGCTTCGACCGCACCCTTACCGGGTTCATCAAGGCGAATGGGTGCTATCCGAGAGCCCTCGCAGACATGCTCCCGGGCGCATCGGCCACGGAGGGGCTCGACTCCAGCGGCAATGTGATCGCCCTGCCGGGCGCGGTGAAGCCTCCGGAAGACGAGCCTGACACGGCCCAATCTCCCGACGCCGCGGGAACGCCACGGCGTCCGCAGCCGCCTTTGCGCGCGCTGCCCCGCGACCCGCTGACAAATCGAACCGACACCTGGACCTACGAGCCGACCGGCAGCCCGATCACCGATTCGGGAGGGTTCCGGATCAGGGTCACTCAGGAGCCTGTTACCGGCTCTGGGAGCACCTCGACCCGGAAGCCAGAGCAAGGCTTGGCGCGTGATCCGGGAGCCATTGACTTCGCCCATATGCGCTACTACTACTTGACGCCCACCCCAACCGACGACTTCACGTGGGGTGAGCATGATATGACGTCCACCGACCCGGTGTGGCAGCAACCGCAGGCGTGGTGCCGCGTGTTCGAGGCTGCCGGTGGCCTCGCGTGCGCTCTCGTGAACGTTACAGCACACGTGGCTATGGTGGGCAGCCTGCCCAATGGAAGCCCGGCTTTCGCGTCTTCCTCGGACGGCACTCAGTTTGTCACCGCTCAGAACTTCCAGCGTACGGCACTGGTGAGGTCGTACGCCCTCAGAACCCACGACTTCAAGCAGATCACTACGCATCCATGGGCGGTGCAGGTCGAGCACATCGACTGGCACCCGACGCAGACTCTGTGGCTTCTCACCGCGGCACGTCTCGACGCCCAGGGCGTGACCGGCCTCTACCTGTTGGCCCCCGGCGGAGAGCCCCGGCTGATCCTGGAGCGGCGCTACCTGCGGCGGGCGAGGTTCAGTCCTGACGGCAAGAGCATCCTGGCGGTCGTCGGCGGCCCGGCTGAGAGCAGGCCCAGCCAAGGGACGCCAGGCGGGTCCAGCTCGCGACGCACACCTGCGACCGACGGCGCCAGTCCGGCGCAGCTATTACGGCTCAGTCTCGATGGTGCAGAAATCGGGAAAGTGCCCGTGGACGCCCCGGCAACTCGCCCATGGTTCAGCAGTGAGCATGGCACCGCACTCACCGTGGGCAGCGGCGCAAGAGGAACGGCGCTTCTCTACATCAGCAAGCGCGGCGACATGCAGCAGATCGCGCTCCCCGAGTCTGCGCCGACACGCCCGAGCGAGGGGCACGACCCCGGCTCGACCGTAAGCGACCTGTGGACGGACGGGCGCGAGATCGTGGCGGTGATTGGCGAGATGACAGGGGCGGTGTGGCGGTACCGCATCGCCGACGCTTCATGGGGCCACATCGCCGACTTCAACAGCGCTCCGATGGCTCCCGTCATCGTCGGCCGCGACGGTTCGACCGACTCGATCGTTCTGACGATCCCCCCGCTACGGGGACGGGCAGTCAACGACGCTACCACCTTCGCCGTGCGCGAGAACGGACCGAAGCTGGAGATGCTCTTCATCGACCTTTCGGATCTGCAGTCAAGTACCCGGAAGGTCACGATCGCCGAAAGACAGTACCCGGCGACAATCGATGGCGTCTACTGGCTGCGCAGTTTCAAGGTGGGTGACATCATCAGCGACGAGCCCTTCCCAAGCGACGTCCGGAGTGGTCACATCGTCTCCGAGGTCGACAGTGACTCGCTCGTCATGGGCGACCGCCGCGCTTCGCTTCCCTCCAGCGACGTGCCGACGCTGGCCACGGGCCGGGAGGCGAATTGCTACGCGAGGCTGCATCGCCAATAACTGCAAGCAGGAGCGCGCAAGGCAAAGAGTGCATCCGCGCAGGATCGCGAGCCTCCCGCCGGGAATTGGCTAAGCATTCCCTTGTGGAGGCTTCTCGTCATGCGCGATCCACGGCGCATTCGCCGGATGTTCGCGGCATTGGCGCCGCGCTACAACCTGCTAAACCACCTTCTCAGCGGCTGCCTCGACCGGATGTGGCGTCGCAGTTTGATTGCCGCTCTCGATCTGTCCGATGGCGCGCGGGCGTTGGATGTTTGCGCGGGCACCGCGCACCTGGCCGCGGAGTGTCTGCGACGGCACCCGAACCTCGGCGCGATGGTCGTCAGCGACTTCGTGCCGGAGATGCTGGCGCTCGCCCCCGTGTGGCTGCGGCGCGACGAGCGGGTCGCCTTCGTTGCCGCCGATGCGTTGCATCTCCCATTCCCCGACGCCGCGTTCGACGCCAGCTTCAACGCCTTCGGGCTGCGGAACACGGCAGACCCGGCAACGGCGGTCGTGGAGATGGTGCGCGTCGTGAAGCCGGGTGGGGCGGTCGGTATCCTGGAGTTTTTCCAGCCGCCGGAGGGCTGGTGGCGGACGCCAGCGGGCCTGTGGACGCGTCATGCCGTGCCGCTCCTGGGCAGGCTGATCTCGCCCCACCCCGAGGCGTATGCGTACCTGCCCCAGTCGATGAACGACTTCCTGAGCGTCGACGCCTGCGCACAGCTTCTCGCCGATGCTGGCTGCGAAG
>CAYWBK010000066.1:11662-18686 GCA_964455745.1 uncultured Armatimonadia bacterium
GAGCGTCTTCTGCGCCAGTTCCAGCAGATCGCGCACATCCTGCCTCGTGCTGTTGGCGACGCTACGCAACACGCGTTCATAATAGAGCGATTCGTAGGGCATCTGCGGGATGTCGCTCATGTGAATGCCCGCACACGCCACGGTCCCGCCGCGGTCCAGCGCACGAAGCGCCACCGGCACGAGGCCGCCCGCGGGCGCAAAGATGACGGCTGCATCGAGCCGGTCTGGCGGCTCATCACCGGCATCGCCCGCCCACTTCGCCCCCAGTTCCAGTGCCAGCCGCCGGTGCCCCTCCGACCGCGTGAAGGCGGACACCTCGCAGCCCCAATGCCGCGCGATCTGGATCGCGATGTGCGCCGAGGCTCCGAAGCCGTACAGGCCCAGCCGCTCGGCGCGCTCCGCCCCGGCGATCCGCAGCGCCCGCAGGCCGATGACCCCGGCGCACAGCAACGGCGCGGCCTTGAGCGGGTCCATATCGGCCCCGATATGGTAGGTAAAGTCCGCCTTCGTGACCATCGCGGTTGCGAAGCCGCCATCCACATCCCAGCCAGTGAAGCGTGCGCCTTCGCACAGGTTCTCCTGCCCGCGTCGGCAGAAGCGGCACTCCCCGCAGGTCGAGTACAGCCACGGCACGCAGACCGCATCCCCAACCGCGAACCCCTCGACGCTCTCGCCGAGCCGCTGGACCGCGCCGACGACCTGGTGGCCGGGGATGACCGGCAGCTTGTGCGGGGCAAGATCGCCTTCGACGACATGCAAGTCCGTGTGGCAGACCGCGCACGCGCGAACCCGGATGAGCAACTCGCCCGGCCCCGGCTCAGGGTCCGGCAGGTCACGCAGGCGCAGCGGCGACTGCTCGATGGGGGCCTGTTGTTCGACGACCATCGCTCTCATGGTGGATCGCCCTCCCTGCCGCCAAGTGTCCCCGAAACTGCCGTCAGCCTCTCCCCTCCCGGAACGGGAGGGGTGGCCCCGTGGTATCCGCCGCAGGCGGATACCACGGGGACGGGGTAGGGCCGTCCCGGCACAGCAGCCGTCTATGACCAGCGGATGGCCTGCAATTTCTCGATCATGTACCTATAGTGTGCGAAGGGCATATCCGGCGCCCCCATGTCATCCAGGGCCGGCACGAAGCCGCCGTCGCGGATTAGGGGCATGAGGCGCTCGATCTCCCGGTCGATGGCCTCCGGCCCGGCGATCACAGCCTCCTTCGCGATGTTGCCGCCCAACCGAAGCTCGCGCCCGAAACGGCGGCGTATAGCCTGTCCGTCCATTCCCGCCACCGCCTCCAGCGGCCACGTGCAGTTGAACCCGTGCGTCATCATGCACGGGAGCAACGCCTCGACATTCCCCGCCGTCCACTGACAGATCACCGGCACCCCCCGGTCTCGCAGAAGCTCGATAATCGGGTCCTGGTACGGGCACCAGAACTCCTCGTACATCCGTGGCGAGATGAGGGGGCCGTTCTTGCCCGCGAGGTCCTCATTGAGCAACGCATAGTCGAGATGCACATCGGCCGTCACCTTGTCGAGCAGCTCGAAAACGAACTGCCCGAAGTATGCGAAAATGTCGTGCATGAGGTCCGGCTCTTCATGGAAGGCCGACAGGAACCGCTCCATGCCCATCGCGTAGAAGCCCAAGCGGAAGAAGAAGGGGAACAGGTACAAGCCGACGGGGTCCTCGGATGCGTTTAGCGCCGGCACGACCCTTTCCGCCCAGTCTCCTGGCAAGCGCTCCAGCGAGTCGGCCCGGAATCGCAGTTTGTACTCGTCCCAGTCCGCGCGGGTCTTCACCGGGTGGTCGATGTGCCCGTAGAACATCGTGGGGTTATCCTTGCGCTGCCGGACCGTCGCTCCCATCCAGGACACCACGACCTCATACTCGTCATCCTCTGACAGAACCGTCGGCGCAAAACCGGGAACAGGCCCGAATGCTACGGGGACATGCACCAGCCGCGACATCCCGAGAAAATCCTCAGGCCCTTTGTCTGCGGGAAGCCCCTCCGTGCGCCAGCGGTCGATAGCGGTGAACTCGTAAGGCTCCAGCGCCAGCACAGGGAGCCGGTCAACTGGCTCGTAAGCCATGATCTTGCGGAAGCGTTCGCGTGCGTTCATGTATGGATCAGTGATCTCCTCATCGGAATCAGGCCAACAGGCTGCGGGACGGCCTCAGTCGCCGAAGACCTTCGTCTCTCTCGCAAACATGAAGCTCGCCAAGGCGGCAGTTCGCACGGGCATCTCCGTCACCTTATGAAGCGATCCGGTCGGCGCAATCATTAACCCTGGAGGCAGAATGTTCCTCCCTCGCGAATGCCGCGGTGAGTCCCGCCGACGCGGGATCTCGCCCGCCCAGCCGTTTGCCTTTGCCATTGCCAATCTGCCGACTTCCTACGAGGGAGGGGCAGGAGGGTAGGAAGCCATTGGTCGTTAGCCGTCCATGCCGCGAAGACTGCCCGACGTCACTGCTATACGCGTGTTCGGCCACACATCTCCCTGCATCGCATAGGACTCGCCCTACCGCACACGCCGACCTCGCCCACGATGAGTTACCTGCAACGCCCCCTATATGGCAATGCAACGGTCCGCGCGCCGCCCGAATCGCCGGAGCCCCTGTGCCACAGGGCCTAGAGCCTCGACACGCCGCCCGAAACCCGCCAAAACGCCCCTGGCACAGCGCCACAAACTCCGTACACGCACCAGCCGCCCTTAAGTACCGGGAGGTCACCTATCATGCCCGCACCCCGCCGCCACGCAAGCACACTTGCGTGCAACGCGTCCTGCACGTCCAAATCGACGAGGACCTGATGCGTCGTCTGGAGGCGGACTGCGCCCAGCGGGGCACGAGCAGGCGCGACGCCGTGACCGAGGCCCTGACGCTGCTCCTGCCGACCGGAATCGTCATCGCGCGGCGGCGACAATCGCCCAAATGCTGGGATTCGACTGCAGACAAGGCCCCCAGTGGGATGGCTGCCCCAACGGCGTGCGGGGTCCCCGTCACGGCCCCGTTCCATCCCGCCTCGCGAGCCGGAACGGGGCCGCCACACCCCACACCTTGGTCAGCCGGGAGTGCCACGCCAAACGCACTACCTGTGCAATCAAGACGCAATGCGAGTTGCCTTACCCGCGCCCGTGGGTCTGGTAGTATTGCAGCCCCTCGATCAGCGTCTGCAGGTTCCCCCACGGCACTCCGGGGGTCATCGAGCTGGTGCAGGCCAGGAACAGGCCGGTCTTCGGGCCGTGCTCGACCAGCCAGGCAAGCTCCTGGCGCACGTCATCCGGGGTGCCGAAGGGCAGCGTGCGCGTCACCGACACGCCGCCGATGATCGTCAGTTCGTCCCCGTCCCGCGTCTTCATGCGGCAGATTCGCTCGTAGTCGACGCCGTCCTCGTACTGGAAGCCCTGGAAGCCGTGCAGGCCCGCCTCGAGCAGGCGCGGGACCATCTGCGTGACGTTCCCGTCGCAGTGCCAGATCAGGCGCACGTCGGTCTCCAGGAGCGGCTCCAGGCAGCGCGCGAAGTGCGGGAGCCATATACGGTCGAGGCTCTCGATGCTGGCAAGGGTTCCGCGGGAGTCGGTCATGTCGTGGTCGAGACGCAGAAGCGGCGGCAGGTCGCCCTCGACGATAGCGCGGGCGGCGGCGCGGTTCACACGCAGGGCGAGGTCGGCTTGCAGCGAGAAGTGCTTCTCCATCACCTCGGGGTACAGCGCATAAGCCATGAAGTAGTTGGCGTAGCCATAAGCAAAGTATGCGAGCGCGGGGAAGCTTGCGCAGCCATAGGGGAACTTGAGGATATCTGGGCCGAAGAGGTCCTGGATCGACCGGTCGCCCGCGATGATCGCGGCGGTGTGGGCGGCCTCGTCGAAGTCCTGCGCCGCCTGGATGAGCCACGGGAAGGCAAAGCGCTCGATATGTTCGACGACCGCCTCGGGGGAGTCGATCTCGATGCCGTCGCAGACGATTCTTTCCGCCCCGGTGGTCGCGCCGCGCTCGGCGCCCTCATAGCCACGATCACCCATCGACAGCGGGTTGTCGGGTATCCATTGGTCGATGGCGCAGGTGCCGACGGCTTTCTGGAACGCGAGATAGGTCTCGACCGGGGCTTGCCGGTAAGCGCCAGGTTCGACACCGGCACCGCGCTCGATGTGCGTGTGCTCCATCGGGTGGATGAGCCAGCTTGGGATGCCCTGCACGGGCTTGCGAAGGATCGTGTCGAGGGCGAGTTGGGCGCGGGGTGAGAGGTCCATCGGGAGTGCCTTTCTGTGGCGGGAAGGGGGGATGGAAGTGCTACGCCGGCGGTCTGCGAGCGGTTCGTTCGGCAACGAGCGCGCCGGCGAGGCGGGCCAACAGCCAGAAAGCCAATGCCCCGCTGAGCCATGCTACTGGCGGGCGGTGTATCGTAGGGTCTAGCACCATCCCCGGCACCATCACAGCCATCAGCAGCACTATTGGCACCATAGCGACAGCCCACAAGAGGACTGTGGTCCTCGCCGCACTCCCGAATGGGCGGTTGCGTTGGGTCCAGTAGCCGACATGGAATTGGTGCACGGCCATGCCGAGTTGCAGCAAGGCGAGGGCGGCCAGGAGCGCAGCCAGAGGGCCAGAGAGCCGATCTACCACCATCACCGCCGCGATGGACACGCCCAGAACAGTGCACCAACCACGGAAACCACGCAGGCGGGCCGGTAACATGGCCCGAGACGCCGCTGCCGTGGCCTGGCGGTTCACATCCCAGGCCAACCTGAGTTCCTCAAGCAGCCTCATGCGCATCACCGCCAGATATCTGTCTGTTGCGCACACGCGGAGTTGATTGTCGGCGGGCGAGACGTGCGCCCCGTGTGAAATTCGGTGGCGAACCGGCGACGTCCTGCTCCGGGCACTCACTCTATCCCTTTGGCGACGAGTGCACCAGCAAGTCAGTGAATCCGGGCGCGAGGTCCACGGCCCCCGGAAGCTGCCACTCCGCTCCGGTGAACAGACCCCGCCAACGGCCATCCCCGTCGAGGGTGACTGACTGCGGCTGATCGGAGCGGTTGATGGCGACGATGAAGGAGAGGCCATCCGGGCCTTCGAGTGCGTCGATATGCACCGTCGCCTCGGCGCTGGGAGACGCCGACAACGTTGGCGCAATGCCCGCGTCCGCCAGTTGTCGAGCGACGAAACGCTGCAGGCAGCTTGCGTCCCGGCCCGCGCCCTCGCCGAGGTTCGTTCCGCAGTAGATGACCCGCCCTTCGCCAACTGGCTTCGACATCAGGCAGGCGTCCGTGCCGTCGAAGCTGCCCTCGATCCGGACTTCATCCCCCTCCAGGATCGCGTAGCGGTTCGCCCCCCAGATGTAGCTGCCGTCCGCCAGCCGGATCGGGAAGAACCGGCCGCCGGAGGTCGCCGCGTCGCGCAGCGCTTTCTGGACATCGGCGGGCACCGAGCCGTCGAAGGCCTGCGTCTCCGCCAGCCGCAGGTGGTACGAGGAGGTCGTATCGACTTCGCTGATGCCCCAGGAATCCGCGAGGCCGCAGCCGGGCAGGCTACGGCTGTGTCTGCCGGTGGCGCCGTTGTAGCCTGCGAGATGAGCCTCGCACAGAAGCGTCCCGCCGGCGAGAACCCAGGCATCGAGCGCCGCGGCTTCGGCTTCGGTCACATAGTAGCATGAAGGCATGATGAGGAAGCGCAGGCCCTGCAGCTCGCCCGCCGCCAGCATATCGTCGGAGACGAACCTGTATCGGTGATTGCCCCAGTACAGCGCGTTCACGTAGCTGTCGACGCTCTCGATCAACGACCCGAGGCTGTTGTGGGCCGCGAAGTGGAAGACCTCATTCTTGCGGCTCTTCCAGATGCCGATCTCCGGCGGCGCAGGAAAGGCCTCGCGCAGGGCCTCGGCGTGCGGCTGTACGGCGGAGATGAACTCTCGCACCGCCCGGGTGACGGGACGCTCGCTTCCGTCGAGTTTCACCACGCCCCAGGCCGGAGATTCGGCCCCCAGCACCTCGGACCGAAACTGCCAGAAGAGGAAGCCCTTGACGCCGAGGCCGACCTGCGGCAGCCAGTCTGAGAGCAAATCTTGCAGGCCCAGGATGCGCTGGTGCATGCCGATGCTGCCAAAGTTGACGTGGCTCTCGACGTTGTAGCAGACGCGGCCCTGGCCCGCCGAGACGACCTGTGAGATCGTCGATGGGCTGGCGTTCATGCTTGCGGCGAAGACATCGCAGTGGCGGGCAAGGGCGAAGTCGTCGACGCCGGTGATCGAGCTGAAGACCGCCATCGTGTTCGGGACGACGTGCAGGTACACTGTGTGGTTCGGGTCGCGCTCGCGAGCCATGTCGAGCCGCCATCGCGCCTCGGCCGTCATCGTGTCGAGGTGGAACTCGCGCCAGTCGACGAAGTCGGTGATGCCGCCGCCGGTGTAAGGCAGCTCGACCTGTTCCCAGGCCTCATAGCAGCGCCCCCAGACGGCGTTGAGGCGGTCGAGGTTGCCATACTTGCCGCGAAGCCACTCGGCGAACGCCCCGCGGCAGTGCGGGCAGTAGCAGGTGAGAGTGCGCAAGTCGGGCACGCGCGCCTGAAAGGACTGCTCCGGCTCGTTCCACATATCCCACATCGACATCGCCGGGTGGTCGCGGAAGTGGTCGATGACCTGCGCCAGGAATCGCTGCCGATCCTCCAGCGCGCCGGGATGGTTGTAGCACGGCCCTGGATGCCCACCGATGGCCCGGTGCGAGACCGTGTACGGCTCGATCACCTGCCCCGAGGCGTTGATCTGCTTCGCATCGGGGTGCCTCTCAAACAACCACAGGGGGGACATGTCGGTAAGGGTGTTGAGGGTTACCGCCAGTTCGTTGCGGTGCGCGATGTTCATCAAGGCGTCGAGATCGTCGAAATAGTAGCGATCCGGGGCGCGGTGCGACCAGCGCCACTGGACGAAGAACTTGACCGCGTTGAAGCCGATCTCCCGTATATGTGCGAGGTCGGCCTCCCAGCACTCCGGTTCGGGCGTGGGCGCGCGGTAGTATTGCGATCCGAGGATGACGGG
>CAYWBK010000067.1:0-18665 GCA_964455745.1 uncultured Armatimonadia bacterium
CTACTTCGGCCCTGAACCGGACGCTGAAGCATCCGGCTGAGGGGCGCTTCGCGCCAAGCGTCCTGCGGACGCGACGGCACGGATAACGATCACGTGCCGAGGTACTCTGTTCAGCCACTGTCAAGCACCCCCACACACATTGAGGAAGAGGTTTGCGCTTCCAAGGATTCACCGCCGCGCTGCCGAATCATCCACCTGATCTTGTCGTCCCAGCACGGGCGCTGTCCTGCGGAGAGCAGTGCCTGCCACACGAGGGAGGGCTTGCCATGAAGCTCCTTGCCATCGTCTGCGGAGCCGGACTTGATGATGAAGTGATCGAGATTCTCAAGTCATCGGGAGCGAGAGGATACACCCACCTGGAGAACTGCACCGGGGAGGGCCGGACGGGGCCCCACATGGACACCGCGGTCTGGCCGGGGCAGCACCACATCGTCCTCAGTTGCGTGGAAGAGGGGATCGTGCCCGGAGTGGTGGAGCGGATCCGCGAGACGTGTGCCGCCTACCAGCTTGCGCCACCGTGCCGCGTCTTCGCCTGGGATGCTGACATGCTGCTGTAGGCATTACTTTGGGAAGCGTTCGGTCGCACTCTGGAGAGTGCTCCTACAGACTTCTGCAATCGCCTTCATCGGCTGTATTCAGGCGGATGGACCCCAACTCGCGCTTGACGACCTTGCCGGACGGGTTGCGGGGGAGGGCGTCGCGGAACTCGAAGGTCTGCGGCACCTTGTAGCTGGCGAGGCGCTCGACGCAGTATCGCTTCAGGTCGCGCTCGGTGCAGTCGGCGCCGGGCTGCAGCACGACGACGGCCTTCACTACTTCACCCAGGACGCCGTGCGGCGCTCCGATGACCGCTACCTCCGCCACCGCGGGGTGGCGGGTCAGGACGTTCTCCACCTCAACCGGGTAGACGTTCTCCCCGGCCACGATGACCATTTCCTTCTTCCGTCCCTGCAGGAAGATGAACCCCTCCTCGTCGATGAAGGCAGTGTCGCCGGTGTGCAGCCAGCCGTCGACAATCGCCTCCCCGGTCGCTTCGGGACGGTTGTAGTACCCCTTCACGATGCTCGGCCCCTTCACCAGTAGCTCCCCGACCCGGTCGGGCGGCAGGGCCGCGCCAGCGTCGCCGGCGATGCGCACCTGCAACTCAGGCACCGCGCGACCGATCGACTCAGGGCGCAGAAGGGCCTGGTCGTCCGGCAGGACGCTGGTGACCGATGTCGTCTCCGTGAGGCCGAAGAAGTTGTGCAAAAGAACGCCCGGAAAGCGCTCGCGAAGCTGCTGGATCGTGCGCACCGGCATCGGCGCTCCGGAGTATGCGATCAGGCGCAGGCTCGACACGTCGAACCGCTCGATGCCAGGCGTCTGCACGAGGAGAATCATCGTCGTCGGCACTGCAAAGAACGTCGTTGCCCGGTGGCGCTCGATGAGTGACAGAATGTCTGTGGGGGTCGTGCGCGAGGTGACCACCAGCGTGGCGCCCTGGTGGAACGCCGTCGGCATAATCGTGTTCAGGCCCGTAACGTGGAACAGGGGGACGACCAGCATGTGAACGTCAGCCTCGCGGAAGCCGTGCCCCCGGATCGTGGACTTCACGTTGAACAGCACGTTGCCATGCGTGATCATCGCGCCCTTCGGCAGGCCGGTGGTGCCGGAGGTGTAGATGATCGCGGCAACGTCGTCCGGCTCCGCGCCGGCGGGCTCGCAATCGCCGCCCGCCAGCAGGTCGTCGATCGGCGTGATGCCATCGCCCTGCATGTCGATGCCGATGAGCCGGCGCAGCGACGAGAGGCCGCCGACGGCCTCGCGGACTGCGGGCCAGACGCTGCCGTGGACGACGGCGACGGTGGCCCCGGCGTCCTCGAGGATGAACCGCATCTCCTCGGCCTTGAGGCGGATGTTGACCGGGAGTGCGATCGCCCCCGCTCGGATGGCGCCCAGGTAGCAGACAATCGAGTGCAGACAGTTGGGCATAATGAGTGCGACGCGGTCACCGGGTGAAACGCCGCACCGGTTGCGCAAGTTAGCGGCGAAGGCGTGGATCATGGCGTCGAGATCGCCGTAGGTATACGTGGCGTCCAGATGGGCTATCGCCGTTCGGTCTGCGAACCGCGCCGCTGCGGACGACCAGAGCTCGCTGAGATTGCGCATGGGCTGATGCTCTCGCTGGAGAATTCTTGTAATGGTGGAAATGGCCCTCCCCTTTCCCCGAACCGGGCTGGGAACGATGATCGGCGCCTCAACCACCTGGCCGACTCTTCCGATCTACTCTGTGCGGAATCGCCTCGTCGCCGCTGGAGGCCCAGGTGGTGGACCGGCGCGCCTCGCGGTCGGCATCACTGCGACGCTGGTGATGTTCGGTAGGCGGGCCGCGCAGTCCTTCGGGCGGGAGCCGTACAGCATGGGATCATGGCCGGTTCGGGCAAAGTACAGGTGTTCCAGTTAAGGCCCCGTGTAATATGCCGTATTGGGGTATGATTTCGAGCAGTGTTACACTGCTGACACTATTTGTAGCCATTTGAGCCGGTAAGTACACTATTAGTACCTGTTGACGCAAGCATCTCTAACGACTCTTTAGCTCTCTCCTTGCGTTCTGAGTGCGTTTCTTGTATGAATTGTATGTGCGTACAACTTAGCACACGCTCGGGTGCCGTATGTCGCTCCACCAGGGGGCCCTGCGCAAGGCTTGCGCATCTGTCGGCCTCGGCCGAAGCCACCTGGGAGGACATTCATGCAGCGACGATTCGCGTGCGTCTCGGTGCCCCTGTTCATTGTTTCCTTGCTTGCGACATACGCCGTGCCCGCTTTGTGCCAAGGAATTGAGACGTACGCTTTGGTTCATCCGTTCGGGCTTTCGACGGCGACCACGACGCGCCAGTTCGGGATGGGCGGCCCGGTGTCGTGTGTCTGGGATAAGAGTTCCGGCAATCCGGCTTTTGCCGCGGCCCACAGCCAACCGGATGCGGGCGTGCGCCTGAGCACCACGGGCTTCGACAACGGTCCGCGACTAACATCCGAGCACGCGTGGTTCGTTACGCCACTGCGGGAGGATAACAGCGGGATTCAGGTCAGCCTTTTCTCACTTAGTAGTAACACAGGTCTCGTCACCTCGCCAATACCGTCCAATGACATGACTGTAAACATGTCTGAGGAGGATGCGTCGATCCACTACGGTCGGCGGCTGGGGTCGCGTCTGCTTGGCGGCATCGGCCTTTCTCCGTATTCGCGCATCAAGCTCAAGCTGGCCGTTCCCGGCGGGCCGACGCTGCTGGATGTCCACGCGAAGCCGGATTTCGGGGCGCGGGCGGGGTTTGCCTACCAGTGGGGAGCCGCCGACAGCCACGACTACCTGGGCCTGGTCTACGACTACTACCAGGAGACGGCGGATGCAACCGGCCTGCTGGTGGGCGGCAGTGCGGAAGAAGTGTTTCACACCGACTTCCTGGCGCTCGGGGCTTCCCGGCATCTGAGGTCCGACCTGCTCGCGGTAGCCGAATATCAGCGTGGCAGCTCGCACAGGGGAGCGTACGATGGCGCCCTGCAGGGCTGGCACTTCGGGGCCGAGTATCTGCCCTCGCCCGGGTGGGCCGCGCGCGTCGGCCTCAATGACGGCCACGGCACATTTGGGGTCGGCTACGAAAAAGGCGACTGGAAAGTTGACTACGCATTCTTGAACCGTTGGAACAACGACATCGTCTCAAGCATGTTCGGCTCATCCTCCACGCACCAACTGCAGGGCACTTACCAATGGTAGTGGTTGTCCTCGCGGCGCCACATGCTCTTTGGGGGCGCGGCTGCCCCTCGCCACTCGGCATCTGAGACCGGCAGCCGTGTGAACACTTGCGACACTGAAACGGGTGGGTAACGCTGGCAATAAGGCCACTTCCAGAGCGTGTCGTCATCACCGGTCTGGGCGTCGTCGCGTGCTGCGGCATCGGCAAAGACGCCTTCTGGACCTCCGTGCGCGACGGCATATCGGGCATCAGCCGTCTCGACCTGTTCGACGTCAGTAACCTGCCGACGAAGATCGGCGGGCAGGTGAGGGGCTTCGACCCCACCGACTACATCGAGGCCAAGCAGGCGAGACACCAGGGACGTTTCACCCAGTACGCCATCGCCGCCGCGCGCGAGGCCTTCGATGATTCGGGCCTTGAGAATGGGCGTATCGACCGAAACAAAGTCGGCGTCGCGTTCGGCAGCAGCGGGGCCGGCTATGGCAACATCGGCGACGACGTCAACCGGGAGTTCACGCTGCATGGCGCTTCAGCCGTGCATCACTCGGCGATCAACGAGGTGCCGGCGCACGCTGCTGCAGCGCACATCGCCATCGAGCTGGGCCTCAAGGGGCCGTCGATGTCGGCCTCGACGGGATGTGTCACGAGCGTCGTCACCACTGCCCAGGGCATCCAGGCACTGCAGACCGGTGTCGCGGTCGCGATGGTGGCTGGCGCCAGCGAGGCGAGCCTGGGGCCGCTGATCTTCGGGCTTCTGTGCCGCCAGCGAGTGATGTCTACGCGCAATCACGAGCCGACGCGCGCGGTGAGGCCTTTCGACAGGGACCGCGATGGCCTGGTGCTGGGCGATGGCGCGGGGGCCGTCGTTCTGGAGAGTGCCCGGAACGCTGTCGAGCGGGGCGCTCACATCTACGCCGAGGTGCTTGGCTACGGCATGGCGTCCGAAGCCTATCACATGTTGCTGTCGCCGCTGGGTGGGGATGAGCTTTCCAGGGCGCTGCGGGGGGCTATGGTGATGGCGCGGATCGGCCCGAGTGAGATCGACTACGTTTCGGCGCACGGTGTCGGTAACAAGTCGTATGACGTCATTGATACCGCAGGCATCAAGGATGCGCTGGGTGAGCACGCGTACCGGATTCCGGTCAGCTCGATTAAGGCTGTCACAGCTCAGCCGTTCGCGGCGTCCGGGGCGATGCAGATGGTCGCCGGCTGCCTGACAATGGCCACCGACACCATCCCTCCAACCGTCAACCATGAGATAGCGGACGAGGAGTGCGACCTTGACTACGTGCCCGGCACTGCCCGGCGAGCCCGGGTGGATACCATGGCGCTTAACGCCCACAGCTTCGGGGGCAGTCACGCTGCTTTGATACTCAGGAGGTTCAGCGAGTAGGAAGGCTCCCGGCGGGTGCCGACGCCGTGGGTCCTCTCTCGACCGGGCGTAGCGAAAGCCGGCGTGAGTGGGGCGTGCCGGCGACGGCTCCAAGGCTTGCACAAAGGACACAGGATGAACCCCAATGTCGGTGCGCTCATGTTCACCGCGTGCGCTACGGCCAGCCTCGGTCTGGTGGCGTTTCTGCGCGCGTCCCAGCGTCCGACAAACCGCCTGTTCGGCATCCACGCATCAGTTGTAACGCTGTGGGTGTGGGTCACCTGTCAGATAGAGTTATCGGGCGATCCGCAGTGGACGACGACCCTCTTGCGCATCGTCCACGTCGCCTCAGCATTCGTCCTCGCCACTTTCGTGGACTTCATCTGGGTCTTCCCGGATCGCCTGCGCAACACCCCCATCCGTCGGCGTGTCGTGCTATATGCAGTGACCTGTGCGTTCTGCCCGGCAGTCCTCCACCACGACTTCGTACGCGGCCTGCAGATCAGCCACGCCGGGCTATCGGTGCAGTTTGGCTGGCCGCTGGCCGTTTTCGGCCTCTGGCTGGTCGCTCTCGTGGCCCACGCCAACTATGTGTTGTGGTATAAGTGGCGGACCTTCCGCGGCGTTGCCAGGATCCAGACCAGCTACGTGCTGGCGGGCACGATGATCTCCGAGGTCATCATCCTGACGACGAACGTCATCCTCCCGATGGTGACCGGAAGGACCGACTACAGCCGATGGGGGGCAGTCGGCTACCAGATCACCATCGTCGCCGTCACCATTGCGGTTGCCAAGTACCACCTCTGGGAGTTGAGCGGGCTTTGGCGACGCTTCCTTGGAGTGGCGCTCGCTTTTGCCGGCGTCGTCGCCATCGGTGGGGCCGCCACATGGGGCCTTTGGCCCTGGCTCGAGCTGTGGAATCACTCCGTCCAGAGAACCGCGCTGTTCGCCCTGGTGCTCGGGGGGCTTATCGGGCTGGTCCTGCCGCCTGCTTCGAAATTTCTTTCCGATTTGGTGTCGGGGTCGGCGCAGGCGGAGCGAGAGAGGATCGGGAAGCTGCTGGGGGCATTGGGTGCGGCGATCGTCCATGCACCGGCCGGACGAGCGGCGCTGCTTCCGATTCTCGAGGAGACACAGCGCTATTACGCCGCAAGTTCCGTCGAAGCCTACCTTAGAGGCAGTGACGGGAAGTACCGCAACGCAGGGACGGTCCCTGCTGCGCCGGACGAGGTCAGCTACGCCCAGTGGGAGCGGTCGCTGCCGGCCACGATCGTCGATGCCCTGGGGGCTCGGTCGATGTCTGAACCCCTTGAGTCAGGGCGGCTGCTGCGTTTCGGCTCGGTCGAGGAGTCCACGCAGATCCTGGCGGCGATGGATGCGATCAACGCGAGCGTCGTCGCCCCCCTGCGCTGGAGCGGCGAGACGATTGGCCTGCTGCTGCTCGGGCCCAAGGTCGAGCGCGGCATGTACAGCCCGATCGATATTGACATCCTCAAGAGCATCACGGCGCACGCAGCTATCGCCATCAAGAATGCGGAACTGCGGGATCAGATTGTCCGGGAGAAGCAGCGGACGGAGCGTGTCCTGGCGCAAATGGAGAACGGGGTTGTGGTGGCGGATTCCGACCGGGTGATCCTGCTTGTGAACCAGGCGGCCATCACGTTGCTGAACATGAGCGAGTCTCAACTGCTGGGGCAGTCCACTGACGTGCTTCCCGAGGCGGTGCGCCAGCCGCTTCACCGCGCCCTCACCGAAGGGGAATTGGTCTCCGGCGCTCGTGTCGATCTGGACTACGGGATCGGCCTGCGGGTGGCGTGCAGTGCGTTCCCGGTGCCGGGCGAAGGCGATGTGCGCGAAGGGGCCTGCCTGGTCCTCCGGGACCTGAGGACGGAGGACGCGCTGCAGCGCTCGGAGCGGGAGAAGGAGCGCCTGCAGTTCATCCGCGCGGTGTCTGCCGGGATGGCCCACGAGATACGAAACCCCCTTGTGGCCATAAGGACCTTCGCCGAGTTGGCTCCGTCACGTCTCGATGACCCCGAGTTTCGCAACTCGTTCGTGCAGGTCGCGCAATCGGAGATTCGTCGCCTGGAGGACCTGGTGTCTCAGTTCATGACCCTGGCCAAACCTGCCAGAGCCGTCAGTGAGCCGATCGACGTCAGGCGGCTGCTCGCGGGAGCCATGATGGCCGTCTCGGCGCGCGCTCAGGCGCAGAACATCGAGCTTTGCCTTGAGGCTGACGAGATGACGCCCGTGATCTACGGGGATGAGCCGCGCTTGTACCAGGCGCTGATGAACCTCTTGCTGAACGCGCTGGATGCGGCTCCACCCGGGGGCCAGGTGGCTTTGCGTGCCGGCCCGGAGACGCCCAGCGCATACGGCAACGGCCCTGCCACGGTCTTGACCGTGTGGAACTCGGGCAGCTACATACCGCCCGAGCAGCGAGAGCAGGTCTTCGAGCCTTTCTTCACCTCCAAGGCCACGGGCACCGGCCTGGGACTGGCAATCTGCAACACCATCGTGGACGAGCACGGAGGCACCATGACGGTCGAGTCGGACATGGGTACGGGCACTGCGTTCACGATAACAGTGCCTGTCGCAGTCCCCCGCCAACAGGCGGTGATTACGGCATGATGACAGCGGCCCTGCTGACAACTCATAGTGAGTGGACGGACCGCCTGCGGCAGATGTTGGGCAAGCAGGTCGCGCTGCTCGAGATGAACCCGTCGCCGGCATCGACGGCTGCCGCCGGGGCGATCCCCATCGATCTGCTGATGGTTGAGGACGAGTATGTGACCGAGAATATGGTCGCGGCACTGCAGCAGCTACAGACGGCGAATCCCAACGCAGTCACGGCCTGGGTGACCGGTGAGGCCGCCGCGGACAGGGCGCTTCGCGACCGGGACGTGAAGGCTGATTTCTGGGTCATCATTCCCGCGACCGACTTGCAGTTGCGCACGCAGGTCGAGGCGATCCTGGCAGTGGCCCGGGGTCGAGTGCAGGGAGCGTCGCACCGTGCGCAAGGGCAACTCCCCCTCGGCGGGGCGGAGACGATCCTCACCGTCGCGGCCGACAGCGGGCATTCGCCGCGGCTGGAAAGCCCCCTGTGCCGGACTGTGGGGCGCATGAGCGGGAGTTTCGACACGGACCATCTCCTGTCCGCCTACTGCGACGCCGTGCACGAGATGACCCAGTGCGTCAGTTACTGTCTGCTGTGGCAGAACGCCGACGCGCAGGAATACCGCATCGTCCGGTCGGAGGGGCTGCCGCCTGCACTGCACGACCTGTGCAGGCTGGTCCCGGCGGACCCACTGCCGAGTTGGCTGCAACGAAGCCGCGGGATCGTCACGCGAGACGTGCTCGCCGAGGCCCCCGAGCGCGCGCCTGCCCTGCGGGAGTTGGACCTGTGCGGAGGGGTGCTGGCGATTCCGCTGCTGTCTGACGGCATGCTCAGGGGGCTAATGGCCATCGGGCCGAAGGCCATCGGGGCCCCTTATCACATTGCCGAGGCCGAGACGCTTTTCGTGCTGTCGGCCAATCTCGCCAATGCGGCGCGGCAGGCCGAACTGCACCAGGAGCTTGAAGCCCGGAACGGCTACATCGATCAGGTCCTGTTGACCATGGAGAGCGGGCTGGTCACGATCGACCTCGATGCCCGGATTTGTGTGTGCAATCCGTGTGCCGCCCGCCTGCTGAAGGTCGATGCCGACGGCTTGATAGGCCGCGATCTTCGGGCGCTCCCGTCGCCCCTTGGCGACTATCTGTACTCGTGCCTCACCCACGGAGAAGAGCGCTCGGGCGAGGTGCTGACGGTGCTTGGCGGACAGGCCAACCTGCGCCTGTCCACGCGCCGTCTCTCCGCACCCCACGGGGAACTCATGGGCAGCATGATGCTGCTGGAGGACGTGGCGGCCGAGAAGATCCTTGCGGAGGAGCGGCGGAACGCGGTCCGCAACGAGATCATCCAGCAGGTGGTGGCGCGGTTCGCCCATGAGTTGAAGAACCCCCTCGCCACCATCCACACCTTCGCCGAGTTGCTTCCGAGCCGGTCGGAGGACCCTGATTTCCAGCAATTTTGGTCCGAGCATGTAAAGCGCGACGTTCACCGATTGGATGACCTCGTCGTGAAGTTGGTGTCCCTGTCGGAGCAGCCGTCCTCCAACCGTCAGACTGCCGACATATCGGAGCTCGTCGATCTGGCCGTCGCACGGGTGGCGATGCTCGACGATGCCGCAGCCTCGAGCATCACGGCGAGGCCGACCGACGGCTTGCCCCCCCTGTACGTGGACACTAACGTGATGGCGACTGCGTTGTCGCATCTCATGCGGTATAGTCTTGGGCAGCAACGCAAGCCTGTTTCGGTCCATGCGGAGGTCAAGGAAGGCATAGGGGGCGACAAAGTGGTATCGATCTACGTCAGGGCGGGCGATGACGTGGACGCCGGTGTGGATCCGGCACGGCTCCTCGACCCGTCGTACGTGCTGGACCACCCGGACGTCGATCTCGGGCCGTCCGCGAGCCAGCGTCTCATAGAGAGCCAGGGGGGCACTCTCGAAGCTTACCATGAAGGCGGAGACATCGTCTTCCACATCACTGTAGGGGCGGTCGGGGGTGGCGGTCGATCCGATGATGCCGCCGCTGCACATGGGATGGGCGTCACGCACACGGATGGACGCGGTCCCCAAGGAGTTGGGTAAACGATGCAGGGCAAGATTCTCATTGTGGACGATGAAGCGGGACCACGCGAGTCCATGCGCATGATCCTCAAGCGGAGCTATCACGTGCGGACCGCCGCAGGCGGTGAGGAGGCACTACGAGAGATCGAGTGCGACCTGCCCGACTTGGTTTTCCTCGACCTGCGCATGCCGGGTATGCACGGCACCGAGTTGCTGCAGGCCATCAAGGAGACGCACCCCGAGGTGCAGGTGGCGGTCATCACTGCGTACGCCGGTGTAGATTCCGCGCGTCTCGCCATCCGCTGCGGGGCCGTTGATTATCTGACGAAGCCGTACTCCGTCGCCGATGTCGAGCGCATCGCGGAGAAAGCGCTCTGTCTCCGGCGGCAGCAGCATGACGCCGAGGTGCTTGCGGCGCAGCTTGCCAAGATGACCGAGACCCTGGTAGCGCGCGCGACCGGTCTGCAAGACGGCGCGAGAACCCCCGTTGCGGACGCCGTGCAGCAACTGCGCACCGTGCAGTCGGAACTAGGCGAGGGCATCGAAACGGTCGGCACGCTGAGTGAGCTGGGTGAGGTCGCGGCTGAAGTGACGCACGACATCAACAATCTGCTTACGGTGATCCTCACGAACTCGCAATACCTGCTGATGCAGATCGACGGTCGCCCCGATGGCGAATTGGAGGCAATCACGAAGCGGGTGTCTCGTATCGTCCGCGCTACTGAGGACTGCTCCGCGATGATCCGGCGGATCAAGGACTTCGTTCATGTGAACGTGAGTTTCCGACCGTCTCTCATCGACGCTAACGAGCTTGTCAACTCCGTGGTCGATCTCAAGCGCGAGGCGCTGTCGTCGACCGGCAAGCCCGTCGAGTTCCGGCTGGGCCTCAGGTCCGTGGTGCCGGTGTACGGCGATGAAGTCGCGCTGCGGACGGTCCTTGTCAACATGATCGAAAACAGCCTCGACGCGCTTGATGAGGGCTGCATCGAGGTGGAGACCGATTTCCACGGCGGGTTCGTGCAGATACGGGTCAGAGACAATGGCTGCGGGATGCCGCCTGCGGTGCTTCAGAAGGCCACCGACGCCTTCTTCACAGCCAACAAGCCCCAGGGCACCGGCCTCGGCTTGAGCACCGCTGACCGGGTCGTGAAGCGGCATGGAGGACGGCTGCAGATCGAGAGTGAAGAGGGCGTCGGCACGACGGTGACGGTCGAGCTTCCGGTCAGGGCCGGGACGCCGTCGGGGTGGCCCGACCCCGCGCCGAAGGTGGAAGCATCGTCCCCGCCCGCAGCTCCGGAGCTGGTCCCGGCTTCGCCCGCCAAGCGCCGGGGCACCGTTGTATTGGTGGACGACGAGGAGGGCATCCGAGAACTGATCGCAAGCGTGCTGGAGATGGACGGCTATGAGGTGGTGCAGGCAGGCGACGGGCGAGATGGCTGGGAGGCCTTCCAGTTGGCCTACGAATCGGTGAGACCGGGGCCCCTCATGGTCGTGACCGACCAGGAGATGCCGCGCATGACCGGGCGGCAACTCGCCACGCGCGTGAAAGAGTCCGCCCCCCAGGTGCCCGTGCTCCTTGTGAGCGGGTACGTGGTCTCAGACGGGCCGGCGGTCGAAGACGCAATGCTCTCCAAGCCGTTCGGCATTGAAGAGTTGATCGCCAGCGTAAGGGGCCTTGCGGACGCCGGCGGTGTTCAGCGTGGCCCTGCCCTGTGCGTCTGACCGCCGCTTTCGTCACTGATTCACGACGCCGACGCGTGGTTGACGGCGCAGACGAAGCGCCCCAGGGCCTCCGCGTCGCCGGTCGCGCACCACAGGCGGGCGGCATCGCGGAACTGGCGCGGGGACATGCCGACGAGGTGCGCCATCAGCAGGTTGTCGTCCGGTACGCCGGTGAGGATACCGTTCGCCTCGAGCGCGGCAACGAAGCGCCCGGTCTGCCGGATCATCTCGGCGAAACCGAGTTTCTCGCCCGCGCCATTGTGGATCGAGTAGGGCAGTGGCTCCCAGAACGTCGGCGGGAACAGAAGCTTGATCTTGTAGGCCAGGTTCTGCGCCAGGTATGCCTCCCGGTCGACCTCGAAGCCGTACTGCTCCGGCGATTCGAACCACCTGGTGCCCGGCAACAGACCTGGAAATTGCACGGGCACCGAGTCGGGTCGGAGCGCCAGTAGCAGGTCGAGGCTCTCCTGGAAGGTCTCCTCGGTCTCGAACGGCATCGGCACGATCATGCTGCACACCACCGCGACCCCGGCGGCCTTCGCCGCCTCCACCGTCTCCCGAATGTTGTGAAGTTTGCTGGCCTTCCCCGCTACCCTTCGCAGCAAATCCTCCGAACCCGTCTCCAGTCCGAAGAACATCGCGTGCAGGCCTGACTTGCGCATGATCTCGAAGTGCTCGGGGCGGGCGCTGGCGAAGTGCGCGAAGCTCGCGTACTGCACCTTCAGGTCTCGCGCCAGGATCTGGTCGGCCACCTCGGCCATGAGGCTTCCGGGGGTTGAGGAGCCTGCGAAGCGGAAGGCGTGGATGCCGTGCCGGGTGATAATGGCCTCCATGTCATCGACGATGCGCTTCGCAGATCGCGTGCGGAGTCGCCGTCCGCTTTCGATAGGGTGCGTGCAGAACGCGCAGTCAAACGGGCAGCCGCGGCTCTCGTCCAGCACGATCATCTTTAGCTTCTGGTCGCCGGCCATTGCGGGGTACACATCGGTGTCGTACAGGGCGAGCGGCAGATCGTCGAGCGCCGTCTCGCATGGCGCTGTCGTCCGTTCATCGACGGAGCGGATGAGACCGGGCACGCCGTCCAGTGATGTGCCGCGTGTGGCGTGATCGACCAGGCGCAGGATCGTGCTCTCGCCCTCGCCGACCGCTATCGCGTCGAAGGCCTGCGTGTACACGAAGATGCGGTGCCCGAACCACGTGGCATGGGGCCCGCCGGCGTATAGCTTGACATGCGGATGTCGGCGGCGAAGGATCTCGGCGATGGTCACCGAGCCGGACAGGCCATCGCCGTTCCATAACTTGAAGCAGACGCAGGCCGGATCAACATCCGCAACGATGGCTGAAAGCTCATCGCCGATGGCCTCGATCTCGCGCGCCTGGTGGCTCTCCAGTTCGGCGTTGGCCTGGGCGAGGCGGGCGAGAAGCTTGGGGTCGGGCGCGCCCGGGTGCTGCATCAGTTCGGCGAGCAAGGGAGCCACCTGGGCGGACAGTTCCTCCGGGAACAGCCTCCTCATCGTCTCCAGCGTGCCGAAGTCCAGGATCAGGGGGGCGTGGCCGGCCTCTCGCAGCACCGCAGCGAGGATTCCGAGGCCGTTATCCGGGCACAGGCTGCTGGGAGTGTAGGGGTAACCGGCGAAACTAACGAGAACCACGTTGGCCATGGGCGTCTCCTCAGGATCAAACGACGAGGGCAGGCTTGGGCGGGAACTGGCAGCCCTCGCAAGGGTCAGGTTAGCACGGTTGAGGGGATGGTTGTCAAGCGATTAGGCCAGCCGATTAGGAGCATCGTTTTTGGTCGCGATGCGTTCAACGGATCAAGGCGCAGGCCGTTCAAGGAGGGGCCGGACTACGAGCGCAGCGAAGTATCCGGCCCCCGCTGCCGCTTAGGCGGCCTGGGGCCGGATACAGTTGGCGGCCTACGGCCGCCCAGACCGCCGATACGACCGGCGGTCTCGTAGGTCCGGCCCCTCCTGAACGGCAATTGACCCTACCTTCGCGCCTATATTCCCCCCTGCGTAAAAACGATGCTCCTGGCCAGCCGATTAGGCCAGCCGGGGGTGCGACGGGAAAAGGCGGTGTCGTGATGCAGAACGCCCTCCCCCGTTGCCGAGGGAGGGCGCTGATGGTTTCTCCACGTGCCGAACAAGCGGATCGGTGCTACTGAGGCGGATTCCAGACGTTCTGGTCCCAGAAAGCAGGGAGGGTGCTTTGTCCCGCGACGCCCACCGCGCCCGAGCCTTCCCACTTGACATGCCCATCTACAAATCCGACATTCATGCCGCCGTTGTGCCGAGTGAGCGCGAGCCGGCCGTTGTTGCACGTGTTAAAGGCCTGTGCGGGTAGACCCGCTGTCGGGTTGACCCAGTGGCAATTGGAGTCAAAGATCATAGGGGCCTGAGAGGGCGCCGTGAAAGTCGCTAGCTTCCACTGCACCACCTGGCAACTGAACGCAATGGATCCATGTCCCATGCGTCCAATACCGTCGCTTGATGGACAAACAGTGAGCTGCATGTTCTTGACGTAGGGGTAGACGGCCACCAATGCGCACTCATAGCATGCGCCGGTGTACCCGAACTGCTCCCAGAAGAGCGAGTTCGCCGTGCCGGTGTAGTTGTACTTGGGCATGTACTCGTCGTAATCCTGGGCGTACATCATGACTGCCGTCGCGATCTGCCTCTGGTTAGACATGCAACTCGTCTGCCGCGCCTTTTCTCGTGCGCGTGCGAATACCGGAAACAGAATCGCCGCGAGGATCGCGATGATCGCGATCACGACCAACAGCTCAATCAGTGTGAAGCCGCTGCGTTTCATGGGTGGAGCCTCCTTCCGGATTGACGACTGTGCGATCTAATCTTCGATTCGCCATCCGCCCGGCGCTTCCTTCTCATGGCTCCTTTTCGACGCATAACATGGCCTGGCGGCGCCGACGCAGCCCGCCGCGCCCCCTCTCACTCCGCCGTCCCGAACACCCCGGGAATCGGGCAGCAGCGGCGCAGGCTTTCGTCGGCTGGCTCGGTGAGGTAGAGATGAAGCTCGGCGGGCTGTCCGGCGCGTGCGGTGAGAACGATAGTCATGCGCAGCGCCTCCGGCAGTTCATCCATCGCGTAGGCCGTTCCCGGCCCGGAGCGGTGGGGGGCCGGCACGAAGGGCGTGGGGTCAGCTTTGCGGATGATCTCCTCGCCGTCGAGGTACACGACCTGTCGCTCTTGCGTGGCGCAGATGATGCGGCCGGGCCTGGGGGCCGGGTTGTGCAGTGTGGCCTCGACGAGGTAGACGCGGTCTGTATTGTCGTCCACGTCCAGGATGAGTGCGTGCCCGTCGGTGTAGACGGTGCGCCAGTGAGCGGACGCGGCCTCCTGCGCGATGTCAACGAGGTCCGCCGGGCCCAAGTCGGGGGCCGGGAAAGGCCCGGCGATGCGCCAGGAGTTTTTCGCGACCAGCGGCACGCTCTCGGCGGCGAGTTGCTGCCCGCCCAGAGACAGGCTTGCCGCCACGTGGTAGCCCGCGCGCGCTTCCTCGCCCGCCGGCTGCTCGATACGGAAGCCTCGTCGCAAGAGATCGGCTTCCCGGTGGGAGGCTCCCGGACGGACGATCCAGCCCGCCGGGGCCTGCACCGCGAAGGTGGCGCCATCCGGGATGGCCCCGGCCGCCGTGAACGTTAGGGTGATGCTTTCGCCCGGCGCGATGGTGGGCTCGCCGCCGTAGTCCGTGACGAGCTTGATGCCGCCCTGGCTCCGCGCGATCTTCCCGTCCAGGTTCTCCAGCTTCGCCTGTACGCGGCCCTGGCCGGCGAGATCGGCCAGCGTCAGGCCGGCGAGGTCGTCGGCATCCCCCAGACGCACCGGGGCGTCGTGGAAGTCGAGCATCTTCCGCGCTTCCTCGACCGTCCAGGCCGTCAACTCATCCAGAGTTTTGGGCACCTCGCAGTCGATGACCCCGTAGCCGGTCTTCACCTCGTCGCCAACCGGGTCGATCCACTCGGCTGCGAAACACTCCGGGCCGCCGAGGATGCCCAGAATCGCCCCGAGAGTCGCCCCCGTGCAGTCCGTATCGCAGCCGCAGTTGACCGCCTTGCACATCGCGTCCCCTGCGTCCTCGCCATAGAGCCAGCCGAGAACCGTGAAGGCGATGTTCTGCGGGGCATCGGTGAAGTTCACGTGCCCGACGGCGTCGAGGATTGCCTGCCTGCACTGCAGCCAGTCCGCGCCCGAGGCGTGGGCCTCGCGGCAAGCGGCGACCCCACTGGCAGTGCGGCAGTCCGGCGGCAGGAAACTGAGGCCCAGGTCCAGCAGGGCCTCGCGGTCGTCGATCACGAATGCCGCGCTCTCGAGGGCGGCGAAGAAGATTTCGCCGAAGAGGCCCTCGCCGCCGTGATCCACGCAGCCGTCCTGGTAGGCCAGCGCCGCCGCAAGATCGGGGCATCCCGGCGCGACGCACGCCCAGATCTCGCTGCGGATCGGCGCGCCCATGCTGTCGGTGAACCAGTTGTTATGCTGGCCCGAGACAGGCGGGAGCAGTCCCCGGAACAGGTTGGCCTTGCAGATGCCGTACTCGTCCCAGGGGTAGGTGAGGTTCGCCATCCACGCGTCGCCGAGATTGCGTTCGGTGATCCCGGGGCCGACCTCGCGCAGCTTCGCGAGCCACACGAGTTGCAGTTCCAGGTCGTCGTTCGCGAGCGCCCCGTCGGGCACGGGGTCGTAGAAGGTGAGCGTCAATGGGCCGACCGCGCCCTCGTGGGGTTGGCCGAGCGTGCCGCCGATGTTCTTGCCCATCCAGCAGCCCAGGACTTTGCGGCGATAGGTGTCCACGGCAAGGGTAAATACAGACATGGTGATCTCCTTGGTCTTGGGAACGCGGGGTCTGGGGGACGCAGTCCCCCAGGATGTAAAGGCCGTTGTGTTGTGTGGCCTTATAGGCCCCTCTCAAAACATTGACAACTGACCAAGCACTAGCGATGGACCAGTGTGACGGTTTCCTCGGCCATCTGCGTCAGCGACACCTTGTGGTAGCCGGCAACCCCGGTCAGCAGTGTGTCATTCAGCGGGGCGATCCACTTCGCCGGCAGTGCTTCCGCGCCGAGGATCAGGCCGAGGACGCTGCCGGCGGTCGCGCCGTTGCAGTCGGTGTCGAAGCCGGGCATGACGCTATAGCAGATCGTCTTCTCGAAGTCCCTCGCGCCCCACAGAAGCGCTATGGCGACGATCTCCGCGTTGCTGATCGTATGGCACCAGTCGTGGGCGCTGTTCTCGTCCCAGCGGGAGTGCAGGTTCTCCAGCGCCTGCCAGTAATCGACGCCGGAGTGACGGAGGTTAATGATGTACTCCAGGCCCTGCGTCAGGCGGCTGGTCTGCGGTATCTCGGCCAGGCCGGCGCGAATGACGGCCTCGACATCGTCCAGCACATACCCCGCCGCGAGCATTGCCGCGACCCACATCTCGCCGTAAATCCCGTTCTTGATGTGGCTGATCGAGGCGTCTCGCCAGGCGAAGTCGGCGGCGCGCTCGGGGTCGCCCGGCTTCACATACCCGAAGAAGTCGGCTCTGATTTGCGCGCCGATCCACTCGCGATAGACATTGCGGAAAGCCGCGGATTGCGGCGGGGCGATGCCATCCACCAGGTTCTTGTAAGCGATGCGCTCGGCGGTGCACACGTGGAAGATGGGGATGTTCGACAGCCAGAAGCGGGCGACATCGTCGGGCGTAAACTCCTTGCCGAACTGCTTCACGATGGCGAGGCCGGTGGCGGTGTAGTTCGTGTCGTCGTCCTCGGGCATATAGGTGATGCCCTCTTCATATAGGCCCGCCCAGTCGAGGTTGAAGCCACACTCCTGCGCCACCTCCGCTGAGGCTCTCAGCGAGAAATAGCGGTCGAGCGGCCAGCGGTCCTGGCTCTTGAGGTACTTCTCGATCTGCCAGCGGCGCTTGCCCTCGACCGGCTTGCCCAGCAGACAGCCCGCGGCGCGACCGTTCCAGGCTCCGAGGGCCTTGTCGTGGAGTTGCGCGTCGCTGGGAAGAATCTCCGGCAGCCTGGGCCGCTCCGGTCGCTCGGCCTGGATTCCGAGCAGGTCGGAGGGCTCGATATGCGGGTATCCATCGACGGCCGGTAACTCCTGAACGCGGTCCAACAGCGCTTCGGCGCGCTGCAGGTTCGCTTCCTCGGTCAGGTCAAGGCCGCGGAGCGCCTCGAACTCCGCCTCTACTGAGCTGATGTCCAGGCCCTCGTCCACGGCCTGCCGGCGCTCGATGTCCAGGTCGCCGTTGGTGATGAGCAGCCACGGCTGGCCGCTCCAGTTCTTGCGTGCTATAGGTGCCACGATGGTTCCTCCCTGTGCTCGATGGAGCCCGCGACAGTTCCCGTCGATGGCAGCCGATTCCTTTCGGGGAGGGCCTGTGGGCAGCTTGACAGTGCCGCCTCCGATACCTATCGACGCAAAGCTCGCATCCGTCGTTTACATATTGTGCGGCAAGTGGTACATTGAACGTGAAGTTATGGCTTAAATATGGCTATTGATGCACGTATCGCGGCTCGCAAGCTGCGTGATCTCCACAATCACGCCGAGACGCATTCGGCAAAGAAGGGGGCGAACCCCATGAAGTACGTTGTCCTACTTGGGCGCATCTTGTTCGCAGCCATATTCCTGATGGCCGGTCCGAAGCATTTCACCGCTGGGACGATTGGGTATGCGGCCGCCGCCGGAGTCCCGGTGGCCAACATTCTCGTTCCGATTTCAGGATTGTTCGCGATCCTCGGCGGGCTGAGCATCCTGCTGGGCTTCCACGCCCGGTACGGCGCATGGCTCATCGTCCTGTTCCTGGTGCCGGTCAGCTTCTCGATGCACGCGTTCTGGGCCGACGCGGACCCGAAGACGGCCGCCATGAACCAGGTCATGTTCATGAAGAACATGTCGATGCTAGGCGGCGCGCTGCTGATCGCCCACTTTGGCTCGGGGCCGCTGAGCTTGGATAGCGTACTGTGCAAGAAGCGGACGGAGTGAAAGCTGGGACGGCACCTCACCACCCCTCCCGTGCCGGGAGGGGGACGGCTGACGGCACCTCACCCCCGGCCCCTCTCCGCAAGCGGAGAGGGGAGAACGTCAACGTCAACGACAACGTCAACGACAACGACAACGACAACGACAACGACAACGACAACGACAACGACAACGAC
>CAYWBK010000068.1:0-18632 GCA_964455745.1 uncultured Armatimonadia bacterium
CCGTACCGGGAGGGGAGAGGCGAACGACGATTCCCGCGCAGCAGGGAACTGCTGCGGTTCTCCCCTCTCCGCTTGCGGAGAGGACGTGGCCGCCGTGGGCGGCCGAGGGGGTGAGGTTGCCGTCCGCCCCACGGATTTTTGAGACAGAAGAACGGCGGAACGGCACGGGCGAACGGCTCGGCAGGCTGCTCCGCCGTTTTGCTGTTCTTGGGATGCGTCGGGGGCCAACGGCAATGTTGTCTATTCAAGCTGTGGGGTGTCTTCGCCTGCGCAGCAGGTGGAGACGGGGAACCCCCACAGCCCCGCGCCTAAGTGAACAGTACTGGGGCCAACGTCCCGTTATCGCGGTCTCTTCTCCGCCTTCAGCGCTCCCAACAGCTTGTCGCCTGCGAACAGGTACAGGTACCACACGGCCCCCACCAGGCAACCGAAGACGATGCGCGCGGCGTTGCTGGCGAACAGGCCCTCGTATTGCGGCGACACCAGCCCCTCGATCAAGCCCGCGCAGACGAACATCGGCACCGTCCCGACCGCGAGCTTCACCGCCTCACGCGCCGCCTCGACCAGCGCGTCGCGGCGCAGCCGATCTCCCGGAGCGATAATCGCATACCCCAGCATCAAGCCCGCTCCGCCGGCGATGAACACGGCGGAAAGCTCCGTGACCCCGTGCGGGCTGATCACGGCGGTCATGTCCACGAGCCTTCCCGTCGGTATCCCCAGACCGAGGAAACCTCCCACCATCAAGCCGTTTTGCACCAGTGCGAACACGGTGCCGAGGCCCGCGGTAATGCCGAACGCGAAGCACTTCAGGGCCACCTCGATGTTGTGGGTCATGAGGAATCCGGAAAGCACGCCGCCGCCCGCCTCGCTGGCAGTTTCGGCGAAGTATTGCCCGGCAGGCTTGTCGCTTTCCGCGAATTGGCGGACCATCGTTTCGGCGCCGCCGGGAAGCATCGCCTGCGCCCAACGGCCGTCGGCGGCGACGGCGACGAACGCGATCACGGCGGCGGCGATCGAAAGGCCATAGGAAAGCGCGATGAACCCGATGTGCCGCCGGAAGGTCCTCGGCAACTCCGTGCCGAAGAAGTGTCCCGGTCTGAAGCGCCCGCGCGCCTGGCCGCCATACACGCGCCCATGTGCGCGCCCGACCAGGCTGTTGAGGTAGTCGACCAGCGCGGGGTCGCGACCGTCCGTCCGCGCGCGGGCGAGGTAAGTCGAGGCCTGCCGGTACAAGGAGCCCAGCGTCTCCAGTTCCACCGGGGCCAACGCCGAAAGCCCCTGCAGGTCGGCCTTGTCGAGAAGCTCCCGCAGCCGTTCGCAGTCCGCCCGGCGTCTTCGCGCAGCAGAATTCGCTACCATATCTCCCATCATTTCATACCATCCCGGCGACGATCATGGCCTATATGCCTTCTGGAGATCAGGTCAGCGTCGAAACCCCCGAGCACATCCGCATCGACTATGAGCTTGCGGGCATCGGCTCGCGATTCCTTGCGGGCGTGGTCGATACCGTCGCCCAGACACTGCTTGTCGTCGCCATTGCTGTTGCCGCAAGTCTCATCGGCGCCCTCCAAGGCGACGTCGGGCGCATTCCGATCCGTGTCGCGATCGTCGCCGCGTCGGCGGTCTTGATCGCCATCGGCTACTTCGTGATCTTCGAGATGCTCTGGGACGGACAGAGCCTTGGCAAGCGGATGGCCGGGCTGCGGGTTATCCGCACCGATGGCACCCCGATCACTGCGGGCGACTCACTGATCCGCAACATCCTCCGGCTCGTGGACATGCTCCCGCCCTTCTACATCACGGGCATGGTTGCGATCTTCTTCTCGCAACGCTGCCAGCGCCTGGGAGACCTCGCCGCCGGCACGATCGTGGTGAAAGAGCGCGTCCACGACCTGCCGGACGTTTCGCTGCCCGAGCCGCAGATTGCAGCCCCGCTGCC
This sequence comes from uncultured Armatimonadia bacterium, assembly GCA_964455745.1. Classification (GTDB taxonomy): domain Bacteria; phylum Armatimonadota; class Zipacnadia; order Zipacnadales; family CAYWBK01; genus CAYWBK01. The sequence continues at coordinate 1,940 of CAYWBK010000068.1, forward strand.
CCCGATCCCCGCGCCCGAGGACATTCTCAACATCCTGCGCGAAGGGGTCGGTCGGGTGTCGGCGCAAGAGCTGACGACCGTCGAGCGCTTCATCGAGCGGCGGTTCGAGCTGCAGCCCGAGACGCGGTTCCGCCTGGCGCAACAGATCGCCGCTCCGATCCGCCTGCATTTCCCCGCCCTGCTGCCCACGGACCTCCCCGCGCCCGAACATTTCCTCGAGGTATTGCATTCGGTATGGCGGCAGCGTCCGGGGGTGTTTTGACATTACTACGCCGCTTTGACAACCGGCAGACGAAGCGCTTGGAATCCTGTCAGAGGCTGACCGTGTCCCAAGATGCAGCGCGAACGGCATCGAACCAAAGAGACACAGAGGGCACAGAGAACGACTGGGAAACGGCCCGCCTGCCCCATAATAGACGCTCTGAGGACGTTGCCGTTCTCTGTGTCTCCGTGGTCAATCGCCGTCCGTCTCTCCGCCGGGCATCTCATTGCCGAGCAGGGCCGCACAACCGGCGTAGCAGTATTGGGGCCAGACAGCAGCATGATTCACAATTCAAAGGCAAAGCTCTTTCCCGATGCGCGGACAGACGCCGCAAATTGGTCTCCGCCTCGCCTATCCAGGGCATCACCTCCGTCCCCTCACACCTTCCACTTCAACCCAAACGCGCCGTACCCGATCAGCGCCACCGCCCTCGCCAGATAGTGCCCCACCCCCAGGCCTACGAAGAACGGTGTCGCGGCGTGGTAGGTGCGATACCCGCCCCAGCGCAGGATCGCCGTCTTCGTCACCCACGCGATTAGGAACGGCAAGTACACCGCGTACATCGTGAACGAGCTCACCACCGCCAGCCCGATCGGATGCACGGGCCACCAGGCGTAGCGGTTGCGCATCGCGGTCAGGAATAGCATCCCCACGAACCCCATGCCGTAGTACATGGCATTGAACCAGTCGCGCTTCTGGCCGACCGCAAGCTGCCCGAGCACCTGGCCGTAAGTATTCGGCCCCCAGCCCTTGTACACCCAGGTGTTCCAGGTTAGTGCGCCCTTGGGGTAGGCGCTGAGGATGATCCCTATCGGCGCGACCACCAGGCCGATGATTGCGCTTCCCAGCATCGCGAGGCTCAACTCTCCTCGCGCGAACGGCGCCTGTTCCTCAACCTTCATCGCCTCCGAGGCCAGACCCGCCATCACCGTCTGCACGTCCCCATGCCAGGCATAGGTGAGCGCCAGTGAGATCATCCCCTGCCGCCCGATTGCGGAGGCTCCAAGTGCGTAGATGATCGGGTTCTGAGCGATCATCGGCGGCACGATATAGAACACTCCCGTCTGGCACACCACCCGCGCGACGCCCAGGTAGATCACCAGCACCAATGTCACGAACACCGGCACGATCCCTAGCGGAAGCCCCGTCAAATACAGCCAGCCGCCCATGACCGCGACTGAGGCGGCCATCGCGTACAACGCGGGCCGCTCGGGCGCGGCGTTTGCGCCGTCGGCGTCGAAGATGCCCGCGAGGCGCCGGCGCGCGCTGTGGATGACGCCCGCGACCATCAGCGTGAACGCCCCGAACGATTGCCAGGATGTCGAGGCCGGCCCCCATACGAACATGCCGCCGCCTGCCGCGCCGATGCCCAGCCGGTCGATGATTGGCTCTTGCACCAGCTTGAACAGCAGGTACAGCGACCAGATGCCGAACAGCACATCGGTCGGCACGAAGAAGCCGCTGCCCAGGGCGAGGAAGTTGAGGTTGATGTTGATGTCGGGGAAATGCGGACCGGGCCGCACGATGCCGAAGAACAACGACCCCAGGTGGTCGATAGTGATCGAGGGGCACGCCGGGGTGAGGCCGTGGATCAGGTCGAGCAGCCCGAAGGTGAACGGGATCAGCGCCCCGACCCAGAAGCTCGGCGCGCGGGTCAGGGGCCCGAGCTTCCGCGACTGCACGCCCCGGTCCACCAGCTCCAGCGGCAGCCGCATCAGCGGATACGACAGCTTCTCGTGCTCGAGCCACTGCCGCCGCAGGAGGGCCATCATCGCGAACGACGCCACGAGCAGCGCCACCAGGAACGGCATCCACGCCGCCAGCGGCGTCGCCCAGTCGCGCCACGGGATGTGCTGCGTCGCCGGCAGCCCCTCATAGAACCAGTGGGCCGCGCCGCGGTCGTTGCTGACGATCAGCCAGGGCTTGAGGTGGGGGATCAGGTCCTGGTCCCAGCGGTTCTCGGCGGAGGCGAAGTAGTGGGGGGAGATGATCGCCGAGCACAGGAAGTACATCAGGAAGATGGAGGTGCAGTTGGCCGCCAGCGCCATCACGAAGACCAGTAGAAGCTCCGGCACGGTCAGCGCCCAGCGTGGCCGCAGCCGTCGGACCCCGGCATTCGCGACCAGCAGGAACAGAAGGACGAACACGCCGCCTTCGGGGAGGTAGCTCCAGGAGAAGTTGCTGAAGCCGGTGCTTTCGGTGTGCGGGGAGGCGAGGTTGACGAAGACCGAGGCCGCGACTCCCAGCGCCAGTGCGCGAGGCGTAGCCGCTCGGCGGGCCAAGGCGATGTTCCTGCGGGCCACAACCTACCTCCTGCGCTCGCGGCGGTTGCTGCCACGTCGAGAGAGGTAATTGGCTGTCCGGCCCCGGTGGACCTTCCAGGCCCCGGCGCGATCGAAGCCGATGAAGAGGCATGACCACGAAGACACCAAGTCACGAGGAACAGCAACGGCGACACTCAGCCCTGGGCGTCGCCGTTTCGTGCTTTCGAGTCTTCGTGGTAAGAATCGCCGTCCCAGCCCGCCTCTTGCTGCCCCTACTCGGGCAGGGGCCAATCGCCACCTTTGTCCTGGCGGGCCGCGACGGCGCAGATGCCAGGCCCCTGCCAGTTTGCGAAGTAGCCCCAGATGTCCCCCGGAGCCACTGACGTGCGCCCGGAGTCCCAGGTGAACGGATACTGACTTGTGGTCGCGAACTTCACATGGCCGTCGATGTACAGGAAGTTCTTGCCGCCGAAGTGAAACGGCTGGCCGTCCGTCGGGTTGGTCGGCTTGTTCCGGCTGAAGTCGTCGTAGTGGCTCTGGAAGACATTCTGGCCGAGAGCATCCCCCCAGGCGCCGGGCAATTGCTGGCCCTTTTCAAACAGAAGCACTGTGCGAGTGGGGGCGGGGATCCGATACGTGTTGCATCCCATAACCACCATAGAGGCACCGCTGCCGGTCACCGTCTGGGTGTACTGGGCCATCGCGTACGAGCGGAAGGGCTTCCCGGTCGCGTCCCTGCCGTACGGGTTCGAGGGGCACGCCAGAAGCTGCGTGGACCGGAGATATGGGGCTATGCTGACGTCCCATGTGACAGCAGCCGAGGCCGGATTGCCGGGCGCGCTGGTCGAATAGGGGGCAAGGCACCGCGTCGGCAGGAAGCCGTCGTGATCTTGCTCATACATGGAAATGGCCGCCCCCAACTGCTGGAGGTTCGCATGACAGACCGTTCGCCTCGCGCGCCCATGTGGGGGCTCGTGAACCGATATGGCCGCTAATCCAAATAGGAGCGCAACCAGTACGATCAGCGCGCAGACCATCAGCCCGCCCATGGTGAGGATCACTCGGACGATCGACTTAGGTCTTCCGCGCTCGACGGGAGGGGGGACCAGTTCGTCGGACGACGTCGCCATCTGCCGTCACCTAGCGGCACGACGCGCTATTTCTGCCTGTATTGGACAACTCAGTCAGATGGAAAGTGTCAACCTTTTCGGGCAGTCGGCGTCGAGTTTCCGATGGAAAGCACGCGGGTACACCCGTACATCATCCCCGGCTACTTCCCCGTCGGCGGGATGGCGGGACCCTCGAAGTGGTAGGAGTAATCGACATCCTTGCGCCAGGGCATCCACGGAATGTCGCCGAGGTCACCCGCGTCCTCCGCCGACTTTTTCTGCAGGGCCCTCGGCAACAGCCGGTTTATCGGCGTCCCTCCGTCGTCCGTGAGGTCACGCCCGATGCTGTACAGCAAGTACTTCCCAGCGGAGACCTTGTAGACGAAGTCTGCCCCGCTGAACGGGTCGGCCGGCACGGGCCAGCCGATGTTGCGCAGGTCAGCCAGGCTCGTGGGGTACTGGCCGTGCTGCTGCCGCCAGACCTCGAGGCCCAGTACCGCCTGCAGGATGCTTCGGCGGGCCAGCGTCTCGTCGCGGTTTGCGAACGACCGGGTCGGGTCGAAGAGCATGATGCGGCTGAAGTAGAAGTAGCGCGGAGTGTCGCGTTCGGGGTCGATCCGGTCCGTCTTGGCGGCGATTTCCCGCCACGGGACCGCAGCCTCGGTCTCGTACTGCCTCATGCCGCGCAAATAGAAGGACTGGTCTGCCTGCGTTAGGATTCGCAGCGGCCCGTGCGCGGCCACTTCGCCCGCAGGAACCGATTCCTGTGGCGGTGACGTGCTCTGCGAGCCCTGTTCGCCCCTCCGGTCCATCAAGCTCGGATCGGCGTAGACCTGCAAGCCCCACGCGCGCTCCATGTCCATCGCCCGCTGCATTGCCCCGTAGAAGTCGACACGCCCCAGGTCATCGGCAAGCGCATGCGCCTCCTTCGCCGGTAGTTCGCCCCGCGAGACGGCATACTCCGCCGAGCGCATCAGGATCGCGTCGATGGCGTAGCTTGCCAGTTGCCCGATCAAGCAGGGCTCCTGAGAGACGTGGCCCGACATCCGAAACCCGTCGCGGAGGATCTGCAGCGCCTCAGCCTGCCGCCCCTCGCGGGCCGACACGGCTGTAGCGGCGGAAAGGAAGCGAGCCATGAACCGTAGCCGGCTGTAGTGTGGGAATGTGGCGTCCAGGCCGGCGGTCCACTTCACGTTCGACCGGAAGTACGGCCTCTCGGCCCCCGCGTGGACGAGCCTCAGCGCCGATTGATGCGAGGCCACCAGGTCCCTGAACTTCGCCATCGCCGCGGAATCATTCCAGTTGGCCCCCGTCAGTTGGTCGTCCATCGCGCTTTGCGACTTCTTGTCAGGAGCGAGGGCGTCGGCGGCCTGCAGGTACAACGGCGCGGCATTCTGGTCGGCGGGGACGGGCTTGGGGGCGGCCTCGGCGGGCGTGAGGGGCTTGCCCTCGGCCTTAAGGCGCTCCAACTCGGACTGCCCGGACGAAGTGGCTTTAGCGACGGATCGGAGTCCGAATGCGGCCAGCACAATCACCGCGCAGACCATCAGCGCGCCGATGATGAGGATCGCCCGGATAATCGGCTCAAGTCTTGGACGCTTGACAGGAGGCATGGCCGACTCGTTGGGCGGCATAGCCATCTGTGGTCACCTCTCAGCGGTCGGCGCTGCTACCGGACGGGTATGCACGCCTTGCCATGTCAGCCAATGGTGGACGAAACCTCCGAGGAGGAAGCCTAGTGCTATGATTCCCGCCGCGACGAGTGTCATTGCAGCGTCCGCCCACGGTTCCCGAATGGACAGAAGCCGCCAGCCCGCTGCGAGCACGCCCGCTGGGGCACTGACACACAGGCCCAGTCGGGACGTACGGGCGGCCAGATACCCGACCATAACCGCGAGCACACCGGCCCCCCAACTGATCACCGCGACCACAACCTGCGTGCCAAGATACCGATCGAGTAACCCGGAGACCAGCAGCCCCGCTATTCCAAGCATCCCCAGGTAGTAGACCACAAAGAACAGCGCCGTCCATCCAACCGCCCTGACCCACTTCGGCATCTTCAACCCTCCCTGCGACCGTGCGAGAGCACCCGTATCGAGTGGATGTAGCTGCTCCATGGGTTGACCAGCCATCTATCTGGTACATGGATTCGCCGTTGGAGCCGGACGCACCCCCTTCTCAAGTCGCGGAGTCTTGACCGACCCGATCCTGCCGGCACTGAGGGCGCTCTGAAAGGCGCGAAGCTGACCAGAGCGCTCGCTATTGCGGCAAAGGGCCGGAGACCCCTCGTGGCTTCATTGCCGACGGATGGCTTGCCATCAGGCTGCCCGTTCTCGTCGCTGCAGTGCCGGTACTCCCCCGTCCGCGCCCCCCATGTACCTACACCTCTCTGGCCGTCGCTCGCCGCCCCCCCGATTCCCTGCGCATTAGACGCTCCAGCCCGGCGGGAACCGTCAACTGTTTTTGGCACTCGGCTTGGAGTTCCTGCCGGGGAATGCGCGACCTGCCACTGAGTAGGCTCTTCCTCAATGTGTGTGGGTAGCTTGACAGTGGCTGAACAGACCACATCAGGCATGGTCGTTATCCGCGCCGTCGCGTCCGCAGGACGCCCGGCCCCGCCGCAGGCGGGGACCCTTAGCCGGACGCTTCAGCGTCCGGGATTCCCGCCGCACAAAGACCTCCCCGTCCGCAGGACGGGTGGCCGAAGGCCCTATGGCCCGCATCATCGACGACTTGGGCGGCTCCGCCGCCACCCGTCCTGGCGGACGGAAACGACCCCACTACCGGCCCTGAACCGGACGCTGAAGCATCCGGCTGAGGGGCGCTTCGCGCCAGGCGTCCTGCGGACGCAGCGACAACGGCTTCGTCTACGCCCTGATATAAGACCCCGGCCAAGACCAGTTCGAGGTCGCGCCCCATACACATTGAGGAAGAGCCCACTGAGTACGTCGGCGGGCGAGACGCCCGCCCCACGCGCTGACGGCGCCCGCCCCACGCGTTAAGGGTGCCCGGCCCCTTACTCCCCCTTCCAGTTCGGGTCCACTGCCTTCGCCAGTTCTCGGTTCACGCGCTGCACGTTCGCCCAGTGCTCCGGGGTGCGGCGAACGCTGTCCCAGTCCTTGCCGTCGCCGCCGTAGCTGTACCAGAAGTACCCGTGCGCTCCACCGGCGATGGCATTGCGCCAATATGCCGTCATATCCGCCACGCTGGGAAGCCGTCCCTGCGGCCACTCGAAAGCCTGGCCCACGAACCACACCGGCTTGTCCGGCATGGCCTCGGCGGCTCGCTTCATGGACTGCGTCACCTGGTCGGCGCCGCCCGGGCCGGGGTAGTTGTCGAACAGGAAGATGTCGGTGCAGTCGTGGAAGGCCGCGCCGCTCGGTCCCCCGAACACGGGCATGGCCGGGTGGTACGGATCGAGGCGGTTGATGAGGGCGTACATCGCGTTCAGCCGTGGCGTCGAGAAAGCCGAGTTGAAGTTCGGCTCATCCCAAAGCGTCCAGCATAGCAGCGCCGGGTGGTTCTTCAGCGCTTTCACGCGTTGCTCGATTGCCGCGAGATCGAGCTTGTCACCCTGATACCAGTCGCGCCGGATGCCCAGCATCACTTTGAACCCGAACTCCTGGGCCATGTCGAGATAGGCGAGGGCGTTCGCGTCGGTGTCATCGGCGTTGTTGTGCTCGAAGGCATACGTGTGGAGGGTGTTGATGCCTGCCTGCCGAAGCTCGCGCAGTTCCGCGTCTTTGCGAGCCGGCCCCGGCTTCCAGCCGGACGGATCGGCGAAGACCCAGTACATCCCGATGGGGAAGAAGGGCTTGCCCCCGATGCGGACCTGGCCCGTCGCATCGCAGACCACCTCGTTGGCGGCAGGGGGGCAGACCCTCAGGGGACGCGAGGCCCGGTAGACTACGCGTCCGGGCTTGTAGGTGATCGCCACGTCGATCTTGTAGTCGCCGACCGGCATCCCTACCGCAGAGATCGGCAGTTGCAGCGCCCCGTCGGCCAGGGTCGATACACAAGACCGGAGGGCCTTGCCGGCGTCATCGCGGATGGTGGCCGTGGCGCTCAGGCGCTTCATGGCGATCTCCGGCGCGCGCCTGACGAAGATGCGCATCGGCCAGCGGTAGCCGGTGGTCGAGTAGAGTGTATCCTTATAGGGGAAGCGCGCATCCCAGGCGGTGCCGAGTTGCGGCACAAGCGTGGAACCCCCGAGAACCTGGTTGTCGTGCGCGTCGCACACCCGCACGCTGAAGTACCGATCCCCCTCGGCTACAGGGAGGCGGACCTCGGCCGTGGCGGGTTTCGCCGGGTAGAGCTTCACGCGCTGGGCCGGCGAGAGGGGCGATGGCACGGCGGCCTCATCGACGGCCTGGACAATGACGTCGCGCGGGGCCGTTTGCTGAGCCGCCTCGGATGCCGACAGGCTGACCCGATAAGTCACCAGATCGGTGAAGTCATACGGCTGGGCCACCGGCGCGCCGACGGTGACCTGGGCCTCGCGAATCTCGACATCGTCAATTAAGAAGTCCGCTCGCTCGGCAGCCACGAGGTACAGGTGCGCGCCGCCATCGATAGGCGTCAGGGGGATGATGCAGTGCACCCACCCGACGCTGGCCTTGTCCGACGCGCGCATGACGGCCGGACCCCAGGCCAGGGAATACGCCTCGATGCGCGCTTCGCCCGAGAGCCGCTTCACCCATGCGGAGACGAAGTAGGTTTTCCCCTTGTCGAGCGGGGCAATCGACTGGTACACACCGGCATCGTCGGCGAAGGTGTTGATGTGCAGGCATTGCCCGCCGCCGGGCCGGTCGGATGGCTCCACAGAGAGGCGGTCGCCGCGGTTCACGTCGGTGTTGACCGGCGTCCAACCCTCCGGAGTGACCAGTAGCCCCTTGCCGTCGGAGTGGTCATTGCCCGGCCCCGCCATAGCGCCGTTTACGACCTGCGGCGCGGCGGAGGCCGCGACGGCCAGCATTGTGATAAGCGACAGCAGGACGGAGGCGCGCAGGCAACTGCCGCGCAGTTGGGGCGAGACGTTCATGGTTGCTCCTCTTCGATGCGATGTGCTCTACGAACAATAGTGTTTCGCAGGAGGTGACGGCCCCACCCCGTCCAGCCCTCCCGTACCGGGAGGTATGTGTTTAGCGATCTCTCCTTCAAATCATGTGGCAGCGCGATTCATCGCGCGAATCACATCGTATAGCTACCTGCGCTTCTACTTCGACGAAATGCTTACCCGTAGCCGATGGCGTGATACGCGGATGGCAGTTCGCCCCGCATTTAGCGCGCTGAATCGCGCTGCCACAGGGTCCAAGGGAAGAAGTCGCTAAACAGGTACACCGGGAGGGGAGAGGCTGACAGCCACGGCGTCGGCGGGCGGCAGGCCGTTGTCGTTCTCCCCCCACGAGTGGCGGGGGAACAGCGGACGGCCCCACCCCGTCCCGCTTCGCGGGACACCCCTCCCGTACCGGGAGGGGAGAGGCTGACAGCCACGGCGTCGGCAGGCGGCAGGCCGTTGTCGTTCTCCCCCCACGAGTGGCGGGGGAACAGCGGACGGCCCCACCCCGTCCCGCTTCGCGGGACACCCCTCCCGTACCGGGAGGGGAGAGGCTGACAGCCACGGCGTCGGCAGGCGGCAGGCCGTTGTCGTTCTCCCCCTCTCCACGCGTGGAGAGGGGGCCGGGGGGTGAGGTTTGCCGTTAGACCGTACCGGGGGGTGAGGCGCCCTACCCCGCCAGCTTCGGCAGCGTCACCGTGAACACCGTGCCATTCGGTTCCTTGCTCTCGAACCCGGCCTTGCCACCCAGATACCGCTCGGTCAGCAACTTGACGCTGTGCGTCCCGATTCCGCGTCCGGCGCCGCCCTTGGTGCTGAAGGAGCGCTGGAAGACCTGCTTTTGGACATGATCGGGCATCACCCCCGGGTTGCGCACGGCGAACTCGATCTGATCGCCGGAATCCGTCGCGCCGAGGGTCACGGTCCCGCCGTCGGCCGTGGCCTCGAGAGCGTTCTTCACCAGGTTGCCCAAGACCCTTCGGAGAAGCGTCCGGTCCGTCTCGATTTGACAGTCGGGACATTCGCCAAGGCTTAGGGTACGACCTCGCGCGACCGAATGATTGCGATATAGTTCCACCACCGAGGCGAGCAACTCCGGGACCGACAGGGGCGTCATGTCGGGCTTGAGGTCGCCCTGCTCGGCAGCCAGAAGCTGCCTTTGGGCCATGATCTCGTCGCCAAGCTGCTCGGACATCCGGCTCAGATCGTGCATGTACTCATCGTGGGTTTGCGCGTCTTCTTCACCGTAGCTGAGCAGTTCCGAGATGGCTTGCAAGCCGGCGGCGATGTTGAGCACATCATGGAAGAACGTGCGCTCGAGGACCCGGCGGCGCTTGTCGGAGCTGATGTCCCGGAGGGCCAAGACGACGAGTTCCCAATCGTTGATCGTCAGGAACGACGCCTGGGCCTCCACGTCGATGGAGCCACCGTTTTCCTGGCCCGTCGTCCTGATGCGGCATTCCTGCGAGTCGACCGCCCGCTTGTCCAGGCAGTTGAGGATCGCGTTAGCCGCGCCGCAGACGGCGCAAGCCGGGCTGGTGCCGCATCCCCCAGGGCCTTCGTCGGCGTGGACGCAAGAGAGCATCTCGCCCGGTCGAAGCCCGATCACGCCGGCCGGGTCATCGATCCCAAGCGCCGCCAACATCCTTGCATTAGCGGCGATCACCTGCCGTTGCGCGTTCAGCACCGCGGCGAGGTCCGGTATGGCCTCCAACATCGTCACCGCGAGTTCGTTGGCGAGGAACTGCGCCCTCTCGGCGGCAACGGTCTCGGGCGCCGCGCGTTCGGGCGGAGCGAAATGCGTTGCCGTATCCTGTGGAGATTCACTACAGCCCATCACTGTCACTCCTTCGGCAGCATGGTCAGAGAGCGACCAGCATCGCGCTCTCCGCCGCTCACACTGAGCTTGTTGGATTCCGCCGGGTGAAACCATAAGGATTCCCAGTACCGGCGGTCGAGCTGATAGGAGTCGACCTTCTCGTCCGTCCGGGGCATCGCCGGGATGATCCCGTAACGGGCCATCTCGCGCAGATACGGCATCGGCGCGCGGAAGGTCGGCATGTCGAAACGTGTCATCTCATCCAGGTGTGTCTTGCCCGCCTCGCACATCGCCAGGATCGCCTTGTAACCGGCGTCCTCCCGGCTGGCGAATACCGGCGAGGCCCCGCCTTTGCCGTCATCGACGCGGCACAGCCCGAAGCCTCCGGCTTCCTTCGCCAGCGGGGCGAGGAGCATCATCGACTTCTCGGGTCGGCTGAGGTTGAAGACGATGTGCCGGCTAAACCGTAAGCGAGGGTCCACGTGCCCCGGCCCGCCGACCCAGCCGTCCAATTCCTGCGAGAGGCTGCGCGGCAACACCCGGTCGCCGGTGTGGCAGGTGAGGCAGCGCCGCTCGATGACCGGCCCGGCGGCACGCGTCTCGGGCCAGTCCTGGTCGGCGCCGGTCTGCCCGTTCGAGTAGTACCCGCCGATCATCCCGCTGCCCAGGGCGGCATACGTGCCGGGGTATGGCGCGCCGGACTCGATCCAATAGCGGACCGTGTCGATCTCCTGCGGCGAGCAGACGACGCCGTGATGCCCGCCGCTGACCTTCGCCATGATCGGGCTTGCCACCGCGCCGATGCTGCGTGGCGGGCGGTTGCTGACGGCCTGGTTGCGCCCGTCGGAGAATTGCCCGCGCCAGGTGAGGGTGAAGTAGCTGTGCGAGTACATCGGGCCCCGATCGCCGGACAGGATCACACTGCCGGCACGCGGGCCGTGCGCTTTGCCGTCCGCGCCTGTCGCCCGCTCATAGTCGTGGCACTGCACGCAGTGCCGGTCGAGGATCGGCTGGATGTCGCGCGGAAAGTCGAACACATCCGGGACTCCAGCAATTGGCGTGATCGTGGACGGGGCGCGCCGCGCCGCCATCGGCCTCACGCCCTGGGGGAAGGTCCGCGTGCGCTGCTCGTGGCATCCCACGCAACCCGTCATCTCGCCCGGCTGGACCGTCAGGAAGCTTTGCATCCGCTTCACCGATCTGTCCTCGTCGTCGAGCGCGACGAAGAAGAAGCTGCGCAGCGCCGGAAGCTCCATGTATGCCGAGCCGTCCGGCTCGACCGGCACGGTGCCCACGACCCTCTCGAGCGTGAAGCTGCCGCCGTAGGTGAGTGGCTCCATCCCGCCCGTGTAGTTGATTGGCTTGGGCAGCGTCTCGAGCACGAGAAGCTTCTTGATGTCGCCCGGTTTGACCCCGGTCATGTTACGGCCATCGTTCACGTTCACGCACAGCAACCGCCCGGTGGTCTTGGTGAGGTCCACGTGCGAGGTGACGACCGGCTCGCGCGGCCGGGGCGCCAGGAGGCGCGGCTCGTGGAGCCACATGCCCGCCTTCGCAGCCTCCTCCGGCAGGGCGTAGAGGGTGACGGCAGTGCCGGCTTCGCCGGCCATGTCCATGAGCTGCAGTTCGGTGCCCTTCGCGATGAGCATTCGCCCGCTGTCGATCGGGAACGGGTCGCGATAGAACGGATCGGCGGTGATGGTCTTCGCATACGCCCGGTCGTCAGGCCCGCAGCCGTGGTCCACGATCTCCACCTGGCCCTCGTGCTCGGTCCTGCCGTGGCCGGGGGAGAAGATCGACACGACCTTCGTGCTGCCCGGAATCGGCTTCGCGTCGATCATCACCGTGCTGGGGTTGAGATTCCCGAAGAACACCATCTGATCGGCGCCGTCGGGGTTGCACGTCCACAGGTGGTGATAGTCCACCTGGCTGCGGTCCACGTACTCCCAGCGGGTGTACATGACCCGGCCGTCGGAGGTAACCCACGGGGTGTTGTCCTGCTCGGCGTTGCTGGAGATCGGCCGCACATTGCGTCCGTCGGCATCACAGCGGTACAGGATTGCCACCTGCGTCAGCCAGCAGTTGACCCACCGGTTGCAGCGGCTGGAGCAGAACATCATGCCCCCGTCGGGCAGGCACACCGGCTCGATGTCATCGCAATCGCCGTCGGTCAACTGCCGCAAGCCCGTGCCGTCGGGGCTGATCTCGAAGAGGTGGAAGTGCGTGCTGTCCGACTTGCGGTACGAGAAGACGATCCGCTTCGCGTCGTAGTCCACCTGCGGATCGCGGACGGTGCCGTGCGGGTCGTCGACCAGAGCCGTCACCTTCCCGCTCGCCAGGTTCAGGCGGCACAGCTTCCCGCCGCTGGTCTGGTAGGCATGTTGGTTGGCGTCGGCGGCGTAATAGCCGAAGTTGGCGTACCAGTGCCCATCCCACCACGGCTGGCGCACGGCGAAGATGATGTCGGGACACGTCGCCCGGTTCAGACTGTCCGCGAGCCGCTGCCTCGCCTGCTGCGCGGACCGCTCCTTCGCCTCGACAGTCCTGCGTCCGGCGTCGAGCAGCGCCTCGGCGGTGGCTTTGTCGGGCGAGGTGACCTCCCAGATCGAAAACAGCGGCCACGGATTGTATTTGATGCACCAGATGCGCAGGTATCGCCCCTGCCCCCCGAGGTTCTCCAGCGTCTGAGTTCCGTCGAAGCCGTCCGTTCGGTGGGCGAGAACTCGCCACTGCCGGGCATCGTCCGACATCTGGACCTCGTACTCCTGAGCGTAGGCGTGTTCCCAGTGGATCGTCAGGGCAGGGATGGGGATGGACTTGCCAAAGTCGATCTGGAGCCACTGGGGCGCGCTGTTGGTGTCGCTGGCCCAGCGGGTGTCCGCCTTGCCGTCAAGGGCGAACTCGGGCAGGTAGCTTTCCGAGATCGAGGACGCCGACACCGGCAACCCGGCCCCGACGGGCGTGGCCGAGGCGACTGACGCCGGAACGGCGAGCGCGATCGCGGCGATGAGGCACGGCGCGAGCTTCGGAATGGCGCGTTCCGACATGCAGCCAGAACTCTCCTTTCATCCTCGCGAGCAGGGCAACCTACACCGGGTACATATTACAGCCGCGTATTGTCTATGTAAAGTTCACAAATATCTGAGCTGCCCGATAGCACGTTGAAACCCGATCTGGGCTCGGCGCGCGCAGGACCGAGGGGGCGGACAAACGACTTCGACCACGAAGACCCGAAGACACAAAGCGACAGGGCAGGTCAGATAAGAGCGGTTTGGCCGTATAGTGTTCTTGTGTCCTTGTGTCCTTGTGGTCAATCTCGCCTTTGACCCCAGCCACGTCGGGCTGGATACCAGACTGGTTCGTTCCCGGCCAAGGCTAAACCTGCCGGCCGGCGAAGGAGGGGGCAGGGGAGGCGGCGAAGTTCTCTTTCGCGTGGGGCCCGTGGCAGTCCGAGTCCTTCGCCAGGGCTGGCGTGCACGGACTGAAAGATGGCCAGGGTGAGGCCTGACATATAGTAGGGAGGAAGTATTCCATCATGGGAGACAAGCTGCGAATCGGGTTCGTGGGCTGCGGGTACATGGGCCAGAAGGCCCACATGGACAACTACGTCACGATCCCGGAATGCGAGATCGTCGCCCTCGCCGAGGGCCGCGCGCAGACCGCCGAGATAGTGGCGCGCAAGTACAACATCCCGCAGGTGTACTCGGATCATCGCGAGATGCTGGAGAAAGCCGACATTGACGCCGTCGTCGCGATCATGTACTACGGCCTGCACAGGTCAGTGGTGCCCGACATCCTCAAGACCGGCAAGCCGTGCCTCACCGAGAAGCCGATCTGCGTCGGCGCCGAGAACGCGCAGTTCATGGTGGATACGGCGGCGGCCTCCGGGTCGCTGTACTACATCGGCTACATGAAGCGCTCGACCCCGGCGGCGCGGATGGCCGTGGACAAGATCCGCGAGTGGAAGGCCTCGGGGCAAGCCGGCGGGATGAAGTACATCCGCGCCAGTATGCCCCCCGGCGACTGGATCATGAGCATCGAGGGTCCGGTCGGCGCGGGCGATGCGCCGCCGCCCTACGAAGGCGTCACCAACGAGCCGATGCCGGCGTGGATGCCGGAGGGCATCGCGAACATCTACAATGCGTTCGTGAACTACTACATCCACCAGGTCAACATGATCCGCTACCTGCTGGGCGAGGACTTCCATGTCACCTGGGCCGATCCGTCCGGGGCGGTGCTGGGGGCCATGTCCGACAGCGGCGTGCCGATCATCCTCGAAATGCAGGGCTACGGCTTGCGGGACGCATGGGAGGAGACCTACCGCGTGGTTTTCGATAACGGGAAGATCGATCTCTCGATCCCCTCGCCGATGCAGCGGCAGAATGGCGGGGCGCTGGAGGTCTTATTCACCGGCGGGCAGACGCAGGTCTACGAGCGCCCGGTTGTCCCGCCACATTGGGCGTTTCTCGAGGAGGCGCGGCACTTCGTGGCGTGTGTGCAAGGCAAGGACACCCCAAGGGCCCCGATGGGCGACGCGGTGAAGGACCTGCAGGTGGCGGAGGAGTACGCAAGATTGCTGAGCGCGGCGCGATAACGGCAACCTCACCCCCCGGCCCCCTCTCCGCAAGCGGAGAGGGGGAGCACGGCGGACGGCAACGGCAACCCCACCCCAGCCCTCCCCGCAAGTGGAGATGGAGTCTCGCCCGCCGACGCCGTGGCCGTTAGCCTCTCCCCTCCCGGCACGGGAGGGGTGCCCGCGCAGCGGGCGGGGTAGGGCCGTTCCCGACACATTGAGATCACCATCAAACCGTGACACGAAACCTCAAACTCTTTATCGGCGCAACGATCATCTTCTACTTCATCGGCGGCGTGAATGACGCCCGGGCGATGTATGTGCTCGCGGGCGCTTCCCTGGCGGTGATCCTCGGTTGCTATGTGCTCTCGAGGCTGGCCGTTTCGGGCCTGGACTTGCAGGTCAGCCTCAGCCGACGCCGGGGCACGGCGGGGACGCGCATTCCGGTCAAACTGCAGCTTGCGAACCTGCGTGGCGTCACGCGGCCCACTCCGACCGTCACTCTCGAGATCGCCAACGCCACCGTTGCCGGCGTCGACCGTCCGTATCGGTACGTCCTGCCGAACCTCGACGGTCGCGCCACGCAGGAGATCGACGTGACCGTCGATTGCCCCGCGCGCGGGCGGTATCGCATCAACCACCTCGCCGTAGAGGGCACCGATCCGATCGGCATGTTCCGTCGCCCGCGACGGTTCCCGGCTCACGAGGACTTCGTCGCCCTGCCGAAGGTGTTCAGCGCGCCTGGGATCGCCGCGTGGGAATTGCTGTCGCCCGAGGGGCGGCGCGTGGCGAGGGGCAGAAGGCGCGACGCAGGGGACTTCGGCGGCATCCGCGAGTATGCGCCGGGCGATGACCTGCGGTACGTGCACTGGAAGGCCACCGCGCACACCGGCAGGCTGGCCATCAAGGAGTTCGAGCAGCGGCAGGAGGCGCAGATCGCGGTGTGGCTGGACCTCAGCGCCGCAGGGGTCGTTGGCAAGGGAGTGGGCGCGAGCACAGAGATCGCCGTATCAGTGGCGGCTTCGCTGCTGCAGACTTTCATCATGGCGGACTACACGGTGCAGCTCATCGGCGAAGGCCTGTCGCCGTCGCTCGGGCTGGCTTCGCGAGGCGAGGCGTACCTGTCCCGCGCCCTGCAGGCGCTTGCTGATGTGCAGGCGGGAGGGGCAAGCCCTTTCTCCGCAATGGTCATGGAGCAAGTGCGCTCCGCCGGCCGCGCTCACGCCATTTTCGTCATTACAACCGGCGCAGGCGGCGGAGTGCCCGATGCGCTGGCCTTCTGTGGCGTTCATGGGATTCTGCCGACCGTGTTCGTCATCGACCCCGCAGGCGCGAACGATGTCGCCGAGCCGGTTGCGGCGCGCTGCCGGAGCATCGGCCTGCAAACGGTGGTCGTGACTGAGATGGACGGCATCGCGACGGCATTGCGGCAGGCGGCATCGCTTACGGAGGGACAGCTTGTGGTGTGAAGCGGAGGGGAGCAGAGATCGGCGGACGATACGCCAGCCCCACGCACGACAGGATTGTCACGCCCACTCCGTTTCCGAGGCAGTCCTCATGCCGGTTTCCGGCACTCTGAAACGATGAAAAGGCGACGGCCCTACCCCGTC
>CAYWBK010000069.1:0-18533 GCA_964455745.1 uncultured Armatimonadia bacterium
ACCTACGAGAACAACATTCATCTCTCAGGAGCGCCCGACTTCCCAGACTACCACAAGAACACTAAACGACTAGCCCGCCGGCTTTCCGAACCCGCACTGCCGTCTTGTGATTTTGTGTCTTCGTGGTCGAAATCGTCGGCCCGTCCCCTGATGCTGTGCGCGTTCACGCGGAGCGAACCTGGAGTATCGTCACGAACGGAGCCTGACGGCAGGAAACCGTCGCCGCCTGCCCCCTCACATCTTCACCCTCCGATAGAAGCTCGCCTTCGCGTACTCCGCTGCTACCACATACAGGGCCACAATCGCCAACATCAGCAGGATCCAGGACACCGGCAAGACCGCGAAGCCGAAGAACGCGCCCAGCGGCGTGAACGGCAGTGCGATCACCACCAGCACGCACGCCAGGGTCGCCAGCAGAAGCGGCCGGCTGGGCATACTCCGGAACACCGTTCGTCGAGTGCGGATGACCAGCACGACGAGCGCCGCCGAAGCGACCGATTCGAGGAACCAGCCGCTGCGGAATTGATCCGGCGTGGCGTGCAACAGAAGCAACAGCACGCCGAAGGTCACGTAGTCGAACACCGAGCTGAGGATTCCGAACACGATCATGAAGTTGCGGATGAAGTGGATGTCCCAGCGGCGAGGCTTGTCGACCATCTCGACATCGACGCTGTCCGTCGCGATGGTCATCTCGGGGAAGTCGGTCAACAGGTTGGTGAGCAGAATCTGCTTCGGGAGCAGTGGCAGGAACGGCAGGAAGAGCGAGGCGCCGGCCATGCTGAACATGTTGCCGAAGTTGGCGCTGGTGGCCATGAACACGTACTTGAGCGTGTTGGCGAAGGTCATGCGCCCGGCTTTCACGCCCTCGATGAGCACCTCCAGCCCGTGTTCGAGGAGCACGATCTGGGCCGCGTCCTTGGCGACATCCACCGCGCTTTCCACGGAGATGCCCACGTCGGCGGCGTGGAGCGCCGAAGCGTCATTGATCCCGTCCCCCATGTAGCCGACGATGTGCCCGCTGCGACGCAGCGCCAGGATGATGCGTTCCTTCTGGTTCGGCTCGACCTCGGCGAACACGTCTACCTTGTCCGCCTGGTGCCAGAGGGCCTCGTCGCTCATCTTGCGCAAGTCGGCCCCGGAGAGCACCCGCGCGTTCGGAAGGCCGACTTGCTGGCTGACCGCGGCCGCGACCAGCGGGTTATCGCCGGTGATGACCTTGAGCTGGATGCCCAGGCGGTTCAGTTCACCGACCGTTGCGGCGATGTTCTCCTTGGGCGGGTCGAAGAACACCAACAGCCCCAGCAGTGTCATATCCGTCTCGTCGGTCTTCGCGATCCGCGGTTGGTCGCCGAGGTCCCTGTAGGCGATCCCCAGCACTCGGCAGCCCTCGGCGCTAAGCTGCTCGAAGCGCTTCTGGACCTGGTCGCGGATGCCGTCGAACTCCACCACCGTTCCCGGCGCGGTCTCGGCGTGAGAGCACACCTCCAGGACCGGCGCCAGCGCCCCCTTGGTGATGAGGATGTGCTTGTCGCCCTCGGATACCAGGATGCTCAGCCGCTTGCGCAGGAAGTCGTAGGGCACCTCGCCGAGCTTGCTGTACGCCGAGGCGTCGACCGGCTTGAAGGTGCGAATCGCCTCGTCGATGGGGTTTGAGAACCCGGTCTCGAAGGTGGAGTTCAGGTAGGCGTAGGACAGCACCCGGTCGCTGTCGGCGCCGTTGAGGTCGAGCGCCGACCGCAGCTTCACCGAGCCCTCAGTCAGCGTGCCGGTCTTGTCCGAGCACAGGATGTCCATGCTCCCGAAGTTCTCAATCGACACCAGCCGCTTGACGATGACCTTTTTCTCGGCCATCTTACGCGCGCCGTGGGCGAGGTTGATCGTGATGATCGCCGGCAGAAGCTGCGGCGTCAGGCCCACCGCAATGGCCAGGGCGAACATGAACGAGTCCAGTACCTCGACATCGTGCTTCAGGAGGGCGTTGGCCGCGAAGATGCCCAGGACCATGACCAGCGTGACTTCCATGAGCAGCGCCCCGAAGCGCCGCACTCCGTGCTCGAACTCGGTCTCCGGCAGCTTGTGCGCCAGCCGCTCCGAGACCTTGCCGAACTCGGTGGTCAGCCCTGTGGCGACCACGACTGCCTGGGCGGTCCCACTGATGGCGTGGGTGCCCATGAACAGCGTGTTCGTGCGCTTGCTCAGCGGCGTATCAGCGCCGAGAGCGCTCGCTTGCTTTTCCGCCGGATAGGTCTCCCCGGTGAGGGCCGCCTCATTGACGAAGAGATCATTGGACTCCAGGATGCGACAGTCGCCGGGGATCACGTCGCCGGCATTCAGCTCCACCACATCGCCCGGGACAATGCCTTCGAGCGGCACATCCTGCGTCTTGCCGTCGCGGATGACGGTCGCCTTCACCTCGACAATCGCCAGCAGCTTCTCGACCGCATCGGCGGCCCCGCGCTCTTGCAGGAAGCCGAGCACGCCGCTGGTGAGCACGATGGCGAGGATGATGACGGTGTCAGTCGGGTCTTGAAGGAAGGCCGACAGTCCGGCGGCGACGATCAGCAAGATCACGATGGGGCTTTTGAACTGTCCGAGGAACAGACCGATGACGCTGGAACGCTTGCGCGGCTTGAGACTGTTCGGGCCGACTTGCGCGAGCCGCTGCTGGGCCTCCGCACTCGTCAGGCCCTGCGGCGTTGCGGCGATTCCCTTCAGCACATCGGCTTCGGGGACACTCCAATAGGCTTCAGGCGCATTGAGTCCAGGCATGGGGATCTCCCGCGTGGCCACGTCGGCGCTATGTTTGTGGAGCCGCTGCGCCTCTAACTTCGCCTTCCGGCGGGCGCATCCTTCCTGCCATTACTGCGCCGCTTTGACAACCGGCAGACGAAGCGCTCAGAATTCTGTCAGAGGCTGACCGTCAAGATGAAGGGCGAACGGCATTGAACCACAGAGACCCAGAGGGCACAGAGAACGACAGAGAACGGCTGGGATACGGCCGCGGCCTGCCCCACGATAGGCGTTAAGGGACGTTGCCGTTCTCTGTGTCCTCTGGGTCTCAGTGGTCAATCGCCGTCCATCTCTGCGCAGGGCATCTCATTGCCGGGCAGAGCCGCACAGCCGGCGTAGTAATACTTCGAGGAGCGGCTACTCGGGTCGTTCACTTGGGGCCATTGCGTTTATTGCCACAATTCATGCTATAATAGCCGCATAGTCGGCTCGTGCCTGCCAGTCAAACGGTATCGCTTGCGAAGCCGGCATCCCGACATTGCGTTTGGAGGGGGAAACATGGCACGCTTCGTGATCCTTTCAGGCCCGTCGTGCATCGGCAAAAGCCCGCTGCAGAAGGCCCTGGGGAGACTGTACCCCGATCTTGCGGCACGGCTGCAGGCTCCCGTTTTGTACAATTCCCGTGACCCACGTCCGGGCGAGGTGGACGGGGTTGCCTATCATTTCCGTTCGCGCGAGTACCTCGAGAGCCTGCGGGGTGAAGAGGGCTACCTCGTGATGGACGTCCGCAAGGACATCCAGGCCCTGGCGATGGCCGATCTGCAAGCCGTCCTCGACAGCGGCAGCGACGCTTTCTTCGAGGGCAATCCCTACATCGCAGCCGCGCTGATGAAGGCTCCCGAGTTGCAGGGGACGCCTCTTGTGGCGGTTTTCCTCTCTCCGTTATCGCGCGAGGAGATCGAAACGCTCGGACGCGAGGCTTCCGGCCAGGTCGAGAGGATCGTCGCCGATGTGATGCGCCGGAAACTGCTGCGCCGCACCCAGAAGCAGAAGGGGATCCTATCGCTCCGAGACCAGGAGGACATCGAGGCGCGCTGTGGCGCGGCCTATCGCGAACTGGGGTATGCCTGGCAGTTCGAGCACGTCTTCCCGAACCACGACGGGGAGGACAGCGAGAACTGGGACGCCTTCTACTTCCCGCTAGGCGACGCCCGCAAGTGCCTGCTAGACTTCGTGGCGATCCTGCAGGGCGAGGAACCCCGCTTCGCGGAGAAGTGGGACGAGGGGACGATCCCGGGGTGACGGAGCCCTCGACATGCGCCTCGTTACACGGGACGACCGCCCTGCTCCGATTCTGCCCAGGCAAGGGTATTGGGTTGGCGGTTGTCTTCTCTATACCTGTGGCGGCGCGATTTATCGCGCCAAATGCGCGCTGAACGGTCCGCTGACCGTCGTGCCCTCGGCCGCCCACAGAGGGCATCCTGTCGATGTGCCATCGCCTGTAGCTATGTGGCGTAATTTGCGCGATAAATCGCGCTCCCACATGCGATAGGAAGGCGTGGCTAAAACACACATACAAGTACGGGGGGCGCCCCCATCCTACCGCTCGACCGGCGTCAGCGTGACATCATCGAACAGGAACGTCCCGCCTCGCCCGCCGAGGATGATGACCGCGCTTGCAGCCCCCGCCGGCGCGGTGAAGATCCCGCCGTGCTCTGTGTACTGGGCGGGTTTGTTGTTCCCCTGCCAGTCGTTGTCGTAGGCAATGTGACCGCCCGTCACGTCCCGCCAGTCGATGGTCGTCTTGTAGTTCCCGTCGCCCTCGACCTCCCACACCCACGCGCTAAGGCGGTATTGGCGTCCCGCCTCGACCTGCACCGCTTCGCTGGTCGCCTGCACCTCATGCCCCTGATCCGGAGATAGCAGTTGCAGCGCCGCTTTGCCGGTGTGCGGGCGGGTTGCGTCGATGCTTGCGCCGGGTTCGGCGGTCCAGTGCAACAGGCCCTCCTCGAATCCCGCGTTCGGCACCTGCGCCGGCAGCGACGGCGCGCGGTAGGGCATCTGGCTTGCGCCCTCAACTACCAGGTCCCCGTCGGCGCCTTGCCAGTTCAACTTCAGGCCGATGAAGTGGCGCTGCTCGTCGAAGCTCCAGCCCTCCGGGGCCTTGGTGAGGTCGGCCGCTGCGGGGAGTGAACGCCCCTGCCAGGTGATCTGCGCCGGTTTCGTCAGGCCGAAGACGACCGCGCCGCAGCTTTGGCCGGCCACGTAGTGCAGCGACGACTTCAGGGTCGATGCCGCCGGGTCGAAGCTGACGGCGGAAACGCGGGCCACCGAGGTCACGTGGATCGTGCCGGTCGCGGTGCGCGCGATGGCGCTGTCCGCAATCGGCGGCAGGCCGAGCAGGCCCATTACATCACCGGCGATGCCGTTGGGGACGAGGCACCACTCGTAGGTGTCGTGTCCCAACACGGGGCTGTACGAATCCGGGAAGAAGCCCAGGTGTTTGCAGGGGGCATCCGCAGTCTTCTGCTGTTGCATCGCCGAGGCCACGATCAGCCGCGCAACATCGTCCCACTTGTATGATGTATCGACAGCCGCCAATCGCTCCAATGACTCGGCATACACCAGGCCGACCCACTGCACTGCATTGCCAAACCACCCCCAGTTGTAGAAAGTAGTGCCCAGGACCGAGATGCTCGAGCCTTGCATGATCGGCCGGTCGGGAGCTTGCCAAAGGTAGATGAACGACAGTCCCGACCACGCCCAGTACCGGGCGCCGTCGAGGTACTCGGATCGCCCGGTGAGCTTGTAGGCGGCGAGGTTGCAGTCGAGCGCGAGCGCCGCGGCCCGCAGGTTCGGGCACGTCAGCGGCACCTCCCAACTCTCGGCCCCAGCGGGCTTGTGGAAGCGGCGGATGTAGTCCAGCCCGCGCAGGCCGGTGTCCACGGCCCTGGGGTCGCCGGTGGCCAGCGCATAGCGGAACACCGACCACAGGTTGTTGACGCAAGTACCCAGCTCGACGTCGTCGGGACCGGCAAGGGTCGCGCGGTCGCCGTGAGTGTCGTAGCAGTCCGCAAAGGTCCAGTAGACCTCCGCGTGTCGGGATGTTGTCAGGGGCAGCGCTCCCTGCAGGCCCATCACTGCTGCCGGTGCGTTCGCCTGCCGGAGGCTGTACTCCGTGCCCGCCGCTCCGGGCGACAGCGCCGCCGACACCTGCTCGCCCGCCCGGCGGGTGAGGTCGGCATCTCCACTCAGCAGCGCCTCCATCGTCAGCCTGTCGGCGGTGCCCGTATCCGGCGCGGGCTTCAGGCCGATGGCGCTGATCCAGCCCTTCGCCTTCGCGTCCCACCCGGTTGTGAGGGTGCCGTTGGCGCACAGGGCCATCTCATCCGGCCACGAGCGCGGGGGCTTGGCCTCGGGGAGGGCGTGCGTTTTCGCCCAGTAACTGACCGCCCCGGTCACATCCTGGAGGTCACCGAGAGCGAAAACATCGGCCGATAGCTGCAGCTTCCCGCCGGCCAGCGGCGTCCACGGCTTCGCGGCGGCGGTCTGGTTCTCCTTGAAGTCCGTGGACAGGCCGGGCACGAACAGGCTCATCAGGTTGTTCGAGCGGCAGCCGGGGCGATCCGGGGCTGCGAATCGGGCCAGGGGTATCTGGTGCGTCCCGTCCCAGCGCTGCAGCGGGTCCCACATCAGGCCCACCGTCGCCCCGTGGGCTGCCACGGCCATCAGAGGAACCGTGATCTTGTACGGGTGCGGCACCCAGCGCTCGCGGCACTCCCAAGCCACGCCTTTGTCGTCCGAAGAGACCTCGTCAGCCGTCAGGTACTCGGAACCCGGGAAGAGCGCGCCGGATTTCTCCGCTCCGTAAGCCCAGTCCCCGGTGCACAGGGTCGGCCCGTAGAAGGCGAGGATCGGGTCGGTCGAGGTCGGCTGAAGCTCGTAATCGCACTGCACGTGCTGCTGGTCGGTGCGCAGCCGGAAGCGCACAGTCAGCGGCCAGCGCTTGCCGGACGGCGTCGTGGCCCAGCCCTCGAAGGTGAGCGTCGCCTCGTCCCCTTTCTCACTGGCGGACGCTTTCTCGGCGAACAGCCCGTGTGGCTGTCCGCTCGCCGCGCCCGGCCAGACGATCGAGCCGAAGGAGGGCACAATCGCCAGGGGGCCGCCGGCGCCGCCGACTGTCGAGACAGTTGCATACCCGTAGCCGAAGGGATTCCGAGGGAAAGCCATCCGTACCGAGGCGTTGGCGATGACCGCCGTGGCGCCGGCGAGATACGCGTGCGCGTGCCCGTCGCTCGCGCGGAAGTCGGTTGGGAGTGGCGACGAAGCGCTGACCGTGACCTGTGTCTTGTTCGCGGCGATGTTGCCGTTCGGCTTCGCGGTGATGGCGCAGAATCCCGGTTCGGTGAAGGTGACATCAGCCGCGAGTCGCGCCGGCTCACCCGCGCGGAAGGCGGCCTGCTTCGGGAGGTCGCGGATCGGCAACGAGGATGAGACGACGAAGTCGCCCGTGAACTGGGTGCAGACGTTGTCCGCGTCATCGCGCATCTCGAAGGACAGCTTGGTGGGCTTGCCGACCTCGGCCGTCGCCGGCGCGACGACCGCGACGTGGTGCGGCGGGCCGGGGACGACCTCGAACTCGCCGCCGGGGGTCTGTGCGAGGTCGGCAGGCTTGCCGTCCGTGGTGCAGTCCGATTCCGCGATCCAGCGCAGCTTCCCGGTCTTGCCCTGGACGCGCATACCGGGTCCACCGGCGCTGGTGTCGCCGATGACGATCTCGACCTTGTCGCCCGGCTGCAAAGCCGGCCACAGAAGCCTCACGCGGACGTCGGCCAGATTGGAGGGCACGATCTGAAATCGAGCATTCCCCGGCCCTCGCGCGGTCACATAGCCGGCCTTCTGCGGGCTGGAAGATTGCGCGCCCGACCACTCGAAACTCAGTGGCCAGCGCCGCAGCCTGATCTGTCCCCCCACCGGAAGCCCGCTCTTGCCACAAGTGTAGGTGACCTGCCACGTGGCGCTCCCGTGCGCGGGCACGCTCGCCGGGCCGGTGATCTGCGCGGTTCCGTCACCATCGGTGCGAGGGCGGGCCGACAGCGGCTCGGCAGGACCCATCTCGGTGAAGGAGATGTCATCGAAGACGCATTTGACCCCCGGCCCGACGCCGAGGATCAGCACCGCCTTTGCCGCCGTCGCCGGAGCCACGAAGATCCCGCCGTGAGGCGCGAGCTTCACGGGCTTGTCGCCGCCGGCCCAGTCGTTGTCATAGCTGATGTGCTTGTCGTCCGCGCCGATCCAGTCGATCGTGACCTTGTAGCCCTTCTCGCCTGAGAACTGCTGGACGTAGGAGCCGAGTTCGTAGCCGATGCCGGCGCGTACCGGAATTTGGGCGGAGGAGACATCGACCTCGGTATCGAGGCCGGTGGCATCGAGGAGCAGGGCCTTCTTCCCGCCGTGGACCGGCTGATCGACCAGTCGAGCGTGGGCCTGCTGCTTGTCCCACTGCGTGCCCGCGTCCTGCCCGTAAGCGCCGACCATCAGCGACCAGCCATCGACGCCCGCCTCGAACCCGCCATTGTGGCACAGGTTCTCCTTGGCTGCCGCCGTAGGAGGCGCGGGCTGCGACCAGGCCGCCGCTCCGATTCCGGCAAACAGGACCAAGCCCACGACGAGAAAGCGCTTCATCGCGACCTCCGATGTCTCAATTCGGTCTTCCACGCTAGCCTCAAGCCTCAAGCCTCGGCACCGTATATGAGGCAGGTTTTCGACGAGAGAGGGTAGGCCACCTCTGAGGATGAGGTCAGGCTCTTCTTCAATGTGTGTGGGTCGTGACCTCGAACTGGTCCTGGCCCGGATTTCGTAGCGAGACGCGGACGAAGCCGTTGCTGTTGCGTCCGCCAGAACGCCCGGCGCGAAGCGCCCCTCAGCCGGATGCTTCAGCGTCCGGTTCAGGGCTGGCAGTTAGGGCCGTTTCCGTCCGCGAGGACGGATGGCGGCGCAGCCGCCCGAAGCCGTCTGCCGGCGCAGGCGGCAAGGGGGCCTGCGGCCATTCGTCCTGCGGACGACTCGGTATGGGGCGGCGCGGTGTCCCGGACGCTGAAGCATCCGGCTGAGGGACCCCGCCTGCGGCGGGGCCGGGCATCCTAACGGACGCAACGGCCACATGCCCGAGACGTTGCGAGCGAAAAGAGGCAGGTCCTCTTCCCCCTCCTGGCGCACTATCCCCTATCGCTCGGCCAAGGAGCCCTTGCATCGTGGAACCCGTCCTGCCTGCCAACACTTACACCGCACGTCCGGCGGGAACGCAGCTTTTGCGCCTGCCGGACGGTCTGTCAGCATTCAAGGTCTACTTCGTCGACATCATCGGCCGCTCGGAGCCATGCAAGTACGAGTGGGACCCGTGCGGCCGCGATCGCTCGTCGGTCGCCGAGGGCCTCGCCCGCCTCGGCGTAGAGGGCGTAGGCTTTGTCTGCGCGTTCCCGCACATCACGAAGGTCTTCCGCTTCGCTCCCAGCGCCGAGACGATTCTCCATGTGCGGGCTTTCAACTCGGCTGACTTCTCCGAGATCGACCTATCGCGGTCCGGGGGCTACGTCGAGTTCGCGTGTCTGGCCGAGGCCATCATCGCCGGCGACGAATATCGCTTCTGGGGTGATGCAGCATCGGTGGAGGAGTACCTCGTGAAGTGGTGCGACTGGCCCCTCTCCCCCATCGTCGACAACGCGAAGCTCGCCAGGTACATGACCGCAGAAGCATAGGAGTCCGGTATGCGCAAAGGGATCGACTACCACATCCACACGTTCTACCAGCGGTGCGGCAATGAGACGCTCACCGTCGAGAACATCATCCGCAAGGCCGAGAGCCTCTACATGAGTTCGATCGCCATCACGGATCATCTCAACTCACTGGACATGCTGCCCAACTTCCGGCTCATCAGGCGCGATATCGAGGCCATCGACACCAGCATTGAAGTCTTCTTCGGCGTCGAGCTGAATTTCATGTGCTGCGATGGCGACTTCCCTTACAGTGAGGCCATTCGCGACGAGTATGGCTTCGAGGTCGCCATCGGAGGCATTCACTCCACTTACACGGGTAGTTTGGATGAGGCGGAGGTGGCCGACATCCAGCACCGCCACCACATGCGCGTACTTGCAGACCCTCTCTGCGACGTGCTGGTGCATCCCTGGTGGATACCGGACCGCGAGTGGAAGCAGCGCCCCGCCGAGTGGTGGGAGGACCTGCTGGAGAGCTTCCCCGACGAGCGCATCGCCGAGCTTGCGGGCGCCAGCGCGGCGAACAGATGCGCGATCGAGGTCAATGCAGCCGCTGTCTTCTACAACACCGCCTACTCCCGGCGCTTCCGCGACATCTACGTGCAGTACCTCGCTCGCCTGCGCGACGCAGGGGCGCTCTTCACCACCGGCTCCGACGCTCACGACATCGGTCAACTCGGAGCTACGGAGTACGTCGAGGGCCTGCTCGACGGCCTCGCCGTGCCGGACGCACAGCGATGGCAGCCGGTGAAACGCCGCTGAGTCGGGCAATCCAAGCCCCATTTCCGCCATAAACCGGCAACAATGCCCGCTGATTGCAGGTTATGGCGCCCCCGCTCGCGAATTGTCGCTATCGTCCAACCACCGAATATGATACCCAGGCTCTACAGGAGGATACACCTATGGCACGCATCCCGATTGCTCTTCAGCTTTACTCGATCCGCGACGATTGCGCGAACGACCTGCCCGGCTGCATCGAGGCCGTCGCGAAGATGGGATATGACGGCGTCGAGTTCGCCGGCTACCACGGCTTCTCGGCCGCGGAACTGGCGAAGATGGTCACTGACAACGGCATGAAAGTGGCCGGCACTCACATCGGCATCGACACGCTTCTCGGCGACGAGTTCGAGCGCAGCGTGGAGTTCCACCAGGCCCTCGGCAACAAGTTCCCGATCGTCCCCGGGCTGCCGGGCGAGTACACTTGCTGCCCGGACGCCTGGAAGAAGACCGCCGAGACCTTCAACGAGATCTCAGCGAAGCTCAAGCCGCTGGGCATGTACACCGGGTACCACAACCACCACACCGAGTTCACGCCGATGGACGGCCAGCTCCCTTGGGACATCTTCTTCAGCAACACGATCCAGGACGTCGTCATGCAGCTCGACTCGGGCAATGCGCTCATGGGCGGCGCGGACGTGGTCCCCTTCGTCGAACGCTATCCGGGCCGGGCGCTGACGGTGCATCTCAAGGAATACTCAGCGACGAACGACCAAGCGCTCATCGGTGAGGGCGACGTGCGCTGGGCCGAGCTATTCGAGCTTTGCGAGACCATCGGCGCGACGCAGTGGTACATCGTCGAGCAGGAAAGCTACGCCTTCCCGCCGATGCAGTGCGTCGATCTGTGTCTGAAGAAGCTCAGGGAGCTGGGCAAATGAGTCGTGGGCCTGTGCCTGGAGCAAGGCACACAGTCGTCATGCCGGTCTGCACACTGAGACGATCCCGCCTGGGCGGGATGGAACCGCCGGCGGAGACTCCTTCCCCGTTGCACTGCGCTCCGCGCGTCCGTAGAGGGCCGGGGTGGGTGCCGTCGCCCGCCGGGCTGGCCCCACCCCGTCCCGCCCAGGCGGGACACCCCTCCCGTACCGGGAGAGGAACGGCCAACGGCGATTCTCGAAACACTGCGGAGATGCGTCCAAACGTTCCCGCATTGATGTGGGGAATGTCCACTGGGGCAGCCAAGGCGAGCGCCCCGAGGCCCGGCGGCCCCTCGGGACGACTTCTCTATTCCCGAGCCTATACGAAGTGAGGGGCATCGCCCCACATCTGGCGACGAAAGTTGCCGCCATAAGGTGAGCAAATGGCCACAATTGACCAACTTCCCGATGCGCCGCTGTTGTCTGTCCTGATGCCGGTGTACAACGAGATCTCCACGATCGAGCAGATACTCCGGCGCGTGCATGAGGTGCCGCTGTCGAAGGAGATCGTCGTGGTCGACGACGGGTCTCAGGATGGCACGCGCGACAAGCTTGCCGAACTCGCAGCCGACCCTACGGGCGTCCCCTTCCGACTGTTCCTGCAGGAGCGCAATCAGGGGAAAGGGGCGGCGATTCGCCGAGCTATCGCAGAGGCACAGGGGCGGATCTGCATCATACAGGATGCGGATCTCGAATATGACCCGGGCGATTACCCGCACCTGATCGACCCGATCCTTAAGGGGAACGCCGACGCGGTATACGGATCGCGGTTTCTCGGCGGTCCCCATCGAGTGTTGTTCTTCTGGCACATGATGGGCAACCGCTTCCTGACCCTGCTTAGCAACATGCTGACGAATCTGAATATCAGCGACATGGAGACCTGTTACAAGGTCATCCGCACGGACCTGGCCAAGTCGCTGAATCTCAAGTCCAACAGGTTCGAGATCGAACCTGAGATCACGACCAAGCTGGCCAAGGCTGGCGCGCGCATCTACGAAGTCCCAATCTCCTATGCCGGGCGCGGCTATCAGGAGGGCAAGAAAATCGGCTGGAAGGACGGGTTCAAGGCGATCTGGGCTATCGTCAGGTTCCGTCTGGCCTCATGAGCACCATCATGCCGCCAAGGGACGGGCACAACGTGGAGTCAACAACCTCAGAGAGCTGGGACATCGGCCGAGAGACCCTCAATCGCATCTCGCAGATGCGCCGCTTCAACGCATGGATGATCTCGCTCGTGCGTCCGCACGTCCATGGAAATACCCTTGAGTTCGGGGCAGGCATCGGCTCCATGACGGCACTTCTGGCGGAGAGCGCCGATGCGTACAGCGCGGTGGACATATCGGCTGACTATGTGTCCGAATTACAGGTCCGATTTGGTCACATCCCGCAGTTTCGAGCGGTCCAATGCGACATCCAGTCTCCCGAGGTCCGGCAGTTGGGGCTGAACGCCTTTGACTGCATCGTCTGCCTCAACGTGCTCGAGCACATTGCTGACGATGGCGCCGTGATCGCCAACTCCGAAGCGCTCTTGCGCAGTGGGGGGCGGCTGGTGCTGCTTGTTCCAGCCCTGGCGTGGCTTTACGGCTCGCTCGACCGACATCTGGACCACTACCGACGCTACGATCGCGGGCCGCTGTGCGAGCTTCTGCGACAGCATGAGCTCCGACCGGTGGCGTGTCGGTGGTTCAACCTGTTCGGCCTTCTGGGCTGGTACCTCAACGCGCGCGTCCACCACGGCGAGATCTTGCCGAGTGCGCAGCTTGGCCTCTACGACCGTCTGGTGCCGGCTTTCCGCACGATCGAGA
Organism: uncultured Armatimonadia bacterium; assembly: GCA_964455745.1. Lineage (GTDB taxonomy): Bacteria > Armatimonadota > Zipacnadia > Zipacnadales > CAYWBK01 > CAYWBK01. The sequence continues at coordinate 13,003 of CAYWBK010000069.1, forward strand.
GACTGACCGGCCCCCCTATCGGCCAGTCGCTGCTCGTTGTTGCCGAGAAGCCCTGAGGCATCGGCTGCGCGGTCTCTCGTTAGCATAGCGGTCACCGCCGCTTACGGGGACCTCGCCGGCGTCACGTTGAGCGATGCGCAGTCGGCTTGCGAATTCGCCGGCATGGCATACCTGCTGGACGTAGTCCTGCCGTCATGGACCCGTACTCAAAGAAGCTCACGGAGATGGACAGGTAAGAGGGTCGGCCGCAGGAGACTGGCCAACGCTCGGCGGGACGGCTTCCAACTGCGACCACGCCATGTGAGGGGATAGGAGGCCTCTCACCGCTCGCGCTCAAACACCCACAGTCTCCCCAGCCGTCCTTGACTGAGGCTGAACGCGAAGCCGTAGCCGCCCGCTCGCAGTCGGCGCATGAGGGCACGGTCGATTCTGCTCATCACCGCGTCGAGGTCCTCTTCCGTGTACGATGACGGGGCGGCCGCAGAGGGCACTTGAGGGCAAAGGACGACCAGGTCGGGGCGTCGGCGCAGGACCTCATCAGCGGAGGCATCTGCGGCGCGCTCGTGGTCGTTGCCGGCCTGATGCTGTATGTCGGCGATCCGACGATCTACCAGGCCCAAGGTATCGACGATGCGCAAGCCGGAACAATAGCCAATGGCCCCGATGCGCATGACGGCGAGTGTGGTCGGCGGCGGATAGTGTTCCCCAAACCAGGTGCCCGCCTCCACCTGGGTCTCCCCATTCATCAGTCCCTCAGGCCACCCCCCGGCGTGCAAGCGCCCCAATTGGTTGATCGTCTGCCCGACGCCGAGACACATCCATACGACTGCCAGGGCAGGCGCCAGGACTCCGATGCGCGCGCCGCTGCGGTGCAGGTAGCGCAGCAGGAGCGCCACGGAGGCTGCGACAGTCGGGACCAGCACCGGCGCCAGGAACCGAAAGTCCGGCATCCAATCGCCACCGGCGCGGATGGTTACCGCAACCTCCACAAGCAACGCGGCGATTATCGGCATCAGCCGGCGGCGCAGAGGCCTCTGCGCCAGGGCCGCGACCAGAACCGCTACGCACAGTGGGCCTCCTGTGGCGGCCAGGAAGGCCGCGATCTCCTCGACGAAGGTCGCCGGCATACTCGTCAGCACGCCATAGGGCTTCGCATAGTAGGTGTTCGGAAGCAGCCTCCCGTAGTATGCGTACCGCGCGGCAAATAGCGACCCGACGAGGCCGACGCACACGGCAGCGCCAACGGCAACCGGCCTTCGCAGGTCGGGCCGTCGCCACGCCTCAAGCCCGGCAAGAAACACGAACACTGCAGCGAGCAGAAAGCCCTCGGGGCGCGTCCAGGCTGCCAGGCCCGTCAGGCAAAGCGCCGGGCCCCAACGTTCGCCCATCGCGAGGTAGAGCGCGCCCGCCAGCAAACACGCGTAGGGGATCGTCTCGAGGCCCCCGACGGCGTACAGAGACAGCGCCGGCATCGCCGCCATCGGCCCAAGCACAACGAGGCTGCGCATCCCCGGGAACGGGTAGATGCGCGTAGCGATGCCCAGGCCCAGCAGCAAAAGCGCCGCTCCGCAAAGCCCCCCCAAGACCTTGGCAGTCACCACAGTGCTCAGCCCCACGGACGAAGCGCCTGCCAGGGTCAACGTCCAGAGCGGGTTGGAGAACCCCTCCACGCGATCTCCGGGGTTGTAGACGAGGCCCTGCCCCCGGGCGAGGTTCTCGGCGAAGCGAAAGGTGATATACGCATCGTCCGTTGTGTACCGGTAATGAAGCGAGCACCAGAAGCCGAACATCGCGTACGCGAGCAACAGCGCGATCAGCTTCCGTCCGGTTCGGTCCGTCCTACTCTGAGCGAGGGACGGCACGGCGTCATTCGCCATGGAAGCTCCGAGTTCTCCGTGCCAGGCCGTATAGGCTTACCGCAACCGGTCTGCGTTCTCCGCGACCTTTCTATAGGCCAGGGCGTACTGTTCGATGATCTCCGGGCGGTAGTGCTTGAACCACGGGATGCCGTAACACCGCTCCGGCATACTCTCAGTGACGGGCAGGCTCCCCGGCCCCTGGCGGAGATCACGGTCCGTGTTGGCGATCCGCGTCGGCTTGCCGTGACCGTAGATGTCCGCATCGTTGAGGAGCGGGTGCAGGTGCAGGAGCATGTTCGCTCCGGGGTGGCAGATGCCGCCTTCGGCGTTGACGGCCTCGGCGAAGCGGTGGACGCTCAGGCCGCCCAGAGCGTCCTTGTCGTATAGCCCGTGCGGCGCATACCAGCCACCGTTGTGCGAGCCGCTGTCCTTCGGCGGGCGATGCGCGATGATGCCCGGCACGCCCTCCAAAAGGTCCCACCAGTAGTTCATCGACTTGAGGATCTCGTCCATCCGCGCCTGGTAGCGGCGCAGTTGCACCCGGCCCACGGCGCTGGAAAGCTGGTGCATCCGGTACTTATGCGCGCCCCACGGCAGGCCGGCGAAGGGCGCGAGGCTAGGGTCGTGAAGCTCCGTGCCGGTGCGCTCGTAATGCCCCCAGGCGACCGCTTTCTCATATAGGAAGCGGTCATGCGTAATGAGGAAACCGCCTTCCCCGACAGGCAACGCCTTGCCCGACATCACCGACATCGCGCCGATGTGTCCGATGGTCCCGACCAGCCGGCCCTTGTAGCGTCCGCCGTGAGCGTGCGACACGTCCTCGATCACCTTCACCCGGTGCTTCTCGGCGATCTGCATGATCGGGTCCATGTCGCAGGGGTAGCCGCAGTAGTGCACGACCACGATGGCCTTCGTGCGCTCGTTGATGCGGCGCTCGATGTCGTTTGGGTCGATGCACAGGGTGTGCGCCTCGACCTCGGCGAAGTCGATGGTCGCGCCGAGGCAGAACGCGGGCAGGACGGATGCCCAGTAGGTGAGGCTCGGGCCGATGATCTCGTCGCCTGCCCCCACACCGCACGCCCACATCGCGGCCTCGAGGGCCCCGGTGCCGCTGCTGTGTGCGAGGGCATACTCGACCCCGTGCCAGGCGGCGAACTCCTTCTCGAACTCTTGCGTCACCTCGATATCCGACATCTTGCCGGCCCGCAGGACCCCAAGGCAAGCGTCTTCGTCTTCCTGCGTGATAATCGGCCAGGTGAAAGTATCATCGGGGTCCGCAGTCACGGCCTTAGGCCCGCCGAGAATGGCGAGGCAACTGGATTTCGTGGGCATTACAGGAGGCTCCTTCGCGAGGATACGTCGGGATGTTCGGCGCAAGGGAGACGAAGACCTCTGGGGGCAGTTGGCAGGCACGCACCGGGGAGAGACTTCGCGCGGTCTCTCCCCGGTGGTGATGTTGCCGGTCACAGGCTACTTGGCTGCGGGTGTGGGTGGCGAGCCCTTCAGCGACCATTTGTCGCCATGCGACAAGAACGTAAACACCTGCTTGGGATCCACGCCATGAACCTGCACTTCTGACTCGCCAGCGTCGTCGCGTTTGATTGAGACGACGTGGGCCTCAAAGCACACGGCGTTCAGCCCACTGAAGGGGGCCGTGCCGACAAGCCGGATCACCGGCACCTGGACTGTGCCTCGCTGGGCGACCGTAAGCAGCTTCTCGACGGCCCTAAGGTGTTCATTCAGAGCCATATCCTGGCTCCGGGGTTGTGAGATATCGGCGACCACGGCCCACAGATGCTCGCTCCACGCAAGGTAAGTGGCACCTCTGTTGTCGCTCACCACGCCGAAAAAGTCACTAGGCCAACTGGAGTAGTACCACCACTCGAACGGTTTGGCATCGTCAGTGGAGTGGAGTTCGTACGCTAGCAGTTGCCGGTCCACTGCACGGTTGCCCGAAGGTCCATTCACCTCCAGCCGAGCCTTGTAGACGAGTTCCTCCAGCGTCACCGGAGTCTCCTCGGACTTACCTGACTCGTGTAGCTGCACCAGAATGGTCTTGCGGTTAAGCGAGATGGTCCGACGATGCCATAGCTGTAGGTTCTGCGCCGTCACAGTGATCTGCGGTGAGACCTCCGCTGCGAGATTTCCCGCGCCAACTGCTGGCGCAGTGACGCCCCCACTCCCGGTCGGGACGACTGCCCCGTCCTGACCATTGTTACTTTGAGGCACACAACCCATGATGATTCCTACCCCCAGAAAGCAAGCTACTATTGCCAATCGCATCATTCGTTTCCCCTCCCTGCAGATGGCACTGGCGGATTCACTATGGAAGAAGCAATGTTGGCGGCGGGAGTGCCGGTGCTGGACGCCACGTACCCGCTGTGGCGGAAACCCATGCGCCTATTGCCCCTGCAGTGTAGTTCGCGGCGTTGGGCGCACCGACCCCGTAAGACGGATCATAGTACCAAGTCTTGTTGCCCGCATAACCCTGGTACACGATCCAGTGGTTTCCAAACAGATTCGCAGCGGGGGTAAGCGTGCCTTGACCCGGAATCCCCGGTCCCTGTGGAGTCAAATCGGGGACGATGATATACACATATGGGTCTGATGGGTAGCGGGGAGGCACCATACCTGTATATTGCACGTTCTTAACGCCGAAGCCCCCGAGCGGCTCATTGGGCGAGACGGTCGTGTCCCCTGCAGGGGGGACAAGGACCGGCTGGAAGCCTACGTCGCTGATGTTGTGCGCTCCGAAGCACAGGAGCAAGAGATCGGCCCACGCGTGGCACTGGCCATCACCGGTCAGAAGGAGATCCTTTGCGTACACTACGCCGCCGCCGCTGGGAGTCAGATAATAGTGAAGCCACCGTGTATAGCTACCCGATGTGTCGTCCCACGCCCCCACGTCGTTGACCCCCGTGGGGTTCGCAAACGACTGCCACACTGCGGCCAGAGCAGCATCGTGGTTGTTCACCGTCGGCCCCCCGTGCTTCGTAGCGAGGTAGAGTACCGTGCGCCACGTGTTCCCAGGCGTGTCCAGCGTGATGAACGCCTCGTTGCTGCTCGATTCGGCGCTTACCCATGAGGCCCCTGCGGTGAACGACACTTGCCACCCAATGCTCAGTGGATTGCACCAGCACACATAGTTGGGCAGGTTAGTGGTACTTTGCATCCCCGAAGCCGTAGCCTGCCCGCCGGACACCGAGGCGCTGCTGACCGGGAAGTTCAGGCCGCCTCCACTGCCACTGATTTGAACCGTGCCGGCCTGCGCCAGATCGGCCGGGGGCCTCCTCCCGGCTGCTCTCCTGTCGCGGGCGCTTCACTTCGCCTTCTCCGTCGGAGCCGGCGGAAGCGTCCATTCCTGCTTGTGCGCATTCCACCACTTTGCGCAATCCGCCGGGCTGGCGTCGGGCTTGACGTCCCCGTTCGTCAGCGCCGACAAGATCGGCACGAGGTCCGTCGCGCCCTGACCGATCTTGTCCAGCAGGCATGGCAGCACCGGAATGCCCAAGTTCTGGATGCGCTCGTACTTCTCCTGTGCGCCCTTGGCGTCCCCCTGCTGCAAGAGTGCCTGCCGCTCCGCGCAGAGCTTCTCGAAGCGCTCAGGCGCGTGGAAGCGCTCTTGGGTCCACCAACGACGCCAGACCTCCCTGTCGTCCGGGTCGTGATCCC
>CAYWBK010000070.1:0-18533 GCA_964455745.1 uncultured Armatimonadia bacterium
CCCTCCCGGAACGGGAGGGGTGGCCCGCCGCAGGCGGGACGGGGTAGGGCCGTTCCCCCGAGTGGAGGGGCCGGGGGTGAGGTTGCCATTTTCGCTCAAGAAAGGCGATCGCCATGACACGCAGTAGTGAACAATGGAACATGACGCGCGGCCAGGTGTTTGAGGTTCAAGCTGGTTGGGTCGCGATAGGGCGCAGTTCGAAGGGTATCGTCCGCTGCACGGTGCCGCTCGTGAGCGCCGAAGCTGCCGAGGCTGAGTTGAAGCTGCGGGGCCTGGCGATCGAACCCGATAAAGATGAGCTGCTCGGCCGAGTTGTCGATCTTCTCCACTCGTACTTCGCGGGGCGTCCGACGCGGTTCACGGTGCCGCTCGACCTGGACGGCCTCGCGCCATTCACCAGGCGTGTTCTCGAGGAATGCCATGCCATCCCGTACGGTGAGACCATCACCTACGGCGCTCTCGCCGCACGTGCCGGGCGGCCCGGAGTTGCGCGGGGGGTTGGGCAAGTCATGGCGCGCAATCCCATCGCCATCATCGTGCCTTGCCACCGGGTTGTCGGAGCGGGCGGACAACTGGTCGGATTCGGGGGTGGCTTGGACATGAAGCGGACGCTCCTGGAGATGGAGCGACAAGGCTTGGAAGGGCGCTGAGCCGGCCTCTCGCGCCGGTCAACGCCGGGATCGTCAGAAAGCCGAGAACGATGCGCAGAACGATGCTCTCGCGTGTTGACTCGGTAGTCCAGCCTGTAATAGAATACTTCGGGCGTTTTGTGTGTCTCTTCGGGCGGGTTGGCTGCCCCGGAGACCGCTGACATGGCCCGCGGGGTGGCGTCCTGGCTCAGGACGCGCGGCGAGGTCGTGCGGGGATAAGGTCGAGGTCGCGTCGTTCGCGCGCAGTCTGTTGCGATCAGGGAGACGTACAGCAGACCATAGGCGCGGCGACGCAAGGGTAGCAATACTCACGCTTGCAGTACCGCCGAGATAGCATAACTCCGGCGACTCCTGCACAAAGGTGGGCACAAGATGAAGTCGGTCCTACGACACCCCCTGTTGGTCATCGCCATCCTGGTCGCCATCTGTCTCACCATCATCATCCCCCTCACTTTATCCCGCAGCGCCGGGCCTATCCAGCTCGGTGATAATCGCACCGCTGAGCGCGACCGGCTGGCCAAGGAATACGGCGTCAGCAAGGAAACCGCCAACCAGATCATGGTCGATCTGGAGCGGCAGACGGGGAAGCGCATCCTCAACTCGGTCGACCTGCCCGACGGGGCGGCGCTGGACTTCTACCACGTCGATGGCAATAGGACTCCCGGACACATGACCGAGTTCCAGGGAACCGGGTGGTATTATAAGGCGACATCGACGGTCGGCCAGGCATACCGCGCGACGCTGGAAAAGTGCGCCAAGACGAAGACCGGGGAATGGGCCCAGAAGCAGTTGGATCAGGGCCGGGAGCACGGATTTTACGTGATCCCCGCTTCAATCGTCCCCGGCGGGGCCACCATCGCCAAAGCCATTGGGAACGCGCTTAACGGGGCAACAGCGCCGCGCCCGGCGGGTACGGTCGCCCCGGCGAGCGCAGCAGCTAAGGCGAGTCCCGCGAGCACAACGGGCAAGACGGGCACAATGAGCCCCGCGGGCATCGTGCGCCCGGCCAGCACGACAACCCCGGTCAGAATCGCCATCGTCGCGACCGACTTTCCGGCCTGGGTTGACCATCATCCCTACTTCGTCCCGCCGGCGAGCGGCACTAACGGCATCAACAACGACCAGCAGCACTATGTGGTAGCCGACATCAATGCGTATTCGGATTACTTCCCCCGCGAATTCGACATCAAGTCCAACAACGGCTTCTTCGATTCCTACAACTATGGGCAAGGCGCGGGCGTCATGCAGGAGCCTTCGGAGTTCTTCGCCGATGGCCCCGGCGGCCCGATGGCCAAGTCCCCCTGGTACGGATACCCGGTAGGTCTCTCGACCGTTTGGGACACCACCAACCTCGAGGACGGCGGGACCGGGGGGCAGAATGCCGTGCCCCAGGCGACGCTGGTGAACGACTGGACGAATCGGCTGTTTGGGCCGCTCAGCGACCACAGCGCGGCGGCATCGCTGGCCTCCTATTACTACGAGAACTCCCACGGCAACATCAGCATCCAGGGCGACTCGTCCTCCGTTATCGGCTGGCTGTATAGCCATCACACTCTCGACCGCAATCCTATGCGCGAGGTCGCGCAGGGCAAGATTCAGCCCACCAACTGGTTCTTCCAGCCAGCCACTCCGTTGCTGCGCCCGTACCCCGCGGCATCCGTGTATAGTGGCGGATTTACGTGCCCACACATCGTATGCGCCAGTCTGAACGTCAACGGTCTCGTTATTCTGTTCGATCGAGACGTCGATAGCCCGCCTACCATCTCCGGCCTTCAGATATTCGTGGACAATACGTCCGGCGCCACCCCCGCCACACCGGGCTCGCTCGGCCTCAACACCTTGAAGGCTGCTTGGGTCCAGGACCCGTGGGACAATCGGCGCTGGACCCTAACCAACCCCGGTGGCAACTCCTGGATCTGGACCAACACCGCGGCAACGCCTGCCAATTTCACGTGGACTCCGGTCACGACCACGTATGGCCCATACGGGGCCCCGTGGAGCCTCACCATATCCGCGACCGCACATGACACGGCAACAGGCACTTTCAGCGGCACCTTCGGCGGCCCGTGCACGACGGCGGTGGGTAGTCAGTACGCATACACCGGCGGCCAGGGCGGCGGCAGCGTGCTGTGGGTGTCCGGCCAGAGTGGCCTGTCGGTGGTCTACGGAACCACGTTCGTCGGGCTGCGCAGTGGTGACTATAGCCTGCCCGGCGACACCGCCCCGTCCCCTACCGATGCAAGTTCCTACGGTGATACGTTCACGAAGTCGGCCTACCAGGCCAACATCACTGAAGGCCTAACCGGCACCACGAGCGACGAGTACACCCATAAACACCCTCTGTACTCCGATCCCGAGCAGTACTGTCGGTTGAAGTCGTTCGCCTACTACACCACTAACCATTCCTTCAGCCAGGGAAGTGGGCAACCCTATCAGCTTGCCCACATTCGCAATGAAGCCGACCAGATCGACGACATCGGCGGGACACACGAGGATGCTCAGGACCAGGTCGATCGCATGTACCCGTTCGACCACAGCAACACTGATGGCGCCAACAACGGCAACGTCCTTGCGGTCCCGCTAGGTCAGCAAGACCATACCTCGGCCGTTATGCTTTCCGACATCAGCAAGGTTCTGCAAGACGAGGGCATCAGCCTGAGCGGCTACACTGACGTGATCACGGTCTACCCCGGCGGCGGCGGAGCCGAGGGCAGCAACGGGAACGCGATCACCGCCCATGCCGGGGCTGGTTTGACCGGCGCGGGAAACACCACAGTGACGGGCATCGTGGTCCCGGAGACGGCCGGGCTAACACTCCTGGCGCACGAGATGGGCCACCAGTTCGGCGAGCCCGATCTGTACGATACAGACCTGTACAGCAATGCGGCCTTGCCGCCGCCGAGCATCCCGTACTTTGAGTCGCTGATGATGGGCGACCTCGCAGTCATGGCGCACGGCGTGCGGATGGACGCGTGGAGCAAGCTTCAGCGCGGATGGGCCACCGAGATCGATATCACCCAGGACACGCCGGGCGCGCAGATCGAGGCAACCGAGGGGACGTTGCGCGATCCCCAGATTCTGAAACTGCCGGCGAACCCCTACCTCGCGCGGACGGCTGCTGCGGCGTCGACTTGGGATGAATACTACCTGCTCGAGAACCGCTATACGGTCGGCGGAAGCTACTTCGGGGATCCGTCGGCTCAGGGGCTGTATATCTACCATATCGATAATCGCGCCGGGGCATCGCAGGCCTGCGAGGTTGCACCGCACGTAATCGTCATCCCGGCGGATGGCAAGAAGATACTGACCTCCCAGCCCGCAGGCTTCGACATGAGCCAGGGCCAGGGCGGCATCTCGTATCAGGCCGGAGTTCCTTTCCCGGGCCAGCACTATGATACGTCCACCGGCGCGACCCTCTCCACCCCTAACTTCACATGGTACCCGGACCACAGCTACCACGCTAACGACCCGGGTACAGGGGCGCCGCAGGTCTACAATACCCCAACGGCGTTCGGGAACGGCAAGCTGCAGATCGTCGACGCAACGGCAGGCGGCGATCACTCCATCGTCGATCCGAAGACGCTGACCGACTCGTTCACACGCGTGGTGAACATCAGCAACCCCGGCCAGGTGATATCGGCGGATCTTTACGTCCAACCCGCCGAAGTCATCGTGCAGAAGCTCATCAACTCGAACTCCCCCTCCGCGTCAGGGGCGCCGAGCACGGTCGTCGTCGATTCAACCAACACGTGGGGCCCGCCCAGCTATGCTAGCAGCGGGGTCGTTCAGGGGAACACAAACCAGTTGATGTTGACCCTGCGGCTGACGAACGCGTCGGGGGCCAACACCTGGGGCGGGACCGAGATGTCGACGAACGACGTCGTGCTCAATAACCTGGACGTGCTGGAATCCGGCACCAGCCAGGTCGTCGTGTCAGGCGGCGCGGTCACCCACAGCGATATCGACAGTGCCTCGCTCTGGGCGGATACCAACGGCACGGCCGGCCTGCAGACCGGCACCGGCGGGGACACTCTGCTGGCGACAGTGCCGATCTCGACTGACAACACCTTTCATTTCACCGGCCTCGGCTATCGAATCAAGCATACTTCGACCTTCCCGACAACCGAGAGCGCCTTCCAGCACCTCTACGTCACTTACAATGTGGACCGCCTGGCCAATCTCACCCCGCGAGTGACAGTGGGTGCGGAACTGGTCAACAACTACAACTTCATGCCGGTTGAGCCCGGCGCGACGCAGTACGCCCAGCGAACCGGCCCTGCAACTGAAGCCGCCGGCTATAGCTTCGGAGCGGCGTGGTTCCCGGTCGTCGGCGATACGGCCCCCATCCTGCCGCACACCAACGTCATGCAGGTGTCCACCGTCAGCGTCGCCCCCGCGACCTCACCACAGGGCACCAGCAACATCCCGATGCTGAAGGCCCGTTGCTCGGTGAACACCACGGAGGTTCCGCCGCTGGGGCAGGTGCAGATTAAGGAGCTGAAGGTGTGGGCGGTCACGACCAGCGGCCACGCGGCCCCGCTTTCCGGGTACACCACGGCTAGTGTATACCTTGACCCGAACGACGACGGAGTCATCGACGCTTCCGCGAACACGCCGCTCAGCCAGACGACTTTCGCGGCCGAGACCACCAACATCAACCCCGGTACCGGCCTGGCCGACCCATCCGGCACACTCGTGGCTGATTTCACAAACTTCTCGACCCCAATTGTGATTACGGCGGGGACGCCGGTCTCCTTGCTCTTCACCATCGGTCTTGCTGTCGATCCGAATTCGCTTCCTGCCGCGCCCGACTACAAGGATGTCACGCTGCAACTTCGCAACGATGGGACGTATCCCGCATACCCAACGCAGGTCGGCCCCAGTTACAACTACAACAGTTCGTTCATATTGAACCAGCTCGCGGCGAACAACGATGCCGTGGCCACAACGACATTCACCAACGGCGACCAGACCATGGTCACGCCGATGAAGATCGTCGCCGGCAGCACCGGGCCGCAACTCGATCCCGTGCCAGCCAACGTCACGGCGCTTGCACCGCCCAACCGCATCAAGTATGGGACTCCAGTCACCTACCAGGTCTACTATCGCAACCCTGGTAATCTTCCGCCCGCCAAGAACGCGAACGGCACAAGTGACATTTGGGTCTACATTGACCCGGTCCTGAATCCGGACGGCACGATCAATACGCCGGGCACGCCATACGCGATGACCCAGGTCGACCCGACCATAACGAACTATACGTCGGACGTTCTTTTCTCGTTCACGACTTCCAGTGTGCCGATAAACCTGTCCATGGGCCCGCACACCTACTACTACCAGGCATGGGACGGCAAGGCACTGCAGGCGGATGGAAAGACTCCGGCATACGCGCAGTTGGTGAACACTGGCAATGTCGTATTCCTCGGCCCGGAGGTGAACCATCCGCCGACATTGACCAACGGCCAGTGTCAAGTGCTGGTTAGTGGCACATGGGAGCCGGCGCCGCTTAAGGCCGGTGGGACGAATGCAACCACCAGCCAGTCAAATTCGTTCAGGTTCAGCGTCCAGTACCATGACCTCGACGGCGATGCTCCTAAGACGATCCAGGTCGTTACTACGCAGACGACCGCCGGAGCGGTCGCCAAGACCTTCACCCTGACGCAGAACCAGCAGGTTGGAGAGGACACGGTCGCGGACACCGGAATCACATACTCCTATACGTCGGTACCGGGCCCCACTGGGACGCAGCCGATAGGAGATGGCGACCACACCTTCTACTTCACGGCAACGGATACCCCGCTCGGCGAAGCGGCCCGCTTCCCGACCGATCCGACCACGTCAATAGCCGGCCCGTTCGTCAACGACCCGCCGAACGCTGTGTCTGCAGGGTTCAGCCCGGCCAACGGAATCGGCACAGGCCCTGCGCCGCTCCTCAAGTGGACCGCGACGACCGACCCGAACCCGGACGATATCCCGGCGACGATCTACTATGTGGTGGAGTTGAGCGCCAACAACACCGTGAATCCGATCACTGGGAGCTTCACCGCACCGATCACCCCGGCGATCACGTCGCTGACAACGGCGGTGGGCGTGACACAGATCCAGTTCGTTGCCGGAGACAACTTGCCGACAGGCACCCTGTACTGGCATGTTCAAGCGTTCGACCAGTACATCGCGGCCTCGGCGTGGTCCGCCATTCAGACCTTCAGCATCGTGGCGGCGCCCCAGGCGCCGGTCCTGACCAGCGTCGTGGACCCGAGCACCGGCGGCGAACTCGACTTGACCTGGACGCCATCGCCGAGCGACAGCGCCGGGCTTCCTGCGCCCAGTCCCATGCCGCCGACAAATCAGGTCACAGGCTACAACGTGTTCCGCTGGAGCACCACGAGCAGCACGGCGACGCCTCCGGCAACCACTGACCCCTCGTGGCTCCAGATCACGACGACGCCTGTTGTGAAGAGCACGACGCCGACAGCGGCCTACAATTACCAGGACCTGACAGCCAAGGCCAACACCTACTACTACTACTTCGTCGAGGCTGTTGGCATCAGCGGCAGCTCGGTTCCCTCGAACGTGCTTCCGACGGTCGCGCCTGGCGCGACGCCCACGGCCACCAAGCCGCCGGTCCTGTCGTTGTACGCACCGACACCGGGGTCGGCGGTCAGCCCGGTCAACGTCAAGATCACGGTGAGGATACTGTCTCTGGGCGTCGCCGTGCCCTGGACTTCGACCAACTTCCAGATGTACGTCGACAGCGGCACCGGTGCCGGGCCGCAACCGATCACATTCAGCAGCATCGTGAAGACCACAGGGCCAACTGGGCTTTCCGGAGATATACTGGCCAGCTACACGACGACGCTACCCTACAATACGACCGTGACTGTCACGGCCAACGCGACGAACGCCAACAGTCTGACAGGGTCTCTGAGCACGAATAACACGTTCACGACTGCGGGCTTGTCGATCAGCGGCACGATCGCGAACGGCGTCGCAGACCTTCCGGTTGTCGCCACGCCGATCAGCGGGTCGCCAACGACTGCCTACACGAACCTCAACGGGACCTACACCATCACCCCGTTGATCCCCGGCACCTACACGGTGGCCCCCGGTAACTCCCTGACCAGCACTTACGTCTTCACGCCGGTGAGTACGTCAGTGACACTGACGAACGCGTCCGCCACTGGAGTGAACTTCACCGCTTCGACCGGCTATGCCATCGCCGGCTACGTGCTTAACGACTCCGCTCAGCCGATCCCCGGCGTCACTATCACCGCAGGCACGTACAGTGCGACGTCGGCTGCGGACGGCTCCTTCCGACTTCCGTCTACCGCGGGCGCCTATCTCCCAGCCGGAACCTACAACCTGACGGCCTCGAAGGCTCTCTATGCGTTCGACGCCATCCCTGCAATAGTCTTGCCGCCAACTCCACCGGCGACAACTGTGAACATCACCGAGCACGGCAGGCTCCAGACGTTTGCAGTCAGCGGCACCGTCACGGACTCCAGCGCGAACGGCATCGGCGGCGTCACCATCACGGCGACACCCACCGGATCGGGGACTGGCGCGACCGTACAGACGGCAGCGAATACCGGCTCTTACACCTTGCCTCTGCAGCCCGGTCAGTACACGGTGACGCCGAGCCTCAACAATTACTTGTTCTCGCCGACAAGCCAGTCGGTCACCGTCTCGAACGCAGCAGTACCCAATATCAACTTCAAGGGCGCCCCGACATTCGGCCCGGTAAGCATAGCTGCCGGTCTGACCTTCCTCGGCCTGCCCATCGAGCCGCTCGACCCCAGCCCGGGCGTGGTCTTCGGCCCGAATGTCACCCTGTATCGCTACGACCCGACAGCGACGCCGCCGGCCTACGCCCAGTTCCCGACCACCGGAACCGTGTCGTCGGTCCTTCAAGTGCACGCCGGACGCGGCTTCTGGGTCGGCCAGCAGTACGCCCAGTCCATCAACATGGCAGGCGTCGTGACGCCTGAATCGCCATTCAGCCTGTCTCTGCAGACCGGCTGGAACATGGCTGCTAACCCGTTCAATCACGACATCGACTGGTCGCAACTCAATGTGCCTTCCGGTGGCGCCGTAAGCCCGTACGGCTACATTTGGTCCCAATCCACCGGCTACCAGATTGTCACCAGCCTCACCGGCGTTAGCCTGCAGCATACCATCCGCAACCAGGCCGGCGTCTGGCTGCACGCGACGAACGCGACGACCTTGACGGTAGCGGCCAGCATGTCGACAGCTGGCGCCACTACCTCGACGACGCAGGCCCCGGCGCGCGCTGCCGGCGATTATGTTATGCCGATCTCGGCGCGCGGTGGCGGTCTGTGCGATCAGAGCGCCGTTGCGGGCATCGTTGCGGCTGCGGGTACCGCCGGCTACCAATTCCTGAAGCCGCCGGTCATCGGCTCCTCGATTAGCGTCTACTTCCCTGCACAAGATGGTGGACGACTCGCGACGGACATTCGCGGCACCGGCACCGGGACCCAGACCTGGAGTTTCGTTGTCGAAGCCGATGTCGCGAACACCACCGTCACCGTAGCTCTGCCCGACTTGACCACGGTGCCGAACAACATGTCCGTGACATTGACCGACCTCGATGCCAACAAATCGGTTTACGCTCGCACGATGACCGGCTACTCCTACAACTCCGGAACCGCCGGCGGCGTGCGGCACTTCCAAATAACGGTCGCCCCTGCCGCGGCCGGCGGTCTCACGCTGAACGTCGCAGCGGCCGTCCAGACGGCCGGCGCTGCGCAGGTCAACTACACGCTGTCACGACCCGCGAGTGTCACGGTCACCGTGATGAACATCGCCGGCATTGTTGTCCGCAATGTCGTCCAGGGCCAAAGCGGCACGGCGGGCGTCAATGTGGCGACTTGGAACCTGCACAACGATGCCGGCAACATCGTACCTTCGGGCCGGTACCTGATCCAGATCGAGGCCGTTGCCGACGACGGCCAGATGGTGCGAACACTCGGGCAGATCAACATCAACAGGTAGGCAGATGCCCGCTCAGCGTCGGCCGCCGCTTGGATACCCTCAAGACGCCGGCCAAGCTTCAAGCGCGGGCGGGGGCACGGCCTGATCTTGCCGGACGGGCGCCCGTGAGCGCGTTGACTGCGACGCACTGTAGCTGACCACCTGCCATATCGGCATCGAGGAGCGAACGTAGCATGGGTGACCGCCGAACACACCGCATCATCTACTCAGCACTTGTCGCGACCGCCATTGCAGTCGTTCTCGTTGCCGCAGGCTGCGGAGGGGGCGGCTCAAGTGCCCCCCCAACCGACGTCGGGTCAGTAACCGGTACCGTCACCGACGGAAGCATCTCATCTCAGCCGGGGCTTGGCGGCGTTCTGGTCACTATTTCCGACAACAGCGGTCACTCCTACTCGAAGAAGACGAGTGCGACGACCGGGGCGTTTACGATCACTGGCATCCCGATCTCCGCCACAGCTTACAATGTGGCCGTGGATGTGCCGGTTTCGTACCAACTGCCGCCCGGCGGACTCACGAGCGTCCTGGTGGCCTCGACTGCCCCCGTCACGTATGACATCACACTGTTCCGCCAGGATCAGTTCCCCGGCGGCGTGTTCGGGTACTTCACCAACCAGAACGGCACCCAGCGCGTCGGTGGGGGCACCGTCATCATCGGCGGCCAAAGTGCCACGGGGAGTACCGTCGACGGCAGCTTCCTGGTCTCCAACGTTCCCCAGGGCAGCTACAGTTCTGTACAGGTGATCCCGCCGTCCTTGTGGGTTCCCGTCGGTGGCGTGCTTGTCCCGGGCTCGAGCAACACTTACAATGTGACGCTGGCGCTTCCGCTTCTCGTGGATGCCAGTGGCGCAGGGAGCAGAACGGTTGTGATCGCGCTGCAACCACTCGGGTGATCGACTGGGCGCGGTTAGCCAGCCAAAGCACTCTCCCGCCGTGGCAGGGCGCTGAGATCGCCGCATCATCGTATGCGTACCACTGGACGCCGCTCTCACGGGTGGCGTCCAGCCACTTGTCTGGACCGGTTGGAGGAGCGGAATGCGCCGCGCTCTGTTCGCCATTGTGCTGTTTTTCGCCGCCGCTGTGGCCTGGGGCGCCGATTGGCCGATGTTCGGCGGGAACCCGGCGCACTCCGCATCGTCAGATGAGGTTGTCACCCCGGTGCCTGCGGTGCAGTGGGCGACGGACATCGGCGGCAGCGTGGACAGTTCGCCCGCTGTCGTGGGTGGGCGCGTTTACGTGGGGAATTCTGAGGGGCTTGTGGTCTGCCTGGGCGCCGCCGACGGCAAAGTCGCCTGGCGTTTCCAGGCGGACGGCGCCGTTGTCTCCTCGCCGGCGGTGGTGGACGGGCGCGTTTTCGTCGGCTCTGCGGACAGGTTCCTGTACGCTCTGAATGCCGACACCGGCGCAGTGCTCTGGCGCTGCCGAACGCTCAAGCCCGTCGTCGGCTCACCGATCTGCGTCAACGGGGAGGTCATCTTCGGCGGCATGGACGGCGTCCTGCGAGCGCTCGCGGCGGACAGCGGCAAGCCGCTTTGGAAAGTCGAAACCGGCGGGGCGATCAGCACGTCTCCTGCCGCGGCCGATGCCGCCGTCGTCTGCTGCGACGAGGCCGGGGACGTCCAGGCGGTCTCGCCTGCAGACGGGAAGGCGCTCTGGCGAGCGAAGGTCGCCGGGCCGGTGATGGCCTCGCCGTCGATCGGCGAGGGCAAGGTCCTCGTGCCGGTGATGGTGCCGACGGCTCTCAGTCCAATCGCTATCGAGTACGTGGTCGCCTTCGATCTGGGCACCGGCAACAAGGTGTGGGGCATACGCGACCCGAAGAACGCCTCCATATCGGCTACTACGACCCCGGCGATTTCCGGTGACGCGTGCTACGTCACGACGACCGAGGGTTACCTGTCGGAGAGCAAACTCCGGTGCATCAGCGTCTCGACCGGTCTGCTCAAGTGGCAGGGGCCTCTGGGCGGGGTCGGGGATTCCAGCCCTGCCATATCCGGCATCACGGTTTTCTTAGGGTGCCATGACGGGACGCTGTGGACCTGGGACACCAAGACCGGACGGCCCAGTGCGCGCATCCCTATTGGAACCAAGGTCTTCTCGTCGCCGGCGTTGTCCGGCGGCAGGATCTACATCGGAGTTCAGAGCGGCAAGCTCATCTGCCTCGGCTGAGCGCGTCAACCTCCATTCAACAGCGGGGGAGACCTTCTTTGGTGGAACCGGCGCATTGTCCGGTTCCGCTCCACTTGGTGATCAGATGTCCACGACGGGCGCACTCAATACAAGATCCAAGATTGTTAGTCGGGGGGAGGCGGGGGAGGTTGCGGTGCGCCTCAGGGCCGCCGGCAAGCGTGTCGTCTTCACTAACGGGTGCTTCGACATTCTGCATCCGGGTCATGTCGTGTACTTGGAGAACGCGCGGAACCTGGGCGACGCGCTGATTGTCGCGCTCAATTCCGATGTCTCCGTGCGCGCCCTGAAGGGCGAGAAGCGCCCGATTCTGCCCGAAGGAGATCGCGCCCTGTTGCTCGCCGCACTACAGTGCGTCGACTGCGTCACGCTCTTCGACGAAGTCCGCGCCACCGGAGTCATCGAGGTGGTCCGGCCCGACGTGTATGTAAAGGGCGGAGACTACACAATCGAGACGCTGAACCCGGAGGAGCGGGCGGCGCTGCAGGCTTGCGGCGCAGAGATCGGCATCCTGCCCCTCATTGAGGGCTTCTCGACCACGGACATCATCGCCAGGATACTCTCGATCGAGAATCACGACTCCTAACTGTCCCCGGTTCGCTGCGGTGCTACGTGGTCAGGTCGGGGAGATCGCGCAGCACGAACCCCTCCGGCATGTAGAAAGTGTGGTTGCTGGGGGCACCCTCTGCTTTGAGCCTCGCCGCCTCCGCGAGGAAATCATCGATCGTCTTGCCGAACAGGGCATGTTGCGAGACCTGCGTCGCCAGCGTCTCGGGCCGGATGTGAGTGAATCCGGTTGTGTCATGCACGATCTTGGGTAGCGTCCAGCGCATCACGGCCTTATAATAGAAGACGAACCGCGTCACCCAGGGCTCCCCTAATTCCACTGACACCGGCTCCCCGCCTTGCCACGCGGCCTCCAGCGACAGTTTGTGTGTCGCGAGGTGGTCGCGGTGGGTGTCATCCGGCCCGTGCGTGAAAATTGCGTCCGGCCGCACCTCGCGGATTACCCGCATGAACTGCAGCAGGTTCTCCTTGCAGTTGGCCAGCGCCATGTCCGGCACGTCCAGGGAATAGCGCCTGGAGACCCCCATCACCCTGTCTGCCGCGGCCGACTCCTCCTTGCGGATCGCGACGATGCTGTCTTTCATCTCGGGGCTGGGGTAGCCCTCACAGCCGTCGGTCGCGATGCAGACGTACACTTCGACGCCCTCCGACGCCAGTTTCGCCATCGCGTTAGCCATAGTCAGTTCGTCATCGGGGTGCGCACCGAACACCAGGATGCGTTTGTAATTCATCGTCTTGCCCCTTGTAGTGGCTTTGTCAGTTGCCGTTTCCACGACGGTGGCGTCTGATCTCGAAGTGCGAAGATGGCGTTCAGGCGGTAGTCGGTGGCGACGGAATCGCGATCGCCTCGCCGCTCTTGACCGATTCCTCGGCTGCAATCGCGATCGCCGCGCTGTCGCGCCCGGCAATGACATCCGAGAGCGGATGATGCCCGTCGCAGATCGCGGAGATGAAATCGTCGGCGAGCCGGTCGTCTCCGCCTCCGTGGCCCTCCACGGTGGCGCCGGAGAATTCCTGCGCCTGCGCGGTGTACCGGCGGTGCAGGCGGAGGAGCGTCTCGCCGGTGAACTCGTTGGAGACCGCGGTGATTTTGCCCTCGTCGCCCATGATCTTGAACTCTCGGGAGTACTCCGGCGCGAACTGGCTCTCGATGTAGCTGGCCCGGGCGCCGTTGTCGTAGTCGACGGCGATGACCGTGTTGTCATCCACGTCGCACTCACGCGCCCACACGCAGAAGTTGTCGATGGTCATTGTGACATCGGGATACCCGACGGGGTTGTAGCTGCTGTCGGTGAAGAACCGGCATGACGAGGCCTGCTCGCAATTCGTACAGCGCTTGTCGTTGGGCTCGTCACCGCCGAAGAAGTCACGCCCCCCCAGAGCGAAGACCTTGCGCGGATGGCCGCCCATGAACCAGTTCATCAGGTCGAGCGTGTGCACGCCCTTTTGTAGAGGGAGGCTGAAGATCACCTCTGCGCGCCGCGCGTTCCTGCGATGGTAGAAGGTGTTCAGCACCCGGCCGCAGTTATCCGCGACCTCAGCCAGGATGGGACGGCCGATGTCCCCCGTGTCGATCATCTGCTTGATGCGCTGGTAGAAGGCCGAGTAACGCAACTCCAGATAGGTCATCGCGACCTTCTGAGTGGCGATGTGCTGACGGACGATCTCATCGCAATCCTGAAGCGACTGCGCGAGCGGCTTCTCGATCAGTACGTGTCTGCCGGCGCGCAGGGCCTCGAGGCCGTTCGCGGCGTGGAATCTATCGCCCGTGGCGACGACGACGGCGTCAACGGCGCCACTCGTCGCCATCTCCTCCCCGGAGGCGAAGTAGTGGAAGTCGTCGCCGAACTTCGTGCGCGCGATGGCGATCTGGTCGTCGCGGGGATCGGCGACGGCGCGAACGGCGGCCCCCGGGCGACCGGCAAACATCCCGGCAAGGTAAAGCCCGCGCGGTCCGAGGCCGACAACACCGATGCGAACAGGGTTCTGCATTTTGCACCTCATTGTGTGCTCGCGAGCCTCCGCTAAACGATACACCGCCGGCCCGAGGCGGCCTCAGGTTTCGCCAGCCTGAGCCGGAATCCTTGCGCGGCATGTCCGGCGCCTGTGGCAGCACCTTTCCTGGAGCGTTGCGTTCCGCCGAATCAGGCCGTTGAACCGACGCCATTTAACAGGGGCTCTTCGTTGATTGAGGGAACGGAGCAGGACACGGGACTTGGGGGATTACGACATGGCGGATAGTTCCGTAGCAGCATAGCCCCCACGGCCTGTCCTTTGGCCGTTGAATACGGGCCCCACCATTACCGCCGATTACCGACCATTACTGCGCAGCTTTGACAATCGGCAGACGAAACGCTCGGAATATTGTCAGAGGCTGACCATATCCCAAGATGAAGGACGAACGGCGTTGAACCACAGAGACACAGAGGGCACAGAGAACGGCTGGGAAACGGCCCGCTGGCCCCACGATAGGCGTTAAGGGACGTTCTCTGTGTCTCGGTGGTCCATCGCCGTCCATCTCTCCGCAGGGCATCTGATTGCCAGGCAGGGCCGCACAACCGGCATAGTAATACTACCTACAATTGAAGGACGCACCCCATCTAACATCAACACGTAGCCACAGCCCCTTCGTTCATGGTATCATATTACTCTTAGCGACGCAGAATCCCATCGTAACCGAGCGCTCCTGTGCCTATTCACCCGAACTTTTCGTGCGTCTGGGCGTCTAAGTTTTCATACGCCATGCCATACTCTCGTTCACTCACTCCACTCCTATTGCCTGGTGCGCTGCTCGCCGTCGTCGGCGCGCTCGTGCTTACGGGTCCGGTATCCGCCGGGCTTCCGACAACAGGCGCGAGCGCCGCAACTGCAGCGGCCTCCGTTTCCCCGGCGGCAGCCGCAGCGCCGGCGACGCCATCGCCAGTAGCGGGCGTTCCTAGTCCGCCACGCCCGCTGGCGGCGGATCTGCGCTGGACGGCTCTGCGCACCCCGAAGGCTCGGATCACGCTCGGTTCCGGGACGGTCAGCTACAGTGACATTGTGTCACATAGCTGGCGCACGAACGCCTCATTCTTCATCCGCGCGACACTCCCCGGCATCGTGGAGTACCTGTTCCCGTTGGACGGTATTCTCCGCGCCGGCCAGTCGCTGGCTCGTGTCTATAACATCGGGAACATGACCGACTGGGAGAAAGTCCAGCAGTTGCTGACCGCCGCCGGGGCTTCCCCATACCTGATTGCCGGACGCGGCCCCACTCCCAACGTCTACTTCCCCTCGGCGATGCTGCCCGTCTCGGGGCGTCCGTTGATTGGGCTGCCCGTGTACTCGGCGCCGGCTGCAGCCCCCGCGATTGCGCCGCGATCCCGCGCCACACTGGCCCGAGCGCCCGCCGCGCCGAGCGAGGCTCCGGCCTCTCGCGCGAAGCTGGCATCTGCGCCGGCGTCTGAGACGACCGAAGAAGAGGTCGTCTCCTACGAGACCGTACCGGCGTCGGAATCTCCCGACAGTTCCGCCGCGCGAGTCCGCGCTCAGAGCGCTGTGGCCGATGCCGACAAGCAGGTGGAAGAGGCACGCAGCCTGGTACACTCGGCAGAGGAGGACCTTGCCGCGCGGGATCGTCTTTACCAGAAGGGCATCATTGCTCGCCGGGAGGTCGAGGATGCCCGCGAGCGCCTCGATGAGACTCGCAAGGGGCTGAGCCAGCGGGAGAGTTACCTTTCTCAGGCGAAGGCGGAGCTGCGCCAGGCCCAGGAGACGCCCGCTCCTGCAACGGTGACCCGGCGTGTGGTGCGGCGCGTCTCGGTCCCCAGGCCGGCCCAGCAGCCCGATGCCTCAGTCGCCTACAGCGCGCCTCAACCTGCCGCCGCGCCGCCCGCGAGGCTCGCGGCGAGTCCGGCGCCAGCCTCCCAGAGCGCGGCCGCAGATCGTTCATCGCGCGTAGTGTGGCCCGCCCCGCTGGTAAGCTCCGGTCGCGCCCCGCGGCGGCAATCGGGCGGCGCGCCCATGACTCCGCTCTCGCCGGTGGCCAATCAACTTGCCCAGGTGCAGTGGGCCGATCAGCAGGCCCCGTCGGATGGCATGGTCATCCGCACCGTCAGTCCGAACGGGGCGTTGGTTCAGGCCGGCGATCCCCTGGTGGAGTTGGCCAATACGGAGTGGGTCCGGCTCTACGCCGACATCGATCTCAAGGACGTCCCCCGGTTCCGTCCCGGCACCCCCGTCGGCGTGACATTCGACGAGTACCCCGGGACCCGATTCGCCGGATGGGTCGGCGACGTGGCTCCGCAGAAGGGCGAGAGTGGAGCCCGCGCCGAATTGATCGTCTTCTGCGAGCAGGGCCTGTATCGGAATGATGCTCGCTACACGATCGAATGGCTGGCGCTGGCCTCCCCTGTCGAAGACGAGGCCGCGTCCAAGCGCCCCCACCTTCTCGAGCAGTCGCCGGAGGGGGCGCGGAGACGAGCCGCGCTCACCGAGCTGTTCCCGCTGGCGCCGGAGCCGGTCATCAGCGAGGTCGCAGGGGCGGGCGCGTCGATCGAGTCCCAGGCCCCGGTCTACACCGGCAGCCTGAAGCTCGGCGAGATGCCCCGCTCGACCGGCGCCGTCACCGGCGGCGACTCGAACATCGCCCAGAAGCGGCTGGCCGCCTTGCGCGTCTGGCGCGACGCTTTCACCCGCGGTATGACCACCACAAGTTTGGCTCCGGGTGTGTCGGTGACCTACCCTCGCGATGGCGACGCGAACTACGCCATCGACCGCATGCTCCGCGGCGCCGTAAGCCATGTGCCGGATCGGTGCGCGGGCACGATGAGAGAGGCCCTCGGGTGGGGGCTGGGCGACGCCCATGTGTGGGCCTATGAACTCCCCGCAGTGGGCTATGCAGCCCGTCCGGCGGGCCTCGCCCGTCCTGGTGATATTCTCGTCTGGCCGTTCACGTATGGTCCTCGATCCTCCCAGCATATCGGGTTCGCGGTCCAGCAGAACGGCCGGTTGATGCTCTTGTCGAATCTCGGCGGCAACCTGGGCACGACGGAAATACTGCCCGGGTTCATAGCCTACTACCGCCCGGTTATCGCAAGCGCGGGGACAGAACAGAGGGCAAGGTAGAAGGAGGTGGACGGAAAACACGCCGTCCTTGAGCGCGCTGTCGGCTCTGACTCATAGATGGTGGCCGCGCGTATCCAATGGCGGAGGGCCCAAAGCGACACTGGAGCCGTGACTGCGGCTTGAGTGGTCCCGGGATGGCCAGAGCGCTTGCTTACGCTGAGGCAGAAATCGGCACAGTCATCTTGCCGAACACGGGGTAGCAGGTGTGATCTCTCAAAAGACGGGCCGCGGCAGAGCGCGGCAGGAAGTTATCACCCATTGGAGGTTAGCGCTGACCATGAAACGTAGAGGCTTTACGCTTATCGAACTACTGGTCGTGATCGCAATCATCGCGATCCTGGCCGCGATCTTGTTCCCTGTCTTCTCGCGGGCACGTGAGAAAGCTCGGCAGACGAGTTGCCTGTCCAATCTCAAGCAGATAGGACTGGCAGCCGCAATGTACAACCAGGACTATGACGAGATGTTCTTCGGGTGGAGAGCGGATGCGACCGTCAACGTCGGCTCCTGGGCATACTACGCCCCCAACGGCAGCACCCCCTACTGGAACATGACCCAGGGCGCTTTGTTCCCTTACGTCAAGAATAGCCAGATCTTCATCTGCCCGTCCGACACGACTGGGCGGACCAATGGCTGCAGCTACGAGATGAACGTCAACTGCGGGTGGCAGACCCTGTCCGCAATCCAGGAACCTGCATCGACTGCCATCTTCGGCGACTCCGTCATGAACAGTGGCGGCCTCGGCGGCGGCGGCTTCGGCCCACAGGCCGTGCCCCCGTTCGCGAGCGCTACGACGATCACGAATCCGGCCAACACCGTGAGCACGCAGGCAGGCAATTTCATCCACAACGGCGGCGCTAACTACGCCTTCGTCGATGGCCACGCGAAGTGGGTTACTCAGAGCAAGGTTCCCACCGATACGACGACCGTCCAGCCCAACATGTGGGCCATCTCGAACAGCAACTAGTGCCTTGTCAGACGAGAATCTTTGGTAGAATGGCAAAACGGCAAGATCGC